>NZ_JAZHCT010000020.1:0-135121 GCF_036541265.1 Paenibacillus sp. IITD108 | reverse complement strand
ATAAAAAAGAACTTGCAGCAATCGCTGCAAGTTCTTTTTATATACGTACACATCGGCTCTGCCATTCAAGGTAAAGGAATCCAGCAGCGTAAAGGAAAACTTGCGTTCTCCAGGATTCATACAACTCGACTTAAAGCTTCGCCAGTATACTCGGATCTTTAATCTTGTTATCCTCAGCCAAGAGCAGCAGCTTGGACATAATTTCCGCGGTGCGCGGATCGCTGTCCACAAACGGCAGGAACAGTCTGCCCCGGCTTTGCGAATGAACAGGCACAATATTCAGCGCTCCAGTTCCTTTCTTATGAACAACACCCGATCCCATATGCACGGAGTACTCGCCAAGCGTGCCTGTAATATGCGCGTGCGAGCCTTCAATCCGCACATTGCCTACATCCAGCAGCATAAGCAGCTCGCGGGCAATGGCGGCTCGCATCTCAACAGTAGAATGGCTAGCCTCCGGATCAACGCCGCCTGCATGCGCAACACTGACGACAAGATCGATATCCCGCATCACTTCGGAAAAAATTATAGCAGGAACTTGATCCAGCCTCACCGGCTTGAAGGTAGCCCGATCAAAAAACTGCACCGTCTCCAGTGTCGGCGGCTCAATGTCTGACGGAGAGAACCAATCAGCCATCGCATACATGCGGGCAATCAGGTTTTCTTTGTAATAAACCTTTTGCAGCCCTTCCTCATAATCTACGGTCCACGTCCGTCCGCGCAGCAGTGCCACGGTTCGCTGCGGCTGCACCTGATGACCCGCGTAACGGCGGGATACCGTACCCGCTGCCGCTTCATCCACATCCATGCGGTAGTATTCACGGAATACCTGCTTAAACGGCTGCTTGATTTGCCGCTCGAACAAGTCCTTTTGGAAGTCGCTCCACAAACCGGATTCATATAGGTCCACTGGGTGAGCGAGGTACAGGACAGCTTCTGCGGCAAGCTCTTTCAACGTGCCATCCGGCTGACGAAGCGAGAATTCGCCACTGGCTTGACGCAAATTTCCGCCATTGGCTTGATGCGAATATCCGCCATTGGCTTGATGCGAATATTCGCCACTGGCTTGATGCAAATATCCAAGCTGACGCTCAGCTGGCAGCACCCACACCAATGACTGGACCAGCGGCGCTACAATTGGATTTCGGGTAATGTTGATCAATTCTTCAAGCGTGAAAACCGTTTGGTGCTCCATCGCCTGCTCCAGGCTTTTCCGCGCCCTGGCGTATTGATCTTTAAGCGACTTTTGCAGCTCTTTGAGCTGAAGCACCTGCTCATGCTTAGTTATCGCAGACGGTATACTCTTCAAAGCTTTTCCTGCTTTTTCTACATGTATAGTTACTTCGCCTTCCTCTTCAATGGCAAGCCAAAGCTCTACACCGTTAATAGTTTGCGGGCTAAAATACTTTTTAATCTCCTCAAATTTATCTGCTTCAAGCGTCCACATCATTCGATTGACATCGCTGTAGCCCAAATTACGCGCCAGGTTTTCCAAAGCGATTGCGCTGGCAACCCCTTCACTCTCACGCCGCTGAGCGCCGAACTGCTTGCTTTCCTTCAGAAACCGCTGAATAAACTCGTAACGCTCCAGTGCATCCTGCTTATCGTTTTCTTTAACCGGAATAAGCGTAAAGCTGAGCAGCTTGTCTTTGTTGCGCGACTTGGCGATTTCCTCCGCCAGCTGCTCCTTATCCAGCCTGCCAAGCGTCGCATCGGCAAAAAGCTGGGCGCGGCGATGGCTGCTGCCGCCGTCCGAAATATACTTGGCACAGATGTACAGCATTTGGAATCGCTCATCCCCAATCTCAGCATATGCGCTTTTAAACCACGCACTGTCAAATGCGCCGTCGTTAAAGCTTTGCGGAGAAATTGGCGAGAAAATCGCTACCTCCGTTTCCTTCTGGGCCGAGAAGGTCGCATTGATATGAGCATGAAAGTACCAGGCTGCACTCTTTAAGCCCGGCCAGCCCAAATATTGCTGTACAATATTTACCCACTGCGGTGCATACATTGCCGCTTCAAGCAAACGCTGCTCCGAAATATCCGTATCCGTGAGCAGCTTGCCAAGCAAAGCAGCATCTTCCGGTTCAGCCGGATAACAGCTTTGCAGCAAGGAGCTGAGTATCTCCTTCTTCGTCTCTCTGCTGCCATAGCTGTAGCCGCGTTGAAACGTCTCTTTGCCCAAGCCGGTTAAAAGGCTCGTAAAATGCCTCATCCCTTCAAACCTGTAAATAAATCTGACCAATGATGAAACCTCAGTCGGCATATCACCGCGCAGCGCTTCGATTTCTACCATCCGGTCCACCGCTTGCTTCGTCAGATCAGCCAAACGGGGACTATAGGTTAATGCGGTCTTGCTCCATTTCGGGTGTGTAAGCAAACGGATCAAATCGTCTGCAAACAAGCCCGTCATCATTTCCTTTAGCATTTGCTGCTCTGTCAACAAACCGAGCTGCAAAGCGCGGGCAAATAAATCAAGCTGAAGCAGCGAGCCGTACTTTTTCTCTGTTAATTGATAGCTGGAATAAGCGGTATAAAACCACTCCGTAAACTGCTCGTCGTTTTCAATCACGGAGTTAGCTTCATTCAGCCAGAAGGTTATGAGCCAGGATTCGAGCGGCGGTTCATGTCTGTCCCTATAATAGTAATCCTCGTTATACGCATAACTGTTCAGGCTGCACTGCTCCACGGTCATTCTGGAACGCAAATGCTTATACGTATCCATGCATAGGCGGAATACCTCCTGCTGATTTTGCTCAGCAAGCAGCAAACGAATCAATTGAACGATAAACTTAAAATAAGGCAGATCCCAGATTCCATCATACATATGCTCGATGACATCACTGTAAATCTCTTTAGACCAAGCTTCTCTATGATTAAATTCTTCCCTGGTTCCGATTGTCGCCGATAATAGCTGCAGCATATCTGATGCTGTCAGCTTCAAATCCCGGGCTGCTTGTCTCCACAGCTCAGGTAGCGGATAATGATCAAGCCTATCTTTGGCGTCATTCCCTTTTTCTTGCCCATTGTACATTTTGCTGAGGCTATAGTATTGATTGCCAAGCAATACTTTTTCAATTCTGCCGTCATAATATTCCGTTTCATATTCGTAATCCTTGTTCCCTTCAAATATGGCTGCAAAATGCGCGGCAATTTGCTTCAAACGCTCGCTATTGATGTACAATACCCCTTCAATCTGCGGCGTAAGCGGAAGCGGCATGGAATCAGCTTTTTGCAGTGCAGGATGATGATATTCATCGGGAATATGGATAGCAGCGTCAGGATCATACAAGCCAAAGCCATTGCTTGCACTGTACTGCGGCTGCACAGTATTCAGCAGCTTATCAATGAGCACCTGCTCCTGCGCCGTGGCGCGGCCAGCGGCATGAAGCTGCTCGACCTTTTGCAGCATTGCAGAATACAAAGCCTGCCGCCCATCGCTGTGCTGCAATTGGTTTACAAGCTCCAGCCCTGCAAGCCGCTGCTGCACGCTGGATGCTGCCAGCAGCTCAGTCAACGCTGCGCTTAGCGGTTCATCATTTTGCTTGATTAACAATTCAATCGCGCCCTGTCTGACCGCACCCGATTTTTGCTTTAACAGCGCAGTAACTCTGTCCTGTTCGGGGGCAGTAAGCTCCAGCTCACCCATTATTTTTAATATAGCCTCACGGTTGCTTGAGCTCTTATCGCCCAATGCTGTCAATAAAAATGCCCGCTGCTTCTCGCTTTGCAGCCTGCGTATATAATAAACAATAAAAGCAAGTCTATTTTGGGTACCCATATGGTCATAGGAATCTATTAAACGATCAATCATACTGGAATTAAAATCATAGGATACAATCGTCAGCAGCCTGCCCATCACTTCATCAGGGTCAAGCTGAATGGCGCCCCATGGAAATACACTTTCATTGAAAACCTTTGTCGAGCCTTTCAGCTGCTGGAACAGCTGCAGCAAAACATCAAACTGCTCCTTCCGCTTATCGAAATCCGGATCAAGAGGCGAAGTCGGCCCGTTCGGCTCCATCTTGCGGCGTTCCCAACTATAGGTGCTTATGCTGCTATATTCATAATGGTAATTTCTAAGCAGCCATGCCAGCAATTCCATATCATCTGCCGCTGCAGGGAGATGCCTTGCCGCTACCTCATGCTGCACCTTGCCCAGATCAGAGTGCGACAAAAAATACAAGGCAGCCAGCTTCTTATATCTGGCGCCGCTTTGCAAAGTACGTTCTATAAGCTCCTTCGTCTCCTCTATTTCTCTGTAAGCCGCTCCCCACAGCATAAAATAATAAACTAAAGCATCACTGCTTTGCTCCGCTTCAGCCGCATAAGAAGGATCTGTTAAAGAGCGAAGCGCAAGCTCCAGACATTTGCGGATGACCGCAGGCTTTTGATCCGAAAACCCAAGGCCTGTCCACGTATCAAGCGCTCGTATTACAGCGCTGAATCTTTCTAATTTATTATCTATAATAAATTTAACCAGATAAATAGCTGCCTCTAGCGTCCCTTCATCCAGGCTTTCAACGATATGCTGGCGCAAGCCCTCCTGCAATCTGGCAGCAAGGAGAAGCTTGCCGAGCATCTGGTAGCATTCTACGCTATGGCTTCGGACAATTCCGCGAATCATATTACGGGATAGAAGCGCCGTCTGATTTTCACCAAATAAAACATCGCTTAATGCTTCAACAACTGCCTTATTGCCATTATCAATTTCCCTTGCAATCAGATAAGACATAATATAGTCATCTGACAACTGTTTATCTGGCGAGGTCAAATATTCAAGCACCGTGAAATCATAAGCTTGGTAAAAATAATAACAAGACACAAGCTCTAATATTCCATCTAAATAATAACTGCAATTTTGCGATCGGTAGCCTTTTCGATAAGAATATTGACCCGAATACGTATACTCCAGCCGTCTGCGCAGCAAATCAAACAAATCCTCCGTACGCGCTGCACCAAATAGAAGGCTGCAAGCCTCGTGCAATGCCCCATCCAATAACGTCTCTGCATCTTTTATTTTCTTTATAGAACAGCCATAAGCCTCATCCAACTGATCAAACAGCTGTTTTGTACGTTCTTCTCGATTATTATAGTCTTTGTTTATGTACAAAAATAAACCGTTAGCCAAATCATAATACTGATGATGACTGGACTTGTGCAGCTGCTTTTCTATCTCATCCAAGCGCTCTTGTTTTATGTCGATCTCCACTCTTTGACCCATCATAATTCCTCCCAGCGTTAATACATCGTTCCTGACAGCAAAGTAAGACGTATAAAAGTAAACACGGCACCTTCTTTCAGCTCAAGCGGTTGATCCAAACGCTCTATTACTTTTTCATCTACAAGCACTTTATATATGCCATCTTCAAAAGCTTGCCATGCATGGGCAACAGCCAGCTCTTCATCAGCCTGCCATTCATCGTAAGCAGCACCGAAGCCGACTTTTCCGGATTGTGCCTGATTCTCCAGCTGCTCATGAGTTAAATAAGGAAAGATCGCTTGATCAATACTACGATCATTATAGCGGCGCACCTGCTCTGTCACAATTTCTTGAATGACCTCCCTTAAGCTGGAGGCATATTCCGATATTGAAGCTTCAACCAACTCCAAAACAGGCCTGCGCTTGCCGGCAGCCTTCACTCTAAAATAAATTTGCATCACGAATCCTCCTGCTCTTACCGGATTACTCTCTTTTTGGATAAATAATGAAATCTATCTTCCAACATCTAGTATATTATTTAATATTAAAATGTTGAAGTCACTCTATCGATTAAATGGCTGCCGCCTGTAACATTTGCATATTTGCAGAAGTTATATTTACGAAAAAATCCCCAGAGATAAACGATACACTCCAGGGATTTTTATTTATTTATTTATTAATGTCCGCGCACACGGGCCTTTTTAGCCGGCCAAAACACACGCTCACCGACCAGCTTCGTAATGGCAGGGACTAAGAACGGTCTTACAATAAACGTATCCAGCAAGACGCCTATCGCAGTAATTAATCCAAACTGCATCAGAACCTGCAGCGGCAAGGAGGCTAATACTGCAAACGTTGCTGCCAATATTAATCCCGCAGAAGTAATAACGCTGCCTGTTTGGCTGACGCCTTCTTTAATCGCTTGGGAAAGCGGCATTTCCCTGCTCTTTTTCCATATGCTCGATACCATAAATATATTATAATCCTCACCAAGTGCGATTAGGAATACGAATGCGTATAGCGGGATCGCCCCTTGAATCGCTTCGACCCCAAGGCCGTAATGCAGAATGATCCACCCAAGTCCTAAAGCCGCCAGGAAAGACAGCAACACGGTAGCAATCAAATAAAGCGTCGCCCACACTGAGCGCAAATAGACAAACAGCAATATCATAATTAGCAAAATAACTAGCGGCATAATGATGGAGCTGTCTCTTTGATTCGTTTTCATATTGTCATATTGCTCGGCGGTTTGCCCGCCAATCCATATTTGATCAGCAGCATTCTCAACTCCATGAGCCAGCAGCACTTCTTCTACCGTCTTCCTTAACTGAGGAACAGCCTCCATCGCTTCCAGCTCGTAAGGATTCGTATGCAGCACAATCGTATAGGCAGCATAATCGGCAGAAGCCTTGCTTTTCTGCGGCTCACTCACAGAACCTGTCTGCGGGAATTTTTCAATCGCCTGCGCAACATCGCTTCTTAGCTTCTCGCGATCAGCCACATTGTTATCTCCAATAACAAGCGTCAAAGGCGCAAGCTCGCCGGGCTCGAATGCTTCCGCTATTTGGCTAAAGCCTTCTCTGGACGGCATATCATCCGGGAAAGAGGATAACAAATCATATTTATATGGAATACCGTACGAGAAAATCGCCAACACACCCAACAGCAAGGTGCTGACAATAACAACCGTCCAAGGCTTCGTAATAACGAGCTTGCCGATCCGGTTGCCAAACTGCTTCTCAGGATCTTTCTTTTTATGCTTTTTACCTGTTTTCGCCTCATGCTCGCGCTCCATTTGCTCCGTTCTTGGAATAAATGGTACAAAAGCTTTGCGGCCTATAATCGCAAGAATTGCCGGAACAAGCGTCAAGCTCGCTATACACATAATGAGAATCGACAAGCTGAATGGAATTGCAAAACGCTGGTACGCGCCGTAATGTGCCGCCAATAAAGCAAGAAGCGCAAGCACAACCGTAAAACCACTCATCGCAATAGCGCCAGACGCACCCGAGAAAGTCTTTTTAATCGCCGTTTTATGCTCCTCCGTATGCAGCAATTCATGTCTGAATCTTGTAATGAAAAATAGGCAGTAATCTGTTCCTGCACCAAACAGCAGCACCGTCATAATAGCTATCGCTTGCGAATCAACGACAATCCAGCCCTTGGAAGCCATCCAGCCAAGAATCGGGCTCGTCACAACATAGGCAAAGCCGACACCAACAAGCGGAATAATTGCAAGAATAGGCGAGCGGTAAATTAATAATAATAGTACGAGTACTAAAATAACTGTAGCCATCAGCAATACAAAATCGGCATTTTTGAATAAATCCGTAGCGTCCACCAATATGCCAGCAGGTCCGCTTATTCTAGCCGTTAACGTATTGTTTTCATTCACGCCGGCTTCAAAAGGATTGCTCTCTGTCCATTGCTTCGTTTTATCCTGAATCGCAAGCAAATTTTCCTTCAGCGTTTCAGTTTGCGTATCCTCTTCAAATAATAAAGGCTGAATAAATACCGTGCCGTCCTCTGACGTCATTTGCTGCAGCGCCTGCACGGGCATCATATGGAGCGGAATGCCATCATGGAGCGCTGTTAGCGGTTGTGCCGCCAACTCTCCTGCCAGCTTCTGAATGACAGTATAATCCGCTTCCGTAAGCCCGCTGTCCCTTTGCCATACAATAAGCGCAGGTATGCCGACTTCGCCAGGAAATTGCTCAGCAATCAGCTTGCTCGCTTCGACAGAAGGAGCATTATCCTTAAGATTAGGTGCGTTGTTGCGCTCATACTCCTTCACATTCGGCAGCGCTATCGTTAATACAACGGCAACGATCAACCACACTGCAACAGTCACCCATTTGCTGCGTGGCCCAGCTGTAGCAGCCGTTAATTTACCCATTCTCTCTTCCTCCGTTTCCCTAACTCCCGATATGGATTACAATATAAACTAACAGATGCATTTAATTATATATACTGTTCGGTTAATTAATCAACTACTTTCTTGACCGATGCTTATTTTTCATATTTGGTTTATTATATGACTAGAGCAAAGAACTATGCTGGAGGATAAATACGATGGCTAATCAACCAAAGAAAAGAAAACCTGGAAGACCTAAACTAGACGACTCCATACACACGATGCAGCTTATATTGCAAACTGCTGCACAACTATTTATGACCCAGGGCTATGAAAAAGTCTCTTTGGATTCCGTAGCTAGCGCATGCCAGCTTACAAAAGCTAGTTTATATTATTACTTCCAAAATAAATCAGAGTTATTTACACAATGCGTCGTAAACGTATTGTCATTTGCCAATGCGCAAACTCAAAAAATATTGAACGGCGAAGGAACCATTCAGCAAAAGCTGAAACTAGCGGCTATCGGGAGAATGCGCAATGCTGAAGTCGAATTTGAAACGATGATGCGGGAAGTAGCCCCCCATTTGTCCGAGGAACAAATCAAGCGTATACGCAGCACCGAGGAAACGATCTACGAATCGATTGCCGCTGCGCTGAGCAAAGCGATTGAGAATGGCGAGATCCGCCCTTGTAATCCCGTCCTTGTCACCCATCTGTACACAAGCATGCTTATGATTCGCAATCGCAAGCATTTTATGGACATTGTACAAACAGTCGAAGAAGCTGCAAATGAATTAGTGGAGCTAATATTTGAGGGGTTAAAGCCGGAGTGATTGGGAAAAGGATAAGAAAAGGCGAGCCCTTGTCGATAACGACAAGGGCTTTTGTTCAACCTTATTATTCTGAACCAGTGATCGCTTGAAGCGCTTTTTCCCTAGCCTTCTCTTTTGCCGAGTCAAATTGCTGCTTCCAATTAGGCATAGAATCTGTCGCAAGCTGAGCATCTTCATATTCAGCAGTTGCTTGATTCAGTAACTGCTGAAAGCTGCTGTCGCATTGACTTTCGGCTTCTACAATTGCAGCCAAATATTTTTCCCCGATAGTAGCAAGGGAGGCATCTTTATCAGCCTGTATCTCTTTTGAAATCTTGGCGGCTAAATTCATACTTGCCGATTGACAGGAGGCTTTCAATTTCTCCATTTCAGCAGTTATTTTCGTATCAATCTCTTTTTTCAACTTTTCTTTTTCATCATCCACTGGTGCCGAAGCCTGTTCCTTGGATGGCTGATCTGGCGACGTCGTTGGAGACACTGTAGCAGAAGGAACAGCAGTCCCATTACTTTGACCGTCAGTTTGCTTATTTCCACCCTGCACTGTTCCAGCGCTTTCTACAGGTAACGCCGAGCTGGGAGGTGTCGCAGAGGGGCTGGGCTTTATTTCATGATCAGTGTTAAAACCCGGTTGCTCGCTCTCTTCTACTTCCGTAGACGTATGTTCTGCTATCTGACCCTTCAAATCAGAAGCCTTTGACAACTTATTGTATAAATTCACACTTCCATAAACAATCAGAGCGACAACGATTAACGAGCCTGCTCCAATCATTATCTTCAAAAACAACTTATTCATTTCTGCTGCGACTCTCCTCATTTGCTGCTATTAATACGAAAGAAGCTGCCGCATTTACGATCTTGCGTCAGCTTTTTCAAGCAATCTTTTATAGTGGTAATCGATTCTACAATATAGTTCAGATCGTTTCCTATAACAAATGCAGCCATCTAATAATAATTCATGGTAAGCCAAGCTTATTCGATGCCAGGAACGTATAGTCAAAAGGCTAATCCACAAGTTAATCCCCTCACATGGCAGATTGAATTAATCGTAGATTACCATATTAAGTACCAATTACACAGAGACTTAAAGACTATTTATACAGCATTCCGAGGCATTCCAGTTCATTTCCGCCTAATCCGCAGCATCTTGTACAGTCCTGCAAATAGCAATATGCCCAAAGCTGCTCCTGCAGAATCAATCAGCACATCTCGCACCTGTCCGCCACGCCCATCTACAAACAGCTGATGCACTTCATCTGATATGGCATAAAGAACGGATATTCCAAACGCGTACAGACTCGCTCGGCGCAATCTGACCCGGAATGCAGTTAACCCGGACATTAAAAAAATCCCTAATATAAAGTATAGAAAGAAATGAGCATTCTTTCTAATCCAGTGGTTCCACTGATTCAAGTCCAGCTGTTGATTAGTTACCTTCTCAATAGCTCTAACAACCTTCTCCGTTATTCCCTGACTCAAGTCGTTAGAATGCGAAGCAGGCTGACTTGATAATAGAAATATAACGATGAGCCAAAATAAAACGATACAAACGAGCAGTAGCCTTTTCAGTCTTTTACTCATTACTCACATCATAACCACGTACATCCATTATTTTTCCTCCACTTACTAAGACAGCTTATAGTAATTGACGTACCAATTGGCAAAATGTTGCAAACCCTCTTCAATAGAGGTTTGAGGTTTAAAGCCAATCGCTGCTTGCAAGAGATCCGTTGATGCATAGGTTGCTGGTACATCGCCTGGTTTGATCGGTTCAAATATTTTATCGAAAATAACTTTTCTGCCTAATGCTTTGCTCAAAGCATTCTCCAGCGTTTCAATAAAGGACATCAGCTTTTCTGGATTGTTATTGCCGATATTATAGACTTTATGCCTAACCTCTCCCTCAGGCGGACACCCCGTTAAACGCATAATGCCTTCGATAATATCATCGATGTATGTAAAATCTCGATAAAGATCGTTTTCTAAATCTCCGTTGTTAAAAATTTTAATCGGCTTATTGGCAAAATAACTATCGGCAAAGCCAAAGTATGCCATATCCGGTCTGCCCATTGGACCATATACCGTGAAAAAACGTAATCCAGTTGATGGGATTTGATAAAGATGGCTATAGGTATGAGCCATTAATTCGTTAGACTTCTTAGTAGAAGCATACAAGGATACGGGATGATCCACATGATCTGTTTCCTCGAATGGAACCTTCTTATTAGCACCATATACCGAACTGGAAGATGCATAAATAAGATGTTCAACAGGATAATGACGACATGCTTCCAGTATATTATAGAAGCCAATAATATTACTTTGAATATAGGCATCTGGATTCTCGATGGAATAACGAACACCCGCTTGTGCTGCCAAATTGATAACTAAATGCGGTTTATACTCCTCGAAAGTTTGAAAAACCGTTTCCTTATCCGCAATATCACCACGAATAAAAGTAAAATTGTCTTGGCCCTTTAGTTTCTCCAAACGAGCATACTTTAGATTAACATCATAATAATCGTTAAGATTATCTAATCCGATAACGTCCATCCCTTGCTTCAATAAGCTCTGAGATAAATAAGAGCCGATAAAACCAGCAGCTCCAGTAACAAGATACGTTTTCTTGCTAAGATTGTACGGACTGTAGCTCAAGCTTTCTCGACTCCTTTCCATTCTCACGAACAGTAGATTTCCTGCCAACAGAATGGTATTCTACGCCAGCCTGCTGCATATCATCTACCTTATAAATATTTCTTCCATCATAAACAAGCGGAGTCTTCATTAATTGTTTATACATTAATGGTGTAACCTCTTTTATTTCTCCCCACTCTGTAAATATGAAGCATACATTTGCATCATCTAAGGCTTGATTAATATTTGATACATAAGAAATAGATCCTGTTCCACTTTTTCCTTCTGGATAAAACTTAGCGAAGTTATCTGCTCCAACTGGATCATATGCTGCAATATGAGCACCTTGCTCCAGTAATAAAGGAATGTTTTCTAAAGAAGCGGCTTCACGCAAATCATCAGTACCTGGCTTAAAGGTCAACCCTAATACAGCTACTTTAAGGCCATTAAATGTAATGAGCCGTTTACTAGCTTTTTTGTAGAGCATCGTCTTTTGCTCAGTATTCACATCAATAGCAGCCTTTACGGTTTTAAGCTCATAGCCATGCTGACGTGCAAGATAGTCCAGCGCTTTCGTATCTTTAGGGAAACAAGAGCCTCCAAAACCAATTCCGGCATTTAGAAACTTACTGCCGATTCGATCATCATAGCTCATTCCTTTAGCAACATCCTCTATATCAGCACCAATCAGCTCACATAGATTTGCTATATCATTCATATAAGAGATTTTCAAAGCCAAAAAATCATTAGAGGCATATTTAATCATCTCTGCCGATCTTCGGCTTACCGAGACAATCGGAATTTGAAATGGTTCATATATTTCTTTCAACAACGATTCTGCCCAGGCGCTTTCCGTACCTATTATAATTCGCTCTGCGTGCAGCGTATTATGTACTGCTGATCCTTGTGCCAAAAACTCTGGATTCGAAGCTACTTCAACCTTTACATCATGAATTAAAAAATCTTGAATAAACTGCTCTACCTTATCATTCGTACCAATCGGAACCGTTGATTTTACAACAACAAGACAATCCTTCTCAATCGTCTCTGCTATTTGTCTTGCGACAGTAGCAATATACGAAAGATTAGCCGAACCATCTGGCTGCTCCGGAGTCCCTACACCTATAAATATTGCTTCTGCATCCTTATATGCAGATTCATAGTCTGTTGTGTAATCAATTCGTCCAGCGGCATAATTCTTCTGCATTAACTCTTCCAAGCCTGCTTCATAGATAGGAGAAACACCTGACTTCATGATATTGACTTTACTCTCATCAATATCGACACAAGTAACTTGATGCCCCATCTCAGCAAAGCATACACCTGCTACTAGACCGACATAGCCTGTTCCGGCTACTGCTATTTTCATTGGTGCACCTCATATCTAAATTTTTCTTATATATTACCTCTCTATTTAATTGTAAACATTATTATTCATAATGTTCGTCCAAAAAGTATAAAAAAACCGATAGTCAACCAACTCAATATTATTAATAGCGAAAATACCAATATAATTCCACTTCTATTCAAAGACTTAAATTCAAAACAAACTGTCTGTATCATCACACTTAACATCCAACCAAATATAACTGAATAAGTGTATAGTATATATTTGGATAGAACTAATGCAAATATAAGAAATGAAACATTTACTGCTAAAGTCACTAACATTAAGTACTTATAATTTCCATTCGCTTGTAAAAACTCAAAACTTAAATTTCCTTGTGCTATTAACAAGATAGATATCAACAGAAACAAGAATAAGAAGAAGTGCTCATTAGCTGTTAAAGTACCTTCTAATAATAACTTATTTAGCAAAGGGAATAATAAAATTACAAGTATAAAAATCAGAGAATAAAATAACCAACTCAAAAATATAAACCTTCTATACTTATTAGCATTTATCTTGTTACTGGTAAAATAGGGGAATACAACCAATCCCAAACCATTGGAAAAGAACCAGATTTTAGATAGTAAGTCATATGTGCTTCTAAATACCCCTAATCCCTCTACTCCAAAAAATCTTGAAACTATTAATGATAACATACCATTTAGATTTATTTGCAATGCTTGAGTACCAGACAGGTATAAAGATTCCTTATAATATCCTATAACTTTTTTAAGATTAGCTTTGGTTATTTGATTAATTTTGAATATACTTATCTTCTCACCCAATATTTTTTTTGATAAATTAACGTCAAATATTCTTCTAATTGCTAGTAAGGATATTACAATAAATATATTTTGTATGAATAAAGCACCAATTATTAATAAACCGTATCTAATTAGTCCAGATAAAAAATTAAAAAAACTTAATCGTTCAAAATTTTTTTTAGCCACAGCATATGAAGAGTATATTTTTGTAGGTAGGTAAAAAACATATTCTATCGAAACCACTAAACTTATTAGTATCGCATATATCCATCCCACACCAAATAAATAATTGACGAAAACTGTTACAATTGGTGAACATACAACTATTATTGAAATTGTAAAAAAATAAAAGCAACTGATAATATCGTCAACTTCTTCATTTTTTCGGGAAATTAATTTTGTGAAATGTTTAATTATTCCCAACTCGAACAAAGTAAAGTATGATAATACAGTTAAATAAATACCGTAATAACCATACCCTTCTATACCTATGCTCTTTAATAAGATTGGAACAGTAATAACTCCCAATACTCCTAAAATTACATTGGTGCTATAAACCGACATTAATTTTCTTATCATTATAATCCTCACACAATTCCCTAAACTATTCATAATGCATATTCTAAGATATGCATGCTAGTCTTCATAAAAGCTAAACCTAATGATGAAAACCAATAAATTAGTTCTTTTCTTTTTTAGATTATTGTTTTTTGTAAATTGTAACAACGTAAAATTCATCAATTTTTCGCTAAATTGCATAATGGTAACTGTGATTCTATATTTAGTGGCGAATATAATTAGCTAACCTGTATGCTTTGCAGCATTTTTTGCAAGTCTAATGCCTGTAAAATCCCTATTTAAATCGTTCAATTAATCTATCAACATATTTTTAGTACCTAATAATAATTTATCTCAACAATATATTTTCATATAGCGCATTCCAATTTTGCTGCAAACCAAATATAATAAAAGCTATTGTAAATATTGCATACAACAAAATTCTTATACTCCCATTAAAATGATTTAATACTCTTGGTAACATATATATAAGACTAAAAATAAATAACTCATTAAATCTATATAAGTAAACATATGCAATTGATATAATATTGATTAGTATTAACACTACAATCATATTAATAAAAATATAATCCAGCTCAACTTTATCTTTTATTTTTTTAAATTTCAAAATAATAAATAAATAAATACATACAAAAATAATTGTTCTCCATATATTTACTCCATAAGAGTTAACAGAGTTTATTTGATATAAATAGTAAGCATATGGTGTTTTTGGTAATAAAAAATTGGCAATATTCTGGAAATTAAAAAGAAAAAATAACGAAAGTAAGACCCATACTATAATTCCTTTGCTGAAACTTCGTTTATTTAAAACAAAAAATAAAGGAACCATAATCCAAGCACTGAAATGTATACCTGCTGCCAAAAAGATTACAAATAAATATTTCAAAAATTTTCTTTCAATTAAATAATCAATAGATTTTAATATTATTGCACCAGCTAACACACTGGTTGTACCATTCATTTGGAATGTAAACAATCCAACTGTAATGTAAAGAAATACCCCAAACCAAAATGGCTGCACATACTTATTAATTGCCTTAATAAACACATAATTCGTTATTAAAGCATAGATAAATACCCACACTTGAGAATGTTTGAAAAGATTTGCTAAAGACCAATCTAAAAGGTATCTAGCCCACTCGTAAGATGTGATGTTAGCTAAAGAAAAAGTACTACCTATTAATAAGTTAAAAGCATTACGATAATTTAACTCATCACTTTGACGAAAATGATCCAAGGATATTGAGGCCGTATCTCTCAATCCAATAATAATTACAAATACTATTAGTACATAATATATTAGAATGTTATTACCACTTTTTTGTGTATTAATTTTCATGTTTGATTTAATCAGATTTTCTTGTAAAATTAAATTAGGTATGACTAAAATTAATGCCATAAGATAAGCTATTATCATACGATCCCCTTCATGAAAGTCTAATGACTTCTTAAATATTTAACTCTCCAATATCTGTATAAAAGAACACCAAACGGAAAGTTAATAATGAAATAAACTTTCATTGGACACTCAAAAAACAATTCCTTTAATTTCACTCTAGCCAATTTTCCATAACAAATATATAGCCACATTTTTTTTGTCTTAATTCTCCAGTTAAATTCTTTTGATAAGGCGATTTTAGCGGAGTACATTCCACCTAGTGGGTTTCTTAATCTTAACATTCTTCCTGATTTTGTAAGACCTTCTTCTTGATATTCAAAAATGTATATCACTTTATTAATAAAGAGCATTTCCTTCTCTTTAGCTATAGTACACCAAATAGCTCCTTCTCCAATGTATTTTTCATCTTTAAATACGGGAAATGGATATTTTTTTAAAATTGATGTTACCCATACATCCGCTTTTTCACCCCTATCATCACCATTTATTCGAACATCTATAAAGTTTCCAACAAACCTTTGCTTAGGATATTCCTTGCCACTAACTGTTCCTTCTTTATCTCTTTTTAAAAAGCTAATGCCACATAAATTTTTCGATCGAACTGGGAGCCATTCATCGTATATTGATTGGATTGCATCGTTTGTAAGAATATCATCACTATCAACAATAATCGTTAGTTCAGTATTTATATGTTTTATACCTTCATTATGAGCTGTATGTTTTCCACCATTTTCTTTATATATATAAGCTATGGGAAATGTCTTATTTACAAAATTCGAAATCACTTCTTTTGTATTATCATTACTTCCGTCGTCTACGATAAGCCACTTAAACCTCAAATTTGTTTGTACTAATAAACTATTATACAAATTTATGATTTCTTTTGCTCTATTGTATGTTGGTGTTAAAACAGTAATTAATATTTCTTTACTCAAAATTTCCCCACCAATTCTCATTCTAAATTTATAAATATATCTCACTTTATACTATGTTCTTAATTTGTCTACGGAGATACTTGTAAATTCTTTTATATCACACTCATACAATGAATATTGATAATCCAATTCAAGTTAAGTCGGAATTTCCATGAACGGTATTGTAAAATTCTTCAAGCCTTCTTACTTCATCCCCCAAATCAAATCCAGATTCTTTTATCCTGGTATATGTATTTATTCTCACTTTATTTGTTTGCCTTAATACTTCATTAGCCCACTCTTCAGGATTTGAATCTAACGACAGTTCCGATAACAAATCAGTAATAAAAGCCTCTTTAGGGATTGTGTTTGCAACTACACAAGGAAGACCTGCTGCTTGTGCTTCGATTAAAACAATTCCTAATCCTTCATACAATGATGGAAACAGAAAAACATCCATTGCTTGATATATATCTGGTAAGTCTGAACGAACGCCTGTCAATATTACATTTTCTGTTAAGTTAAGTTCCCTAACCTTGTCTTCAATCTTATTGCGAAGAATTCCATCGCCGACCAATAATAGAATTGCATTATTATTTTTCCTATGGACTTCTTTGAATATCTCTAATAGAAACATATGATTTTTTTGAGAATCAAATCTTCCCACATGACCTACTACAAACTTTCCTGATATACCTAATTTTTGTTTTATTTCTTTTGATTTTTTATCATTAAATATAAATTTAAACGTATCGATTGAATTATTAAACACTTTAAAGTCCTTATTCCTACCAAATAACCATCTTCCAGCTATTTCAGAACAAGCAAAGTTGTGTGTTGAATATTTAGTCAGTTTACTTTTGGTATAGATTCTAAAAGGAGTTTTCAAATCATAAGGAACATTTGCTATATGACTATGTGCAATTCTGACAGGAATCCCTGCATTCATAGCTGCTCTAAGTGGATACATACTAAAGGTATTAATATGTGAATGTACTATTTTATAATCCCTATGATTCTTAAAAAAATTGTCTAAAGAATTCAAATAATAGCCATGTTTAAGTGGATTAATGGCAGGTACATTATAAATCTTGCCCCCCAGTTCCAATATCTCGTCATCATAAAACCCTTTATCGTGCCTATGTGTTAAAAAATCAAACTGCACCTTTTTTCTATCAATATTTCTGTAAATATTCATCAACAGTGTTTCGATACCAGCAGCATCCATTTTTGTAACAACGTTGAGCACCCTAATTGTTTTCACTTGAAATCCCTCATAATTCTGGCAGTACAAAGCATTTGCCTAATATAAAATCAAACTCATCCGGTGAAAATTTTACATACCCTGCCCATGGATAAAATGTTAATTCACCGAAATATACTCGACTATTAATCCAATATAAGTCTACTCGCACAAACGGGAAATCTTGAGCTAGTAGGTTTGCAACTTTCAACATTTCATCAAGACCATCTGGCCTTGGTATAATATCTCCAATATTAGCATGATCCGTACTAACATCCAAATAACTCCAGTTTGCCTTGT
Source organism: Paenibacillus sp. IITD108 (assembly GCF_036541265.1). NCBI lineage: Bacteria > Bacillati > Bacillota > Bacilli > Caryophanales > Paenibacillaceae > Paenibacillus > Paenibacillus sp. IITD108. The sequence continues at coordinate 117,005 of NZ_JAZHCT010000020.1, read as the reverse complement.
AAATATTTCTTTTATGATTTTTATACCTATCTACATCAAAAACAATATATTTGACTTTTCCATTAAAGCACATAAATTTGTAATCATTAATTCCATCATATAAATTACTATTATCTTCAAAGTATTCCTCTACAATAATTCTTGGCTTTATTTCTTTGTATGCCCATTCCCTTCCTGCATTAAAAAAATCCCGACTTAACCATTCATTTAGATTTTTCCTTATTAAATCAGTATCGATACTCCTTTTATCCTTACATATAACGTTTGTTCCGCTTCCGTTGGTAGTCTTTATTACAAACTTATTCGGTAAATCTTCAAATGTAATTTCATTTGAACTGTTATATACACCATATAATTTATTGAGAATATGTTCCAACCCTTTGTCTTTAATATACTGCCTAACTTCATATTTATCAGCACACTGTGTCATTATTGGGTTCCGATAATATAATTTATACCACTGAAGTTTTTCAGTATACCTTTTCGGATTATTCAAATAAAGTTTTCTACCCAGTTTGATTCTATATTGCAATTTAAGCATTAGACTATCTGGAATAAAACTTAAAAATTTTAGAATTTTAAACCTTATTTTCTGACTCTTGATAATGCCCTTATAGTCCAATTCAAGTGTTCCTCATTTCTGAAATTAGTGTCTTTGTCCTTTCTTTATTACATACTATCTCTTTCATATAAGCTTCAACAACAATCTGTCTATCAAACTCTTTTTCTACTTTCATTCTTCCTGCCAATCCCATTTCTCTCTTATGTTCATTGGTCGAATTAAGGAATAGTTCGATCTTTTCTATTAAATCCATACTATTTCTTTGTTCTACAATAAAACCAGTTACACCATCATCGACAATTTCCCTACATCCACTTCTATTAGTAGTAATAACAGGCCTACCACTAGCTGCGCTTTCCAGAAGAACATTTGACATACCCTCAGGATAATAAGTTGGATGAATGGTACAATGTGTTTTTTCCAAAAAAGGTCTTATATCCTTCTGCATTCCGTGGTATTCAATAATTCCTCTCTCTTCAAGACTTTCTAACTTTTCTTCATATGCCTCTTCACAGAAACCTAATATATGAAACCTTGTGAAAGAATACTTTTCTCTTATATACTCAGCAGCCTCTAAATACTGATCAATACCTTTTTCCTTCATGATTCTTGATATAAAAATGAACTCTACGGTATTATCTTGCGGGTATTCTAGTTCATTAAAATGACGAAGGTTAACCCCTGAACCGGGAATTAATCTGTGTCTCCCCAATGCGATTTTCTTTTTACTAAAAAACTCTTGGTTTTCACTATTCTGAAAAAACACACAATTAATCTTTTTGAAGGCTATTTTATAGAGAGCTACACTTATTTTTTGCATAAGTCCTTTCTTCTCAACTGCTGTACCAAGACCAGTTATATTGGCTATGTATGGAATGCGAAGAAATCTGCTTGCCATACCCCCGTATATATTGGGTTTAATTGTATACGATAGCACTACATCAGGCTTGATTTGTCTCATTATTTTAAAATAATAAAGTAGTAATTTAAGTTCTTCTACTGCATTAGTTCCATGCCTTTCAATTGAAGCCTCAATATACTTGCAACCCATTTCCCTCAATTCGTCTATTCGTTCTCCGTACGGACAAGAAATGTATACCTCCTTGCCTTCTTCCAAGAGACGCTCAACGAGTTCTTTTCTAAAGTTGTAAATAACTACTTCATGGTTAACTAATATCAGAACTTTTTTCATGTTTCGCCTCTCACTGTTTGCTTTACTGAGTCATAAAGACTAGTAACACAATACTCTTCCTTGTAAACTGACATGTTTTGATCGTATATGAACGTACCAAATACCTTATTAACTACATTAATTTTTCTGCTAATTAATTTTATTGCAACATTAAATAACTTTGTCCGAACAACTTTCTTTCCATGAATTTGACGTATGGTATAAACTAGCTCAGTAATGTTGACATACTCTTTATTTTGAGGATGAAAAACTCCCTGATCCTCGTTATTAATTATTAAGCGAACAAACTCACACAAACTATTTATATATAACATACTTCGTTTGTTTTTTATATTTGGAAAAAAGGGTGACACCTTTGCTATCTTAGTCAATCTTGAAAAATTCCCTTTTGATCCCTCCCCGTAAATCATTGGAGGACGTATTATCGCGATTTTAAATTTTTCGTCTTGTAAAGCTGCGATCCCCTGTTCAGCCTGAAGTTTACTAGCACCATAAAAACTGCTTGGATTTGGTTTGCTGCTGTTATTAACTACCATATAAGGATTATTAATATTACTTTCTCCAAATACAATCATACTACTTAAAAAAATAAATTGACTTACTCCATCATTCTTCGATTTCTCAGCCAATTGAATTGTTAAATCACGATTCACTTGATAATACAGTTCTTCATTTCCAGAACTTGCATCAACATGTGCAATCCCTGCCACATGTAAGATAACATCATAGTTCGAAAATGATGATTGTTTCCAATCATCATTACGGCATGAAATAAAATCCAAACTGTATCGCTCATCATTAGAAACCCATGATGCGAAGGAGTTTCCAACATAGCTGTTTTTTGCTGTAATCAATACTTTTTTAACTGACTTATTTTCTATGCTCATTCTGTTGCAAACTCCTTGACTTAGTACTTAATGTTACACCACCTTCAACGACCCCGTCACTCTTTAGCACCCTCACGAATGTGCCGAAAAAGCACTTTACATCCATACGCGCACCGAGCTTCTCAACATACTCCCCATCCAACTTTGCCTTTACCCCAATAGGTAATTCGTCTCGACCGTTAATTTGCGCCCAACCTGTTAATCCAGGCAGTATATCATTAGCTCCATATTTGTCGCGCTCAGCAATCAGATCATATTGATTCCAAAGCGCGGGGCGCGGACCGATGATGCTCATATGTCCAACTATTATATTGAAGATTTGCGGCAGTTCGTCCAGAGATGTTTTTCTTAAAAATTTCCCTACTTTTGTTATGTACTGTGATGGATCTTGCAATAAGTGCGTGGGTGTTTCTTTGGGCGCATCGGTTCTCATTGTTCTGAATTTAATGATGTTAAAAAGGTTTTTATGAATACCCACTCTTTTTTGCAAAAAAAATATTGGACCTTTAGATTCTATTTTGACCGCCAGTATGATAATAAGAAAAATTGGAGCCAGCATGATTAGACTCAGTGTTGATAGCAAAATGTCCATTATTCTTTTTATAGTTACATACATAATAACCCTCGCCTTCCCTCAACCTTACCTATTTCATCAATCCCCGCAAATACTCCAGCAAATCCTCTTTCAGTTCCTCGCGCTGTAATGCAAACTCCAAGGTCGTTTTTATGAACCCTAACTTCTCTCCAACGTCATATCTAGTACCCTCAAAATCATATGCATAGATTGCTTCACTCCGATTCAGCTCTGCTATAGCATCCGTTAATTGAATCTCGCCGCCTGCACCAGGCTCTTGATTGCCCAGAATGTCAAATATCTTCGGGCTTAGAATATATCGTCCCATAATGGCTATGTTCGAAGGGGCTTCTTCTTTCTTTGGCTTTTCCACTAAGTTACTTACGCTATAAAAGCGCTCATGAATCTCTTTGCCATCTACAATACCGTATCTGGAAACTTCATCATACGGTACACTTTGAACACCAATAATTGACGATCGATATCGATCGTATTGATCGATCATTTGTTTTAAACAAGGTTTTTCTGCCTGAACAATATCGTCACCAAGTAACACTGCAAAAGGTTCATTCCCAATAAATTTCCGAGCGCACCAGACAGCATGTCCCAAACCTTTAGCTTCCTTCTGCCGAATATAATGGATATCTACCATTTTGGAGGATTTCTGAACCTCATTTAACAGTTCAAGTTTTCCTTTTTCCAACAGGTTTTGTTCCAGCTCGAATGAGTTGTCAAAGTGGTCTTCGATCGCTCTCTTCCCTTTGCCCGTTACGATAATAATGTCCTCAATCCCTGATTCAATTGCTTCTTCCACTATGTATTGGATTGTAGGTTTATCTACGATTGGAAGCATCTCTTTAGGCATAGCTTTCGTCGCGGGTAAAAAACGAGTACCTAAACCTGCTGCTGGAATTATCGCTTTGCGTACTTTCAAACTTTACATCCCCTTAATTAACAGTAAGCACTACTTAATCAGTAGTGCCTAGTATTACTAGTATTTTTCTATACTCCATTAAGTTTTACTTTTCCTTACTCACTTCCTCGTATGACTTCCCTTGACTCATTCCGTACTTCTTGGCTATCTCAATTAATTCATCATATTGCTCTGGTGTTAATTTTTCCAAAATAAGCGATCTAGCTTTCTTTTTTTCTTCAACGGATAATCCCCCGCTAGCGAGCTTCTGCAGCTCCTTCATATCCTCAATGCTAAGCTGCTTAAGAAAAACAGAGGTTAGTTTAGCTTTTTCACCTAATGTTATGTTTTCTTGTACTTCTTTTGCTTTATCTACAGATACTTCTGCCTTGTAATCGGTATTAGGAGTGTTATTGTCTGGCTTTTCTGAACCTTCACTGGATTTTTCGCCAGCTGGTGGTTGATTTGTTACGTTTGAAGATGTTGGTGACGACGGTTCAGGCGTTGCCGATACATCTGGAGTGCCGCTCCCACTGTTATCATTTGATTCATCCAATATCAACTCTGCCTCTAAACTAGCCGCGAGTGAAGCAATAAGCCGGTCAGCAGCATAATTAGCTGCAAATAATCCGCCAATGCCAAGTAACACTATAATAGAAGCTGCCCATATCACAATTTTTTTCCAACGCTTCATATTCCCATCTCCTAATTGGCAGTGTATAGCAGTTTAGTCCAACTTATGTAACACTTATCTAAGAAACATTCGAATACAGCGGAACTAAGCTTTCAATAATTTCCCTTATATCGCCCTGACCTTCATCCATTACCCGCTCGAATCGCTCGATATGGCTCGCTAGCTCTGCACGATCCATATCCATTGGCTTGCCAATAAAGATTCGCTTATGGTGAGTAGCGGTAACAGATTCTTCATCCGTCAGCAATTCCTCGAACAATTTTTCCCCTTCACGTAATCCAGTAAAGGCGATTTTAATATCAACACCAGGTTCATATCCAGATAAGCGAATAAGATCGGTTGCCAAATCTACTATTCGTACTGGCTCTCCCATATCCAGAATAAATATCTCTCCGCCATTTGCAAAAGCACCTGCTTGAATGACTAAAGAGACAGCTTCAGGTATCGTCATAAAATAACGAACCATATCCGGATGTGTCACCGTTACGGGACCGCCAGCCGCAATTTGTTCTTTGAATCTCGGAATAACACTTCCCCGACTGCCAAGAACATTTCCAAATCGGACTGCGACAAATTGAGTTTTACTGCTCTGATCCAAGCTTTGTATATACATTTCAGCAATGCGTTTGGTAGCGCCCATAATGCTTGAAGGATTCACTGCTTTATCCGACGAAATCATCACGAAGCGTTCTGCACCATAACGGTCTGCACAATTTGCGACATTCATTGTTCCAAATACATTATTTTTCACTGCTTCTGAAGGATTTCTTTCCATTAAAGGCACATGCTTGTGAGCAGCAGCATGAAAAATAACTTGCGGATAAAACGTACTAAAAATATTTTCCAAACGGTTCATATCCTGTATATCTGCAATAATTGTTTCTAATTTTAAATTGGGATACTTATTGCGCAGCTCCATTTCAATCGTATAAATACTGTTTTCACCGTGTCCCAACAACATTAAACACTCTGGATTAAACATTGCAATCTGACGGCAAAGCTCTGAACCAATTGACCCTCCAGCGCCAGTCACAAGAACGGTTTTCCCTGAAACATATCCAGCAATACCTGCCAAATCAGTCGCAACCGGATCTCGGCCAAGCAAATCCTCTACTTCTACATTACGCATCGATTGTACTGCTATAGAGCCATGGATAAGATCATTAATGGAAGGTATAATCTTTACACTTGCTCCAGTTTCTTTACATATATTAATGATTTCCTGTTGTATGGATCTGCCGACGGAAGGCATCGCGATAATAATGTCTTGCACTTGATTATCTTCAACAGCTTTTAAGATCATCTGACGGCTGCCCAATACAGGAATATCGAAAATTTTCATTTTGTGTTTGTTCGCATCATCATCAATAAAACCAACGATTCTTGAATTATCAAATAGTGTACTCGTCATCATATCTTTGGCAACTAATACACCGCAATCACCAGCACCTACAATAAGTACATTATGATGCTTTTTCTTAAACTTGGATCGGCTTATGCGGATCATTCTCCATGTAAATCTAGCTCCAACCATTAATAAAATCATAAGCTCAACAGTACGTAGAGCAACAGAGAAAGGAATTCGACTTCCTGAAACAAAATAAGTTAAAGCATAGGATATTACTATTCCAACCGTAATGGCCTTTAATAATTCAATAACTTCCCCAATACTTGCGTATTGCCAAATATGGCGATATAAACGAAAAAAAGTAAAGGTAACTGCACAAACTACAATTAAAATAATTGCAAACTGTATCATTTGTTTTCCATATATACTGCTTAGTTCCCCATCAAAACGAAGAAGATAAGATGCGAGCACAGCTACCCAAATGATACACATATCCACAATAGTTACTATGAATGTTTTACTAGTCCGACTCACATCTTATCTCCCTTATTCCATCGTTTTAAACTACTTGCCTGCTTCGCCATTGCCATAATAATAATAGTAGGATTGCTCCTTTGCATTCCGTTTCACATTATTAAGAACAACGCCAAGTATGCGTGCTTTTACGAGCTCCAAGTTTTTTACAGCTCTTGCCGCAGCGTCTTTTTTTACTTTTCCTTGATCCACAACCAGAATGACCCCATCGCTTTTTGTAGCAGCAATCTGAGCATCCGTTACGGCTAACAATGGAGGCGTATCGACCAAAATAATATCGTACATCTGCCTTAACTCATCCAGCATGGCCGTCATGCGATTTGAAGCGATCATTTCTGCAGGGTTAGGCGGTATTGTACCGGATGTAATAATATCTAAATTAGGAATCGAGGTAGATTGTATAACATCCTCCAAATTAAGCTGCGAAGAAAGAACAGATGATGCTCCCCTACGATTAGAAAGAGTAAAAGTATGATGCGTAGTAGGCTTGCGCATATCACAATCAATCAGAACAACCTTCCGATCGGACTGCGCAAAGGTTACGGCAAGATTCGTTATCGTAGTAGACTTTCCTTCGCCTGGTCCTGCGGAAGTCACCATCAATACTTGCAGCTTTTCATCGATGGATGAAAAATCCAAATTAGTGCGCAAAGTTCGATAGGACTCAGAGACTGGTGAACGCGGGTCAATCACTGTAATCAACTTACGTTTATTTATCAATCGTGACACGCTCTAATTCCCCCACTTTGTAACTGGATTTTTTGGCTAGTTGTTTATTTTTCCCCATTCCTTCCGTATCTACTTTTATAATGGAGGCTAATGTAGGCAGGCCAAGATGCTCCATGACATCCTCTTCTGTTTTAATCGTGTCATCCAACATCTCAAGTAAAAAGGCGAGACCAACCATAAGCATTAAAGATACTACAAATGCTATCGCAGTGTTTAGTTTAACATTAGGTGAAACTGGTGATGCTGAGCTTTCATTTTCATCCGCATAATTGAGGATAGATACGTTTTCTACTTGGAAGATATGGATAATTTCAGTACTAAACACATCAGAAACCGCATTAACAATCTGTGCGGCTTTCTTATAACTCGTATCTTGTACATTTAGAGTCATCACTTGCGTGTTATTTACCGAGCTTACCTTCACTTTTTGGACCAGCTGCTGCAAAGTTAAATCCAGATGAGGATACTGCTCTACAACCTTGCCCATAATAGCAGGAGTTCTAATAATCTCCTTATATGTATCTATCATTCTAATGCTTGAATTAATCTGGTTAAGATCGATTTGTCCTGTTGCAACTTGATTGGCTGTTTGATTTACAATGATTTTAGTAGATGCCTCATACTTGGGCTGAATATAAAACTTGCTAAAAAGTGCAACTGCAACTGTTGCAACTGCTACCGTTAACACAATCAACATAAATCTTTTCTTGATGATATGAAAAAGTTGCTTTAAATCCAGTTCGTTCGACACTCTAATATCCTCCAATAGCTGATAAAAATCTTCCTCCCATCAATGAGAGGAAGATTTTTCTTGATGCTTCTAATTAATTCACATTCAAAGTTCTATGAATCATAACGGCTGCTTGAGCACGAGTGGACTTATCGTTAGGCGCAAATTTACCATCAAAGCCAACTACAATACCATGCTCAACCGCAAAAGAAACACCGGCTTTCAAGGAAGACTGGATCGCAGCAGCATCTTTAAATACGGACAATACAGCATCTTGATCTTTTACATCTTCCATCTTCTCCGTTACTTTAAGTGCGCGAGCGATCATTGTTGCCATTTCAGCACGAGTGATTGTCGCCTTAGGATCAAAGCGATCTGCAGAACGACCGTTGATAATGCCTAGCTTAACAGCAGAAGCTACATACGGCTTAAACCAGTCTGAATCATTCACGTCATTAAAGCTTTCAGTTGCTGATTGGTCAAGCAAGTTCATAGCATGTACAAGCATTTTTGCAAATTCAGCACGAGTTACACTATCTCTTGGTGCAAATACTCCTTCTTGCTTGCCAACAATAGCACCTTTAGCTGCTACAACTTCAATTGCTCGTCCAGCCCATTCTTGTACTGAAGCGATATCGTTAAAGCTTACTTTATTCTCTAGTACTACATACTTGGAGAAAGAATCGCGAGCTGCTACAATAATATCGCCTTTTACACGACCACCAAAGAACTCCAGACGATCGCCATTTAATTTAGCCAAGGAAAGCAATTCTTTATCAAGTCCAGTAATATCACCTAGCGGGATCGATACAATCAATGGATGTGAAAAAGTTTCTACTTTCTTCTCACCAACGTAAAGATTCAGTTCATATAGCTGGGAAGCTGCTTTCAAGTCACTAACATTTTCAGCATCTACATCTAGTTTATTAACTTCAAGACGAATTCCAGCAGTAAATGTACCTTGAAGTGGAATTTCAACTGCAAACTTGCCGCTTTCTAATACGAGATTAGGAAGGTTTGCTGCAGCTGCAGCCTTAATAACCGCATCTTGAATATTGTAAACAATTGAATCTTCAGCAATTTCGCCTGTTTGAATTGTAAGTGTAGGCAAAATTGTAGCATCAGTATCCAGTTCATTTACTTTTTCTTCAAGGGCTTTAATACCCGCAATAGCTTTCAACAGCTCTTTTTCATCCAAAGAAATGGAAGCTTGGCCGTCTTCTGTTTTAATAGCGTTCTTTGCATCAATTGCAGCTAGCTTAGCTGCTTCTTTAGCTGCATCTGCAATAAAGGAATCAACCAATTCTTGTTTCTCTTCATCTGTTGCTTTTTCCAACGCTTTTTCTAGATTATCTAGCAGATTTTGTACTGGCGCTGGCAACTCACTTGGAAGAACTGGGAAGCCGCCACCTGTTCCACCAGTTGGAGGAGTAGTGTTCATTCTCTTATAAGCTTTGTTTAAGGCAGATGCTGCATCCTGAACAACTTCCAAATCTGCCTTTAGCGTGTAGTCAAGCATCACACCTGCGATGACTGTATTAGAAATTCCATAAGCATTAAACAAATCTTTAAAGTCACTATTTTTATTAATAAAAGCACCAAGCACGCCGCTTAGCTCATTAAAAGATAGAGTATCCAGTTGACTAAACACGTCACTTTGGAATGTTTGGAACAACTTCACAAAATCATCAAGTGTTAATGTTTCTAAATTTTTTTTCGAAGATAGTTTTTCAAGTAATTCTTTGCTAGATAAACGAAGGCCTTCCAGTTCTGAGATACCGTAATCAGATGCTGGGTCATAGTCAATAGTAATAAGATCTAATAAAAATTTTTCGAATTGAGTTATTTCTCCAGGGGTTAATGTATCTAACTTTTCTGTAATCGGACCTAAAATCGCTGTCCATTCGCCATTAGCTCCAAGGGCTTCTGTATTACTTTGGAGCGCCTTAACTTTATTAACCCCCTCTGTTCCTAGAGCATTATACAATTTTTCCAAATCTGCTTTAAATTGAGAATGTGGAAATTCCCCTGCAGCAGAAGCCACCTGGCTCGAAACAAACTTGGCCATTAATCCTTCTGTGCTTAGTGGAATGCCTGCAAAAGCAGACATTGTCAAACTGACTGCGATAGTTGTTGCTGCAACTTTTCTTTTAAACGTCATAATCTTTCACCTCAAAAATATATTTTTTAATTTCTACTCATTCAACAGAATTTCTGTCACTAGCATTGGTGACTATCTTTTGAAAAAGTATGAAGTAAAACTACGAAATAAATTAGAAGACTTTGCGGTAATAACCGGCTGCACAGCAAATTCTTTATCTTCAAGAATACAAAGTGCGTTATTCTCAAAGTAGCTTCTCCACTCTTCTCCAAGCTTTTCTTGAACAAGGTGGTAAGTTTTATCTAAGCAAAATCCGCGTCTTTCACAATTGTGAGCATCATTTGCAATAAGATGAATAAGTCCTTTTTGACATAGTGACCAGGCATGTTGTTCCACTTTGCTTCCAAAGTTGCCTAACAAAGAGTGAGAGGTCATTTGCGCATACGCCCCAAGGTCAATTAACTCTTCGAGCCGCTTGTAATCGTCTACTACTCCCTTATTACGCTCTGGATGTGCAATAATTGGTTTAATTCCCAGCACCTTCAGCTCATGGATTAATTCCTCCATGAAAGAAGGGATATGAGAGCTTGGCATCTCAATTAATATGTAAGATGATCCGGCAAGGGTTAAAATTTCTCCCTTATGGTAATCATCGATTAGAGATTCATACGCCCGTATTTCTTGCCCAGGAAAAACAATAACTGGGATTTGTCTGGATGTCAAAACTTCATTAATATGTATCGTTTGCTCGATTACTTTTGACGCTTTATTAGTATGTACGCCATTGGCGTGGTGGGGAGTTGCTACAATAAAAGATGTTCCTGTTGCTTCTGCTTGCAAAGCCATCTGGACGGCTTCTTCAATAGAGGATGCACCATCATCCATTCCCGCTAAAATATGAGAGTGTAAGTCTAGCAAGGCAGATCCTCCCTACTAATTCGATTCATTTACCATTTCTTAAAGATGCTATAAAACAAAAAAAGACCCTCGTCGCATCAAAAAAATAATTCTTAAGGTCTACTATTTAAACTTTTAAATGTCTATAAAAGTCAAATCTTAGCCCCTAGTAACTATTAAATTTCGACACTTATAGCTATCTTTTGTTTTCCACCTTTACAATTTTACCTAAAGTTTCTAATCTAAATATAATTGTACTACAGTATTTACGTTATAGCTATAGCTTTTCTTGTAAGAGTTTGTCGTCATTTGTCGAAAATTATCATACCGTGAAATCGACATCTATACTTTATCTTTACTGGAAAATTAGACCATGAATATAATTAGTTACAAGCAGCTAATATCGATTCATACTATAAATAAAGTATAATTATTTCATGAACTATTGTGAATATTATTTATAATGGGGGTTTTATACATATGTTAAATGATGTAAATGAATTGGCTGAAACAAAAATAGAGGCTATGGACAAGCTCATCGCTTCCTGTGCGGCGCTTAATAGTCATGACATTATGAATATAGTTAATCGTGTGTTCTCTATTAATTTGGAAGAAATGGCTATGCTGCCTGACGATCAAATAGCATCGAAAAGTTTACACTCTCTAACACCGCAGGCTGCTATCGAAGTCTCACTAACGAACTCCAGCAACGGTATGACTGGCACTCAGGTTCGCCAGCTTATTAATCAGCTTTTTGGGATTAATCTGGATGCCCTTTCCGCCTTGGAGAAAGCGGGAATCTCTTTGTATTCTAAAGGACAATGGATGCTTCAGCATCACGAGGATCTTTTTGTTGTTTATACGGGGGTAGGAGATGTGGATGTGAAAATTTATCATACTGACTACTTTACCGAGCAAACAGGCTTGCATGAGCTACCGAAAAGTTTAATAGACAAATTGCTTCCGCTGGGATATCGCGAAGATCCGGCAGGCAAGGGCTATTATTTCTCCAGTCCTTCTGGAGAAGCTGTACCGGATGCATTTAAAGGAAAAACTATTCAAGCTATTTTGACTGTCATTAGTCAGGCTTACTCACATATACAAGGATAAACGACTCCATCGTCCTTTGGACAGACGTGTTTACCGATGACGGACAAGCTGCATGCAGTTTGTTGCGGTCATAAATGACCGTTAAAGCCCTATTTTCTGCTTTTTGCATTTGTAACGGTCAAAAATGTCCCTTACAGTATAATTTCTCGCTTATATTGCCATTTTGGCCGTGTAACGGTCACAAATGTCCGTTTCTAATTTTTTCTCCCCATTTTCGCTGGCTAAGGGACATTTATGTCCGGATTAATTGCGGGCAACTACTGATAAGCAATAAGAAAGGGGAACGAAGAGCAAGATTGGGAATGGAGAAGCGGCAGCGTCCACCTTAGTAGGCCCATTTTATCCTTTACAGGGGTTATTTCATCAAAAAAATTGGACTACCACAGGAATCCCAATCTTGATCGCAGTGCCCCCCCTTTCGATTGCTTATTGCCCTATTCACATTTAATCGACACCCTGCCAGCCAGCGCTATCTGTGAACAATACACTGATTTAGGTACCTTTAGACACAGATAACCACGTATAGATTCATTAGATTTTCAAAAGTGGCTTTTTCGGCTAAATAAGGCTTCCTGGATGCGTTAGAATCCGCGCCGCTCCATCGCTGCATGACATGGATAAACGGCGGCACCCGCCACCCCGTCCTTAGGACATGCGCGTTCACTTCCCAAAGGAAGACAAAAACTTGACCCGGTCTCCCATTGGCGGCGTGTTATTATCGACCAAAGCGATTTCCAGAACTGCCGGGCCATCTGCAGCCAGCAGCTCACTTAATGCAGCCTCGCTCAAGTCCTCCAGCTTATTCACTCTATAGCTGGAGATGCCCATCGCTTCCGCCATTTTGGCAATATGGACAGGCTCCTGCTCGAATGAAGGATGGGTGCGCTTGAACTGCAGCGAATGACCGTGATAAACCATCCCTAGCCGCGCGTTATTCATGACAACAAATAATATGGGCAGTCCGTATTCCTTGGCTGTAAGGATTTCCATACCGTGCATAAAGAAGCAGCCATCACCCGTAATGCTGACAACTGGACGGCCAGGCTCGGCCAGCTTGGAGCCGATCGCTGAGCCTATACCGCTGCCCATGGCGCCAAAGTGAACATTGATACTGTAGGAATCCTGGCTTTTCACTTTCATATATTGAATGACATAGGACATAAACTCTCCTATATCAACTGTATATCTCGTCTCGGCCGGCAGCATTTGCTGAAGGCGCAGCAGTACGTTTTGTGTATTGTATTCGCCTGCTTCCACGCCGGTTTCGGCCACAGCACTGGCCGCTGCTGCTTCCTGGCAGGCTTCCAAGGAGCTGCGCGACAATCCCAGTGCCGCCAATTGCTCAATGAGCAAGGACAGGCTTATATGAATATCGCCTAAAACCGGAATATCGATTTCATATTTGCGATGAAATACGGTAGGGTCGAAGTCCAGCTGGATCGTTACACGATTCTTCGTAAGGCTGACGTTATAATTGTTCGTTGCAGTCTCTCCGAGGCTTGAGCCAACGATAAGAAGTGTTCCCCTTTGTTCGTCAGCGATAATATCCGCCGCCGACTTATGGCCCGCAAAGCCGAATACGCCGGCCAGCAGCGGATGCTGGTCAGGGATATAGCCTTTGGCCTGCGGTGTCGTCACAATCGGCCAGTTGAGCATTTCTGCCAGCTGCAGCAGCAAATCGACCGAGCCGCGCACGCCTTGGCCGACAAGTATACAGCCGTTTCCTTGTGCGCCAAGTCTCTTAGCCGCTGCCGCAATTGTATCCGCATCAGGTGTAACAGGCTGACTCCCCGATAGAACAGGAGTAGCCAGCTCGCCAACCTCGGCATGCTGAACATCGATCGGCACCGCCACATGGACGGGGCCAGGCACTCCCGACAGCGCAATTTCGCAAGCTTTTGCAACCTCGTCCAGCAAATTCTTGGCATCCTTGACGATAACGCTGTATTTCGTCACCGGCTTGAAGATTGGAGCCGCATCAAGCTCCTGGGAAGCATTCAGCCCCATCGTTTGAACGGGCACAGCTCCCGTCAAAAACAAGATCGGCAAATGCTCGCGCATCGCATTGGCCGCACCCGTTACCAAATTCGTGCCGCCCGGACCGCTGCAGCCGATGCTTACACTAAGCCCGCCGGAATATTTGGCATAGGCGGCAGACATATATGTAGCTGCCCCTTCATGCTTCGTAACAACCGGCTCAATGTCCGGCATATCATACAGCTCATCGAAAAATGCATTTACAGACCCTGCCGGAATGCCAAAAATATACTTTACCCCATTAGTTTTGAGGAACTCCAATACCGTACGTGCTGCTTTCACACTCAACACTCCCATCTTTTGACCATTATTTTTGAAAGTACTTCTCAGCTATTTCTTCCGCCTTCATTGGACGGCTAAAGTAATAGCCCTGCATCAAATAACAGTTTCTTGAAGATAGGAATTCTGCATGTTGTTTCGTTTCAACACCTTCGGCAATTACACTAAGATTCAAATTTTGAGCCAATGTAATAATAATATTTGCAATTGCTGCATTATCGTCATCTGTTGTTATATCCTGCAAAAATGATTTATCGATCTTCAAAGTATCGATTGGCATATTTCTTAGATAGCCCAGTGATGAATAACCCGTTCCAAAATCGTCAATTGCAATTTGAATTCCTAAATTCTTCAGTTCCTTCATCGTCTTCAGAGTCGCTTCGGTATTTTTAATAATTAAATTTTCCGTCAGCTCCAAATGAAGGTATTCCGGTGACAAATCGACAGCTTCCAGCGCGCTTTTGATCATGGCAAACAAGTTGTTCTGCTCAAATTGGCGCACCGACAAATTAACGGACATGCTGATCTGGTCGTAGCCCTTATTCTGCCATTCCTTGAGCTGCCTGCATGCTTCCTGCAGCACCCACTCGCCTATAGGAACGATCAGCGCAGTCTCTTCTGCAATTGAAATAAACTGGTCCGGCGCGATCATGCCCCTTTGCGGATGGTTCCAGCGCAGCAGCGCCTCTACGCCAACGATCTGATTGTTGGCATAATCGATTTGCGGCTGATAGTGCAGCACGAGCTCGTTTCTGTCCAAGGCTTTGTACAGCGCATTCTCAAGCTTGACCGTCTCGAACGTTCTCGTGTCCATTCCTTCGCTAAAGAAATGATAGCTGTTGCCCGTGATTTCCTTGGATTTATACATCGCTGTATCCGCATTTTTAATAAGCATTTCGCTCGTATCGCCATTTTCCGGGTATATGCTGATGCCGATACTCGTCTTCACATAAATCTCATTGTCCAGCAGCTGAAAAGGCTCTGAGAAGGAATCAATGACTAGCTGGACTACCTTCAAAACTTCGATTTCATTTCTAATATTAGGCAAAACAATTGTAAACTCATCTCCGCCCTGCCGCGATACGGTTGCTCCCTTCGGCACACAAAGGCTTAGGCGCGCCGCTACATCCCGAAGCAGTTTATCGCCGACGCTATGTCCTAGCGAGTCATTAATGAGCTTAAAGCGATCCAAATCCAAATACAGTACAGCAAGCTTCTCCTCATTAATTTGCGCCTGGGTCAAGCTTTGGTTCAATCTGTCCTTCAATAATACCCGGTTTGGCAGATCGGTTAAGCTGTCATAATATGCGTGATACTTAATTTCCTCCTCCATCTGTTTTCTTTGTGTAATATCTTTGAATGTAACTACCTCACCTACTATCTCTTGTCCTTCATTTATTAAAGAAATAACGAATTCTACCGGGAAGCTAGTCTTATCCTTGCGATAAAATCTCTCTTCCTTATAATAGTTTTCCTGTCTTTCCACTTCCATCGCATTAAAAATAATGCTGGACGATTGCCCGATCAGCTCGCTCTTGGTCTCATAGCCCAGCATGGCGGCACCCGCCGGATTGCAAAATGTAATATTGCGATTCAAATCCAGGCCAAAAATCCCTTCGCCCGCCGAGTTAAGAATAAGCTCCTTCTCGCGGCTTAGCTGCTGCAATTCTGTAATGACCCATTCCAGCTCATTATTTTTAACCATAATTTCCGATGTTCTTTCTTGAATGATGCTTTCCTGCTTTTCCAAATAGAGCAAATTCGATAATGTGGATGCCGTAGCGTCTACAATAGACTGTGCAAGCTGGATAACGGCCGGCGAATATACGAAATCTCCTTCTTCAAAATTGGCGACAGCAATTACGCCAAGCGGATCCCCCATTGAAAGCAGTGGCAGCATTAAAATCCCTTTAATGCCAAAGTTGCGGCAAAGCTCATGATTCGGCCTGTTATCCTTAAACACATCCGGAATAAGCACCGCCTTCTTTGTTCTAACGACCTCCCGCAAGACGTGATCATTGCTTTCATCAATAGTGTTCATGCTATGCGTCTTGATCCAGTCTTCCTCTGTCCAGTCGCTGTCTTTGCTCAATTTTGCAGGTTTAATCTTCTTCTCGGCAATAGGATCAAGCAGATGAATGCCGATATTGCTGTTATTCAGCACCTTCCCCAAATAAAAGAAGCACTTGTCTATCCCCTCCTGCATCGTAGAGCATCTTGCCAAATCACCGATGACGTCTAGAAGAAGCTGCTTTTCTGCCAGCAAATTTTCTTTATGCGTCAAAATATTAGCGTTATGAATCGCCACCGCCGCCATGTTGACATAAGCCTCAACAGTCTGGATTTCAGACTCTGTCAGATTCATAGGGATGCCGTAATCAAATAAAAATACAAGGCCAAAAAATTCCTGATCAATGGAAATGGGAAGAGCAAGCAGCGATTTGATTTTGAAGCCTTCGATGGCGCGCGGGTCAGGTCGACTATCTCTGGAGGTATCTGGTATGTAGATCGTTTTTTTTGTCTCGATCACTTCTTTTGCCAGCAAATCTACATCTGTATCTACAATATGCATGTCCAGCGTCCAGCCATTAATGGTTTCCGGCTTACCAACATAGCCTCTTAACGTGCCATCCTCCTGGGGCAAGTAAATACCGACCGAATCGCACTGCACAATCTCTTCTGAAATGGCAGCAGTAACATGCTCCAACACTTCTCTCAGCTCCAGCCTCGAGTTTATTAACTTTGTCAAATTCGCAAGCCGAGAATATCTCATCTGTTCTTTTAACATTATCACCCCTCCAATTTTAAACCGACAGGGATATCGGCTTCCGCTGCCCTTCAAGAATAATTACAAGAGTAAGCGCTTAAAAGCTTGTCCGCCCTTGTAATCTGCAAACATCCTGCTGTCAATGTGATAACGATATTCTACAAATTTCTACGCCTTGATTAAATTTCCTCTTACTCTGGCAAGTTTTTTATTCCCTACTATTATTCTGTGAAAAGAATGACAAAAAAACAAGCCTAAAATAGGCTTGTGAGCAGTTTTTAATAAAAAAAATGCTAGAAATGGCTGAAACCGCCTAATCTTTATAAGGATCGAACTCATCAGCGCCTGCCATGCATACGCCGATCGGCTTCAGCACATGCAATACCTCGATCGTTTCGGCATGCGCATCCAGCACCTGCTGCAGCTTGCGATAGACAAAAGGGCTTTCATCGGTTCCCGCTCCGCGCAGCTCTACGCCAAAATTCCGCACAGCTTCCAGCATTTGCGCTGTAGAAATTTGTCCGCCGCTGCGTGTCCGCTTTTTCCAATTCATTTTGCCCGCTGCCTGGGTCCGGCTCATAATGCGTCCAGCCCCGTGAACGGTACTGTAATAGGCTTCACGATTTTCCGCTGTGTCCTTCCCTTTTACAATGACAGAAATATCCCCCATGCTGCCCCCAATAAACCCAAGCTGGCCTGGTGCTGATGGAGTTGCTCCTTTGCGGACGACTACCGTTTCTATTCCGTTATGCGTCTCCTTCCAGGCATAGTTGTGATGATTATGCACCTCCATGTCTGCTTCAGCGCCAAGAATAGCTAACACTTCTTCGATGACATAGTCGCGTCCTGCATAAGCGTACCGTCCTGCCAGCTTCATGGCGCGATAATACATATCGCCAAGCTCACTGTCTATATTCAGCAAAACAGGCGGCTGATCCATTTTCTCTCCAGGCGCGTTTGCAAGAAACGCCCTGCCAGCAGCCAAATTAATAAATCCGCTTGCCGTTTTATGACCGAAGCCGCGGCTGCCAAAATGATTGCCGATCCAAATCCGTCCCGTAGCAGCCTCCTCAAATATATCAACGTAATGATTACCGCTGCCGACTGTGCCCAGTTGGTCCCGTGCCAGGCTTTTCAGCTTGTCATGCTCCTGCGTGCCGATAGCCGCGTAAACGGACCAGTCCGGATCATCGAACAACGCATGATCTACCTTTTTACTATTGACACGTCCTACGCCAAAGGAAATATTTCGTGCAATTTCATCCATAATTTTAGACAGGCCTGGCTTTATATCCTTGGCATACAAATTCGTTCGCACCGCTTTATTGCCGCAGGCAATATCATAGCCGACCCCGGAAGGCGATATTTGCCCCTCATATACAACTACGCCGCCAATCGGTTGACTGTACCCTTTATGGTGATCTGCCATAAGCAGCGTCTGCACAACCTTGCCTGTGTTCGAACACGTAATCGCTTGGGAAAGCGCTCCTTCATCCGGATTCCCCCATACGCGAACACCATTTATCGTTTGATAAGCCATTACTCCTTCAACTCCCTCATTCCCTTTTATCATATAAAGCATACTGAAACAATTCATCCAGTTGTTTGTCCACTACGCCCTCTGAGCTCTCCATGCTAGAAGCCAGCTGTTCATAATAATCAATTTGTTTATCCAAATAAGTATTAATGACGTTAATCCTTGGCGCAACATCCAATTCCTCGCCTGCCCGCTTGCGGGCCAGCAAATCAATAATAACCGCTTTAAGCTCGCTGCTCTGCGGTACGATGGAATCAACCAGCTCCTCAAATACTATAGGAGGCATCGAATGATAGCGTTCAATCCATGCGCAAGCCAATATAGGACGCAGCACGTAAAAATACTTTTTGATTTTAACCTGCTCACCCTGCAAATACTCGCGGTAATTCCCTTTTGCCATATGCAAATAATGATACATGCAAGCTTTTGGCGAAAATGCTTTTGCTGTCAGCTCGCGAATTTTCTCCGTGACCGGCGTATGCTCCATGTAGCAGATAGGAGACTGCAGCCATTCCAACAGCGGCGGATTCGACTTGCGGAACAAGCGCAGCGCTTTTTTTATATCCCAGCCGTTGATATCCAGCCTATCACTGATCGGTCTTTCGATGACATCCCGCTTGTCAAAAACAGATAAATACCACTCTGCTGGACGCACGTATATAAATCTTACATCGTAATCGCTATCCTGAGACGGGAAACCCCACGCCCTGCTGCCAGATTCGCATGCATAGACGATCTGAACCTGCTCCTGCCGTTCAATCCTTTTCAGCTCTTCTACTATAGTCTGTTTCATCTTGATGCCCCCTTCCCAACTAAACCTATCTTCGCTTATTATTCCCCATATGAACATGGTAAAAGTATGGCGACGAATAATTTACAGCTGTCCTATTAGCCGCATTGCAGAAGATCATACCAATTGGTTGCCATAGCGCGATTATGTTACAATTTCAGAAATAGATAGAATAGAAGGTTATCGGCATTAAGGAGTGGTTGACCTATGCATATACAAGAAATTATAGTAACGTCCGATGAGCAGCTTAAGCAATGCCTTGCAGTTAGAATGGAAGTATTCGTCAAAGAGCAGCAGGTTCCTGTGGAGCTTGAGGTCGATGAATTTGATTCAACCTGGGATGCCTGCAGGCATTTTCTATTGCTCGACGGCAGCAAGCCAGTCGCAGCAGGGCGCTATCGCATGTACGATGAGCATACGGCCAAGCTGCAAAGAATTGCCGTGCTGTCCTCTTACCGCGGACATGGCTTGGGGCGGCAGCTGATTGAGCTGATGGAAAAGGATATTAGCGAGCAGAACTTTAGTGCTATCATCCTGGATGCGCAGCTATCGGCCGAGTCATTTTACCACAAGCTGGGTTATGCCGCCGTGTCGGAGGAAACCTTCCTCGACGCCGGCATTTTGCATGTCAGGATGAAGAAAATGAGGGATGCCAGTGGCGAAGGAAGGTTTTGATAAAGAAATTCAATTTCTGCGCATGCTCGTTCTGACGAGCGGCGCATTCAACAGGCAGCAGTTTGCCGAGCGTCTTGGCATATCTGTTCATACTTTCGATAAGACGCAGCGCCGGCTAAAAGAAATTTTGAATGGCGTGTATCAGCATCTGCCTGAGGAGCAGCGCAAGCAGCTGTCCGACGCTATCCAATTCAGCTACTATGAGTCCAGCGATCCGATTCTGTTGTTTTTATTTCGCGCCAAATCTGTCAAGGAAACGGAGAGCGAGCGTATTTCCTTGCTGCTCGATGCGATGGACGGGCAGGTGCTGACTGCCAAAGAACTGCTGGAAATATGCAGTGCAAGCCTGCCCTCCTATCTTCCCATGCCGGATGAGAAAACGATTCGCGCCGATCTGAAATATTTAGAGGAAGTAGGCGTTATAAAAAAGGAACATACTGCGCGTCCTTTCCGTTACCGATTGCAGAACGACCTCGCTGCTGGCTTGTCTGACGAGGAGCTGGTCGAGCTGTTCGATTTCGTAGACATCATGGCCAATACGCAGGTTCCTTCTGTGCAAGGCTATTTGCTGCGCGACAGTCTCAAAAAACAGCTTCTGCGCAGGCAGTCCGGCAGTGCGGCTGCAGAGCCATTTTTATATAAATATCACTACAATTCCCGCATATTGGACGAAGCACATTTATTCACGCTCATTAGCGCCATCGAACAGCGCTGCAAAGTGAGCTTTTTATACTTTTCGCCAAAGTCTGAAAAAAGCTACTCCTCTAAAAATACGAATCCCCTCTTTGAACGCGAGCATGCAGGACAGCACGTCACGACGCTTCCGCTTAAGGTTGTCTATGACCACCAGTATGGCCGCTGGTATTTGTTGTCCAACAGCAAAATTGGGATTCGCAAATATCGTTTGGAAGGCATTACGCAGCTGGAGGTAGAGGACGCGGTTGGGCAGTTGCCATTTGAACAAAAATCGATAGAGCTGGAGCAGCGTATGACAAACAGCTGGCTGATTGATACTGGCCGCCCAGTTACAGTACGCGCGCGTTTTTTTCATCCGAAAGGCTCTGGTAATAATTTTATAAAGGAACGGGTCCTGCTCCAGGGACAATGGGGACATATTCATTCCGAGGGTGAGAGCTCCTTTATTTATGAGATCACGGTGAATGGCACGACTGAGATCAAGCCGTGGCTGCGCAGCTTCGGATCAAGCTGCGAGGTGCTGGAGCCGCTCTTTTTGCGTCAGGAGCTGATTGCTGAATGGAAGGAGATCGCGTCATATTATGAATCTGTTCGAGAAGATCTTTAACTATCAAATTATTTCGCGCTTGGACGATTCAGGCACGTTCATGACGACCTCGCAAGAAAGAGCATGGCTCAAAACGATGCTGGACCACCCTTCCGCTGTCGCTGCTTTTACGGAAGATACCCTGGCAAAGCTGCGCACAATTGTCGAGCAGGACACTGCTCTGAACCTCTCTTCCCACTTGATCGAGAAGGCGCGCAGCAAAGAAAAACAGCTTTATCATCCGCTTATCCGCGTGCTGCGCCGGCATATTATGGAGCATAACAAAATACGTCTAACGTTCACAAGCAGCCTTCGCGATCATGCCGCTCCGGCTAATCCGGCTGAGGAGCATCCGGCCTTGCCCTACAAGCTGGAATATTCCATGGTGAAGAAGGAGTGGTACTTGCTTTGGTACCATTTGAAACGAAAAACGATGATGAGCACTAGGCTTAGTAAATTAGCCGCCATCGAAGAAGAGCAGCTGGAGCCGTCCGAGGCACAACGCATTCTGGCAAAAATAGAAAGATTGCTAGCTTCACGAAAAAGAGAAGTGCGCATCGAAGTGCTGCCCATGTATAATAGAGAGCTGTCGCGCATTCTTTATGCCCTGTCCAGCTTCGAAAAAACCGTAGATTATAACGAAGAAACTGACGTCTACAGCGTTACCATATGCTTGATGGAAAGAGAGCAGGAATACTTGCTGTCCAAGCTGCGTTTTCTGGGCAAGCGTGTGCGGGTTATCAATGGCGGTTATTTGAAACGGCGGATGCTAGAGACGACAAGCAAAGCTTTGGAGCGATACGGCGTAATATCGGAGCCAAGCGACTTTCAAGAATGAGCAGAGATTGGCAACTGGACACTCATTCCGTTATTCGCTTAAAAATGTCCTTATTTTAATCTTAGAGGACACACGTTCCGCTAACTCGCTTGATTCTCCTTGTTTTCGGGGTATTTCGGGGTAATAGCGGAACGTGTGTCAACTTCCATGCCCAAAATCGCCGTTTTTGACGAAATAACGGAACCTCTGTCATCTTTAAGTACCTAAAGAATAGAAGGAATGCACAAATGAACGCACAAAACACTTCCGCTGGAATCTTATCTGCACTTATGGCATGTACAGGCGGAGCGATGATGGTAATTACAGCTGCGCAGCGATTAGAGTTAACGACTGCAGCACTCGTTTCTTGGCTGTTTATTGTTTATGTTTTTGGAGGAGGGCTGAATTTATGGCTCACTCTGCACTATAAAATCCCATTTGCCGGAGCACACTCTATAACGGCTGCTGCATTTTTGAGTACAAGCGCTATGCAGGTAAGCTTACCCGAGCTAGTCGGCAGCTATCTGATGGCAGGCGCTATCATTGCCGTGCTGGGCTTGACCGGTATATTCAATAAGCTGCTCGAGCTTATTCCAAGGCCACTGATCGATGCTATGCTTGCCGGCTTAATCCTGCATTACGTCGTTGATATTGTACCGGTATTTCAGCAATCGCCATTGGTGGCAGGACTCGCAATTCTCGGTTTCTTCCTTACTCCTAAACTATCCAAAGCGCTGCCGCCGCTGCTCGGCGTGCTCGTATTTGGTCTGATCGGCTTATTTATTGTGTACAGTTTTCCTGAAGCCGTGCCTATTCCGTTCAGCTTGCCGCAATTTGTAGTGCCGCAGTTTTCCGCTGCGAATCTTCTTTCGCTGGCACTGCCGCTTGCTATACTGGTCATCAGCAATGATCTAGCTGTAGCCCTGGCAGCGCTAAAGAAGAACGGATTTGATCCGCCAGCTAATAAAACAATAGTTGCTTCTGGAATCGGAACGGTAATGGCAAGTTTTTTTGGGGGACAAGCACTAAATATTGGAGGAATGATGACTGCTCTTTGCAGCAGTGAGGAAGCAGGAGAAAAGTCGCAGCGCTATAAAGCCGCTATCGTTTCGAGTGTCCTCGTTATTTTATTTGGCTTATTCTCATGGAAACTAATCGTTCTTATCCAGATGCTCCCTGGCTATTTCATCGCCTTATTGACCGGCTTTTCACTTGTTGGCGTCTTGCTGGGCAGCCTGCAGTCGGCATTCAAGGAGACGCAATTCAAATACTCCGTCTTGTTTGCCTTTGTCATTTCTATTGCGAATGTTTCCTTCTTTGGCATTTCATCCGCTGTATGGTCATTGCTGATTGGGGCATTAGCAGCCAAGCTGCTGAAAGAAGGCAATGAAAAGGTAAGGTCTGTGTAATATTGTAAGTTTAAATAAAATCCCGAGAGAAACACTGTATAGCAAAAATAATCCTGTTAATTGCTCATTTTGCGTATAGAAAAACAGCCCTCCTTCAAAAAAGGAAGGGCTGTTT
Source organism: Paenibacillus sp. IITD108 (assembly GCF_036541265.1). NCBI lineage: Bacteria > Bacillati > Bacillota > Bacilli > Caryophanales > Paenibacillaceae > Paenibacillus > Paenibacillus sp. IITD108. The sequence continues at coordinate 93,026 of NZ_JAZHCT010000020.1, read as the reverse complement.
TTCCTTATCTATCTACCTCGCTCCAACCGCCGCTGGAGCTCCAAGCAGCTGAACAAAGGTGTCCGCTGAAATAACCGGTGCAAAGAAATTGTTAATGCGTTCCATAGCCGCCGCCTCCTGCTCCGGCTTCACGCAGCCTGTGGCGTCGCCAATGACAATTGGCAAATACCCATTGTCACGCGCTGAGCGCACATTTCCCTCGATGCACCAGTCAAGGTGAATGCCAGTAAACACAATTACTTCTACCCGTTTTCTAGCCAGCTCAAGCGGAAGCTGAGTACCGACAAAAGCGGTTTGCAGGGCAAGCTCATTAAACTCCAAATCACCTGGCCGCACCAATGCGCGCAGCTCATCCACCAGCTCGGCATCCTCCTTCTTCTGCTCCTCTGTGAAATTCACTTTCTCCACCCATGTCTCATACTGCACTTTATCAAAAATAGATTGCGGATAATCCTCGCGAAATACACAATAGCCAATCCAGTTAAACGATACGAAGTTGTCAAATTGGCGGGCAGCCTCAACAACTTTAATGGTTGCTGGCAAGCTCCCTCTCTCACGGTGATTTTCATGCCCCTGCACGCCCCAAGGCTCATAGAGCGACTTGTTCTGGCTAACGGATACAAATGCTGCAGGCCGCTTCAATATTTCAGCGAGATCAAGCTTTTTCCATTGCGGCGCCAGCTCAGGAATAGCGTGTATTCCTCCAATATTCCTTACATCCAAATGGTTGTTTGCCAATTTAACTCCTCCTTCAAAGTGATTTCCAGTAATTATGTTTTATAATAAACATATAATTCCTATAAGTAAAGTATGAATTATAAACAAAATTATTTTATTCGCACGGACTTGCGATTGACTAAACCATAGTAATCAAGTAGGATTAGTTTAATAGAAAAGTATGGGGGAATCGCCAATGTTCCAAACGACTGCTTATGAAGGTACACGCGAAGAAAAATACAGTCTTTTGATTAAGCAATTAGCTGCACTTCTCGAGGGAGAAACGAACCAAGTTGCGAATTTGGCAAACGCTTCAGCATTGCTGGGCCAATTCCTGCAGGATATTAACTGGGTCGGGTTTTATTTGCTGGATGAGGAAGGTTTAGTGCTCGGCCCATTCCAAGGCTTGCCGGCATGTGTAAGAATTCCGATTGGAAGAGGCGTATGCGGTACATCAGCACAAAAAAGAGTAACGGTGCGCGTCGAGGATGTTCACCAATTTCCAGGCCATATCGCATGCGATGCTGCATCCAACTCTGAAATCGTTATTCCTCTTCTAAAAGAAGGTGAGCTGCTTGGCGTGCTTGATATTGACAGCCCAAGCTTAAACCGGTTCGACGAAGTGGATCAGCTTTATTTGGAAAAATTCGTTGAAGCTCTGGTCCGCTTCTTGTAATTGCACTCGGCAAAGCGAAAGCTTCACTACTCACTCCCGTTTACGGACAGTTTAGAAAGATTGGGCACGTGGCTCCGATCTTTCTTTCTGTCTCAGCAATCTAATCTAAATAACGATAGATAGCTTCAATCACGTCCATATAATACTGCTCGCTATGGGGCACAAAGTGCTCTCTGCTTACTATTTTGCGAAAAAATTGTTTCTTCCCGCTTTCATTCAGCTCATAGCCTTCGATCTCAATGTTGGCCCTATTCTTTCTCCACAGCCCGCTAAAATCACTTAGCTTTGCCTTCAGCATACCTGCAACTTCTTCTGTTTGCAGAGTAAAATCCTCAAAACTGCGATTGGATTGATACAAGAAAACATGGGCAAATTCCCTGTCGATTATTTTATTATTTTCAATCGCATATTTCATAATGCCTAAAGACTTGAGCTCATCAAACTTGACATCGATTCCGATCTCTTCCTTTATTTCTCTTACTCCGTCCTCCACGGTTTCATCGGATAATAGATGTCCAGCTGCCGTAATATCATAAAGCGAAGGGTAATCCTTTTTATCAGCACTGCGAATTTGCAGGTATATATAATGTTCATCTTCCTCACGCGAGACGAACCAGCATTGAAACGTTTCATGCCAATAGCCCTGCTTGTGCACCTCGCTTCTGGCTGCGACTCCAATCGGCTTCATTTCATGATCAAAAATTGTAAATTGCTCTTCCTCCACTTTGCTTCCTCCCACCCGTATGTGCTGCCTTTTCTAAGTATGATTCACAATCAGTATAATACATTTGGGCAAATGTTGTTCAAGCTGCCGGTTCACCTATTGAATATTTATTAATTATTTTGTATATTTATTCAGTATAACTTATATCTATGCAAGGAGAAGAACGATGCACAACAAATTTATTGAAGAGCTATCGTTAAATAACTGGCCGCCCCTATCTACCTTACTGTATGACGGCTGGATACTGCGTTTTGCAGACGGCTATACGAAGCGAGCCAATTCCATTAATCCCATTTACCATTCAAGCCTGGATATACAACAAAAAATAGCCTGCTGCGAGCAGATATACAAGGAAAATCAGCTGCAGACTACTTATAAAATTACACCTTTTGTGCAACCCGGCAGCTTAGACTGTCTGCTTGAACAGGCGGGCTATTTACGCATCGATACGACTAGTGTACAAACGATGAAGCTGGACAGCATCATTCAGCCGCAAATGCATACCATGAAAATAGATGAGCAGCTTGGTCTGGAGTGGCTCGATTCCTTCTGTCTATTCAATCAAATCAACCCTGACAAAAAAACGACGATGACACGCATGCTGTCCAATATTAAAACGAAAAAAGCATTTATTACATTCTTTCACGAGGGGCAAACAGCCGCTTGCGGTCTTGGGATTATCGAAAGAAACTATATAGGCTTATACGATATTGTTACAAATGTAGCGTTTCGAAATAGAGGCTTTGCCGAACAAATGATTCTTCATCTGCTGCATTGGGGAATAAAAAACGGTGCTACAGACAGCTACCTTGCGGTCGTTGCCAATAATGCACCTGCGCTTAGATTGTACGCTAAGCTTGGCTACAAAGAAATATATCAGTATTGGTATCGGGTGAAGGACACTTCAAACGATTTTGAGGCTTAGCCCAAACTTATTCAAAGACAATTTCATTATCCTCACACCATTGAATCGTAAACTCTCGATAACATTCTTCACGTTATAGTTTAGAATTGTAACGGAACTGAGAAGCTCTATTTAGGCAATAAAAAGGGGTGCCACTGCGATCAAGATTGGGATTCCGACCGCTGTTGTAGTCCAATTTTTTTAATAAATAAACCCTGTTAAGGATAAAATTAGCCTACAAAGGCGGACGCTGACGCTTCTCCATTCCCATTCTTGCTCTCCGTTTCCCCTTTCTTTATTGCTTTTTAATAGTTGCCCGCAATTAATCGACTCCCTCCTAAGTTCCGTTAGCGTTTTTCAACGGCCTGAGGAGATACAGTTAGCTCAGCGCGCGTGAGTAATGTATATGATATTCCATACAAAAACGGTCGGCGCTACCTGGTGCTACCACAATTTCCATACGACGGATGACGAGTATTCCATATCAACGCTTGTACAGCAAATATCTCCAATAAATGTAAATGACCATCAAAAAAAGGTCAAAATTTTACACGCCTCTAGTCAGAATCAAGCCTTCGAAAGAAGGCTTTTTTTATTATGATTATGAAAAATAAATGGATACCGAGGTGATACAAAGTGAATTCTGCTAAGCAACTATCTACTATGGACGGACAAAGAGCTAAAAAGTTTTGGACACCAAAGCGGAAGGAAGCTTTGATTGGCTGGCTGTTTTTGGCGCCTGAAATTATCGGCATGCTATTGCTGAATGTCTTTGCTCTGCTGTTCTCATTGTACTTGAGTTTTTCATCCTGGGATTTGCTGTCCGGCATATCCGGCATTAAATTCAACGGCTTTGCCAACTATGTGAAAATGTTTACAGATGATCCGACGATTATGACGGCTCTGAAAAACAATTTACTCTATACGTTTCTAACTGTACCTATTCCGATTGCAATCGCGCTAGTGCTTGCAGTTGTTATTCACAGCAAGGTTCATTTTAAGGATTACTTTAAGGTGACTTTCTTTATTCCTTATATTTCTTCCATTATAGCGGTAGCTGCAGTGTGGAGCGCATTGTTCCATCCTTCGCTTGGGCCGATTAACCAGTTTTTGATGGACATCGGCATATCTTCTCCGCCGAAATGGCTTGTTGATCCGAAAACCTCCCTGCTGTCGATTGCGATTATTACTTCATGGGCAGGGCTTGGCTACACCATTATTATCTTCTTGGCCGGTCTTACTAATATTTCTGAAGAGCTGTACGAAGCTGCGGAAATTGACGGTGCCACCACCTTGCAAAAGTTTTTTAAAATTACAGTGCCGCTATTGCGTCCGACTATTTTCTTCCTCTTTATTACGATGCTGATCGGTTCCTTCAAAGTGTTCGATATCATTGCATTTTTAACAGAGGGCGGACCGAACAACTCTTCCTCCGTGCTGGTATACCGGATTTATGAAGAAGGCTTTAAAAATTACAATATGGGCTACGCTTCGGCTATTTCCTGGCTGTTGTTTGCCATTATCGGTTTAGTTACGGCACTGACCTGGAAAATGAACAAAGAAAACTAGACATAAGAAGGGAGAGACTACCATGCAGCTTGTGCGGAAAAATTTTAGTAAAATTGTTGTAACGGTCATTATGGGCGCACTATCCATCGTATTCCTTATTCCGCTCATTTGGATGATTTCGGCAGCATTCAAGTTTGAAAAAGACGTTATGCGTTTCCCGATTCAATGGATACCGGAAGCAACGAACTTTATGTACAATTTCAAGGCGGTATGGATGGGCAGAGTACCATTCTACACGTTCTACTGGAACTCGATTCAGATTGCTATTATTACAACAGTGATTACACTGATTATTTCTTCAATGGCAGCTTACGCATTCACAAAATTGCAATTTAAAGGAAGAAACCTAATATTTCTAGGATTGATTTCTTTCATGATTATTCCTGACCAAGCGACTCTAATTCCACGCTTCTTGCTTATTAGATGGATGGGATTGTATGATACGCATGCTGCAATTATTATCATGAGCATGTTTTCCATCTATTTCACATTCTTGCTTCGCCAGTTCATGGCAGGAGTCAGTGACGACTTTATGGAAGCGGCGCGAATAGACGGAGCTGGGCAGCTAAGAATTTTCACTTCCATTATGCTGCCGCTGTGTAAGCCGGTACTGGCTACAGTTGCTATCATCAAATTTATTTGGACTTGGAACGATTATCAAAATCCGCTTATTTTCTTGCTAAGCAAAAAGCTCTATACGATTCCTCTTGGTATAACGCTCTTTAGAGATGATTATACGAATAACTATGCCATTATGATGATGGCAGCCTTGTCCGCGATTATTCCGCTAATCATTGTGTTTATCGTCTTGCAAAAGCAAGTTATTAACGGAATTGCGCTTGGCGGGGTTAAAGGCTAATCGGGTTTAATTTTGCTCTAAAGGTAAAAATAACAATCGTACATGCTCAAAATTTTACTCTTGCGATTTGTGCTTTATCGTTATACTTAGGGCGAAACAGAATATATTACGAAAATTTTTAGGGGGTAAGTGAAGATGATGCAAAATAAAAAACGTAGTTTTCTAGCTATGCTTGCTCTTGTTTTTGTATTGGCGACTGTGCTTAGCGCATGCGGCGGCAAAAACGAAAACAATGGCACGGATGGCGGCACCTCAAGCTCTAAACCTGGAAACGGTGATGGCAAGCAAGTAACCATCAAGTATTATAACTGGGATAACGAAGCGACTGAGGCTAATACAAAAGCTATGCTTCAAGAGTTCATGGACCAAAATCCGGATATTAAAGTAGAGCATGTTGTATTGGTGCCAGGTGACTCTGTGGAAATGCTTAAAAAGCTTGACTTTTTGATCTCTTCTGGAGAAGCTGTAGACGTTGTACAAATTCCAAGCTTGGGCGCAGTGCTTGAAAGAGCAACAAGAAACGCTCTTGCTCCTTTGAACGAGTTCTATGAAAAAGAAGGACTAGTTGCTGAAGATGAGTATTATGTAAATCCTAAAGTTGAAGGCAAGTACTATGGTATGCAATATACGAAAAGCGTAAACTATGTCATGCTGAACAAAGACGCTCTTGATGAGGCGGGCTTGGAAGTTCCTAAATTCGGCTGGACATGGGATGACTACCGCGATTATGCGAAAAAGCTTACTAAAGGTGAAGGTGTAGACAAACGTTACGGATCCTACTTCCACACTTGGGAGCTTTATATGAACGCTCCTGCGCAAACCGTTATGAAAGACCCGTTTGTATATGACGACGGTACAAGCATTTTGGCTGACCCGAGCTACAAATACTTCTTCCAGCTTCGCAAAGACATGGAAGATATCGACAAATCCGCTAAGCCTTACGCTGACGTTTTGGCAGCAAAATTGAACTACCGTACAGAGTTTTTCAACAATGAAGCAGCAATGATTCTTACAGGTAACTTTACAATTCCTGACCCAGGTAACCAAGATCAGTATCCGCATGATTTCAAAACAGCATTTGCACCGGTTCCGCTTCCTCCAAAAGGCGCTGAGCCAAAAGAGTATGATAACGGCAAATACTTTACAAGCGGCAGCCAATTGGTAATGGGTAATACATCCAAAAATAAAGAAGCTTCCTTCAAATTGATGCGCTTTATGACAACAGTCGATTCTAAATCAAGAGTTGAATTCTCCGGCTGGAAAAAAGCTGACAACAATGCGATCCTTGAACGTTTGATCGAAGGTAAAGAAGAATGGTACGATGTAGACTCCCTTCGTTACTCTGTAGCCAGCGAAGACATTCAGTTCCTGGATGCTCCAAAAGTGATGACTACTGGTACTTCCGAAATTACTAAAGTAATCGGCGACGGCTTCAGCAAATTTATGTTGAGCAACGAGCCGATCGATGAAGTGCAAGCATGGATGGTAAAAGAAGCTAACAAAATTATTGAAGAAAAAGGCTTAGTTAAGTAATAAGCTAAAAAATAGATAGAGCTTTGAAGGACGCTAACAGCAGCTAATTCAAAGCTCTTCTTGCATAAGCAAAGGAGTTATTGGGATGGAGAAGCAGGTACAGCAATTGCCTCGTCCAAGCGAGGCGCAATTGGCATGGCAGGATATGGAGATGGGCATGTTCTGCCATTTCGGGATGAATACGTTTTGCGATCAGGAATGGGGAGATGGTACGGACTCGCCAGTGAAGTTCAATCCTGCAAGCCTTGATGCCAGACAATGGGTAAAAACGGCAAAAGAAGCCGGCTTTAAATATTTTGTACTTACGGCGAAGCATCATGACGGCTTCTGTCTGTGGCCTACGGCAACGACAGACTATTCTGTCGCATCCAGCCCATGGAAAAACGGAAAAGGTGACGTTGTGCGCGAGTGCGAAGAAGCTTGCCGTGCAGAAGGCATCGGCTTTGGCTTGTATTTGTCGCCTTGGGATCGTCATGAGCCCTGCTACCCGGATGCCGCAGCATATGATGAGTTTTATGCAAAACAATTAGAAGAGCTAATTATCGGCTATGGACCGCTTACCGAAATATGGTTTGATGGCGCCGGTTCAGAAGGAAGAGAATACAACTGGCAGCGCATCATGGACTTGATTAATCAGCATCAGCCAAATGCGATGGTATTTAATATGGGTGCGCCAACGATTCGCTGGGTGGGCAATGAGGACGGCCTTGCTCCATATCCTTGCTGGAATACTGCAGAATCAGCTCGAGTGAGCATGTTTAGCGATGCTTCATTAAAATGGCTGCCGCAAACGCCGCGCTGGGTGCCGGCAGAATGCGACGTGCCGATCCGCAAGGACCGCTGGTTTTGGCATCCGGATGAAGAGCATACGCTTTTGACATTGGAGCAATTAATGGATATTTATTATCGTTCAGTTGGTCATGGGGCCGTATTGCTGCTTAATATTGCACCAGATTCCAGCGGGCTGTTCCCGGATGCAGATGTGGAAAGAGTACTTGAGTTTGGTGAAGAAATTAGAAGACGCTTTGCCGCACCTCTATATGAGACTGCCGCTGAAGGTAACGTGACGGAGCTTGTTCTCGACGAACAAAATGTTATCGATCACATTGTGACCATGGAGCATATTGCATACGGTGAGCGCGTTCGAGCCTACAAGCTGGAAGTATTCTCTGATGGCGCATGGAAAACGGTAGCAGAAGGAAGCGCCATTGGTCATAAAAAAATTGACCGCTTTGAGCCGATTGCAGCCACTAAAGTAAGATTAACCGTAACGGAGCATGAGGACACCCCACTCATTCGCAAATTGGCTGTCTACAATTGCACAGTTTAAATGATAAGAGAATAGAGGAAGGTGTCGATTAATTGTGGGCAACTTTGATAAGCAATAAGAAAGAGGCACGGAGAGCAAGATTGGGAATGGAGAAGCGTCAGCGTCCGCCTTTGTAGGCCAATTTTATCCTTTACAGGGGTTATTTATTCAAGAAAATTGGACTACAACAGCGGTCGGAATCCCAAACTGGATCGCAGTAGCATTTCTTTCTATTGCTTGTTGCCCTATCCACAATTAATCGACACCCTCAAGTGAGTCTCTTTCCTTAGTTAATCCTTTAAATTAGTAAAGGTAAAAAAATTCACGATTGAATAGAAAGAATGCCTGTACTTCACCGTTATTACGGATAGACTAGAATTGATACCTGTTTATTTTTATCTGAAAAGGTGGTGAGGAGCTGCAATGAAATATGACAGCAGGTTGCTTGAACTGCAGCCTGCAGCGGCTTGGACTGACGCGTTCCCTATAGGGAACGGGCGCCTGGGAGCTATGGTGTTTGGCGGCACAGGCACTGAACGGATACAACTGAATGAAGATTCTGTATGGTATGGCGGCAAAAAAGGAAGCAGCCGCACATTGTCCAGGGAGAAGCTGACAGAAATAAGAAGCTTGCTGCAAGCTGGCCATTTGCGCGAGGCGGAAAAGCAGGCGCTGCTTCATATGACCAATACGCCGCATTACTTTTCCCCCTATCAGCCGCTTGGCGATCTTCTGCTGCAGTTTGAAAACATGGATGCTGTAGAGCAATATAAACGCAGCCTGGATTTGAATGATGCGGTCGCTTCCGTTGAGTACAATGCTGCGGGTGTACAGTATAAAAGAGAACTATTTGCAAGCGCGGTTCATCAGGCGATCATTATTAAATTAACAGCATCAGCAGAGCAAAAGCTTAGTCTAACGGCCAGATTTAGCCGCAGACCCTTCGAAGGAACTATTGCTAATGAGGATGAGCATACGCTCATCATGAAAGGTCAGTGCGGACCGGATGGGATCGAGTATGCAGCTGTGCTTAAGGCTATTGTGGAAGGCGGAACCTGTCAAACATCGGGCAATTATGTGGATATTCAAGGGGCAAGCAGCGTTATGCTTGTCGTAACGGCACAAACATCATTTCGCCAATTAGATCCGCAAAAGCATGCATTGGAAGAAGCCGCCCTCTGCGCCTCTGCTCCCTTCGAACAACTGAAGGCGGCGCACCAGCAAGATTACAAAGCTTTATACGATCGTGTTTCACTGGAAATACCGTATGCCCATAGAGATGAGCTGCAGCAAGCAGCGACCTCTCAGCGGCTTAAAAAATATCAAGCAGGCCATGAAGATAATGGCTTGGAGCTGTTATTTTATCAGTATGGACGGTATTTGCTCATTTCCAGCTCGCGTGATGGCAGCTTGCCGGCAAACCTGCAAGGCATCTGGAATGAAAGCTTTACGCCACCGTGGGAATCAGATTTTCACCTTAACATTAATTTGCAGATGAACTATTGGATTGCAGAAACCGGCAATCTGGCCGAGTGTCATACTCCTTTATTTGATTTAATTGAAAGAATGGCCGCAAACGGAAAAGAAACAGCACGCCATTTGTATGGTGCAAACGGATTTGTTGCCCATTCGGTAACGAATATTTGGGCGGAGACAGATATATTTACGGCCTGGACGCCTGCAATCTTTTGGCCAACGGGCGGCGCGTGGCTGGCGCTTCATATGTGGGAGCATTATCGCTATAACGAAGATATAATGTTCTTGCAAGAGCGTGCTTATCCCGTCTTGAAAGAATCGGCATTATTTTTTGCAGACTTTCTTGTAGAGGACGAGCAAGGCAAGCTTGTTTCGGGACCGTCGGTGTCTCCGGAAAATACTTATATAGCTTCCAGCGGACAGAAAGGCTCGCTTTGTATGGGCCCTTCTATGGACTCGCAAGTCATTTACTGCTTGCTTGATGCAGCAGCTAATGCGGCAGAAAAATTAGATACTGACAGCAGGCTTATTGCACAATGGCGCAATATTCAGTCGCGGCTTCCTAAGCCGCAAATCGGCAAGCATGGTCAAATTATGGAGTGGTCGGAGGACTATGATGAGGCAGAGCCGGGACATCGCCACATTTCTCATCTGTTTGCCTTGCATCCAGGTGAACAAATTATACCTCGTCATATGCCTGAATTGGCCGCTGCTGCTCGAACGACGCTGGAACGCAGATTGTCGTATGGCGGAGGGCATACGGGCTGGAGCCAGGCATGGATTGCCAATTTCTGGGCCAGACTGGGCGATGCGGAAAAAGCCTATTCCAGCATTAGACAATTGCTTGAAAAGGCTGTCCACCCCAACTTATTCGGCGACCACCCTCCTTTCCAGATCGATGCCAATTTTGGAGGAGCCAGCGCCATTCAAGAAATGCTCCTGCAATCCCATGGCGGAGAGCTGCAATTTCTGCCTGCCCTGCCGCAGGCATGGCCTTCAGGGAAAGTGAACGGGCTCCGTGCAAGAGGCGGATTTACGATAGATTTGGAATGGAAGCAAGCAAAATTGCTGCAGGCGCGGATTACAGCTACAGCGACAGGAATTATCTCTATTTTTAGCCTTGAACAATTAAAAATCAATAAACCTGAAGCAGCGGTTCAGCTTCATGTTGATGAAAAAAACAATATTTATAGCTTTCAAATGGAGCAAGGCGAGTCTTGCACGATTTCACTTATTTCATAATGATTGTCCGCAAGGATCAACCGCTTCCGCCGTCCTTTGGAGGAGCACGTTGGCCGATTTAGAAAAAGCTTGTCTGCAATTGCACGGTTCTAAAGGTTGTATGTTACAATAATTTTGTTTATTCCGATATAAAGCGAGGAGCGATTAGCCATGTCAAAATTATCCTATCATCGAAGAATACAGCTGTCGTTTCTCGTTTTTATTTTTTTGCCGATTATTGCAGTATCTGTTGGATCTTATATTTTAATTAAGGATTCGATGATCGAAAAGGTCCAGCTTAGCAATGACAACTTTTTGAACGTAATTAATGACGAAATTGCGCGGACCATCGATGATATTTCATTCTCTTCTTTTTATATCGTAAATGACACCCGGTTTAAGGAGTATTTGAGCGATTTTGCCAATACCGAGCGTTTGAACAGTTATAACGACTATCAGATGTATAAACAGATAGAAGATGATTTATCGCTTATTACTTCAAAAACGTTGAACTACAACATTCGTATGTTCCTCGTAAATCGCAAAGACTTTATTATTTCTTCTAATAGCGAAGGCATGAAAAATGTGCAGCTCAATTTGAAAGCCCTGCTCCAAAAGGTGGATACAAAGCAGCTGGAGTCGTTGCAGTGGCTCGGCTTGTTTACAGACGCCACATCCGGGAAGAGCAATTATTTCATTGCAAGAGTGATTCCTTATTTGAACCAAAAAGATCCTGCTTCTATTTTATTAATTAGTATTTCTGACAGTTATTTTGAAGGCTTACTAAAGCCTGTGCAGTTCGGACAGGCCGCATTATTTGATTCTGAAGGCAAAATTATACTAAATAAAAGTGATATTAATTTCGAAAAGACGGATAAGAAAAATGACAATCTGCGCTCTGAAATCATTTTGGACAAAACTGGCTGGAAGCTTGTTTACGAAACGACACAAGAAGCATTAACTGGTCAAATTTCCCGTACTTTCTATACGGCGATTGCATGCATAATCGGCTTGTTTTTTGTATTCTCCATTTTCTCCATGTATATTGCCAAGAAGCTGTATACTCCAATTCAAAAGCTGCAGCGGGTTGTGCGGCAATTCGGTATGGGGAACTTAGATATGCGCCTGGATGTAAAAGGTGAGGATGATATTGCGGAGACGAGCAAATCAATAAATACGATGCTGGATCAGCTGCAAAAGCTGATCGCAGATATTGAACAGGAACAAGAACAGAAAAAAGTAATGGAGCTGGAAGCACTATTTATGCAAATCCGGCCTCATTTTCTTATAAATACGCTTAATTCAATTAAATTCAGTCTTATGCTGCAAAAGGATCAGCTGCACTCAGGCGTTATTGACTCCTTAATGAATTTGCTTCGCGCATACTTGAAAGTCAGCGAGCCTGTTACACTGCAGGAAGAGTGCAGATTGCTTCGCCACTATGCCGATATTATGCAAATTCGCAATGAAATGCAAATTGATTTGCAATTTCAGCTGGATCGTTCCACCGAGCGGCTAATTATTCCAAAGCTTGTTCTTCAGCCCGTTGTAGAAAATGCAATAGTGCACGGTTTGGTTGATGTGCCTGATCCAAAAATTATTGTTCGCGCCAGCTGGGACAAGCAGGATGTTGTCATCGTGATTGAGGATAATGGCGAAGGGATGGAACAAGAGCAGCTCGATTCACTTAATCACCTTTTGCAGAATGATGATCCGGAGAAATACTCATCCTATGAAAGAGTTGGGCTTATTAATGTCGTGCGAAGGTTAAGGCTTACATTCGACCAATCCGTTTCATTAACCTTGCAGTCGCTTGATACAGGCGGAACTGCAGCTATTATTCGCATACCGATTCAAGAAAGTGAATTACTTGTATCAGGGGAGGCAGCTAAGTTATGATGCATAAAGTGATGATTATTGACGATGATGTGCCTGTGCTAAAGGTGCTGGAGCAAATGATTAACTGGGAAGAATTGAATTTGCAGCTAATCGGAACAAGCTACTCCAGTACAAAGGCTATGCATTTGTTTCAAGAGATGTCACCGGACATTATCATTACGGACATTGGCTTGCCGAAGAAAAACGGAATTGAGCTTGCCGAAATGTTTATTAAGCAGAAGCCGGGTGTCCGAATTATTTTCCTAACCTGTCACGAGGATTTTCATTACGCCCAGCAAGCAGTTAAGCTTGATGCCGATGATTATTTAATTAAAGATCAATTGACGGAAGAACAGCTCAAGGAAAGTTTGCTGAAGTCGATACGATTTTTAGCCCCTAAAGATCAAACCGGGCTGGAGAAAATGTCGAATTATAATAATGATTTGTATAAGCAAGGGCTGTTCCAACGAATAATAGATGGAGTGCGCACTGAAGAAATTTTGGTACATGCCAAACAATTGGGCATCAAATGGGAATACCCCGACTTTATGATTGCTGAGGCGAATATGGTTTACGCCACTTTTGATGAATTTTACGAAAAAAAGGACATCCTTTCCATTTTATATGCTGTATATAATATTGCAGTAGAGCTTTCTGATTCCTATGAAGGAATTACTGTTTTTTTGGAGCAGGAGAATAAGAATATTATTATTATTTATAACTTCCGCCCAAATTTAGCGCATAATACGGAGCAGCATTTACAGCACTTTATGAAAAATCTGTATGACCGCTGCGTCCAGTTTTTGAAAATCCGGTTGCGTATCCTCATCTTTACAGATCGGACAGATCTTCAAACGCTGCGGGCTATTTATTTGCAGACTGATAAGGAGCTGAATCTGTTTTACGAGCCGGAGGATGTTATTGTTACGAGCCGAAAGCAGTTTAGCCGGATCGTTTTTTCATCGAGGACCGAACAGTTTCTTGACAACTATAAAGCGCAAATTGAACGCACATTGGTAAAAAGCGATAAGGAAGGCATTGCTTCGGTACTGCAAGAAATATTAAGCACAGCGAAGGATAGAATCGAGCCGCATGCTTTTATAAGCAGCGCTGCTTTTTTACTAAGGGAGCTTGAAATGGCATTTGCCGGACGAAGCGACGAGGATTGCTACTATTATATGGGCATCGCAAAAAACGCAGATGATGTGTTAGATCTGATGCAGCGGCGTTTGAATGAGCTTTTGTTGAACCGGGGCGAGCGTACAGCCTCCGTGATTCAAGAGCCAAAACTGCAAGTGATTCAAAATTATATCGATGAGCATTTGTCTGAAAATATTACTTCCATAGATATGGCGTATTATCTATATTTGAATCCAAGCTACTTTTCCCGTTATTTTAAAAGATTGACCGGCATTAATTTTACTGACTATGTCCACCAATACAAAATGGAGATCGCTTCAAAAATATTAAAAACCTCAAATCAGACTTTGGAATCGGTGTCCATGATGCTTGGTTATTCGGATAGACCATACTTTTCTAAAGTGTTCAAAAAATATGTCGGCATGACGCCCAGCGATTACAAGCTGAAGCATGGCCTTGGCAATAGCGGCAGTAAAAAATGATTGCTGTAAACGTCTACCGTAAAGCATCAATATAAGGAAAAGAGATCTAGCAGATCAGCTGCTAAACCACGAAGGTGTCTTTTATATGGGCCATCAACACGTATTCTATAATTAACTGACAAAATTGCTCTAACGGATGTCAGCGATGCTATTTCGATTATTTTAACTCATTTGAGCTTTTAACGGTTGCCACGAGCGCTATTGTGCCATTTCCCGTGAAAAATCAGTGTTTTTTGGGAATTAAGCACAATAGCAACCGTTAAAAAATTCAAGCTGTCATTTTTGCACGAATAGCGTTTGTGGCAACCCTTAGAAGTTAATCATTGCTCGGTAGCCGATTACATCCAGCCAAATTCCTCGCAATTCGTTCCTTTACCAAGTAAAACGATATTCCCCTGAGCCTGCCAGCATGGAAACCCCATTCTCCACTTGTTCAACTGAACTTATTCCTTCGGTCTGCTGCAGCGGAATTTCCGATTCCATCGTTTTATCGCTATCTGCTCCCGGAAGAACAATTGTGGCAGTCGTGTTAGGCGGGATCACAACGAGCAGTTCCATAGCACCGTCCTCTGCTCTGCTCCACTTGGAGCGTATGCTTCCGTACATCGTATTCAGGCTGCCGTCAGCCCAGCTTAATTGATCTCCTGGCTGCGGACGGACAAAAATATGCTTGTAGCCTGCTTTTTCCTCATCCGTATCTATTCCTGCAACGCAGCGATACATCCAATCCCCAATAGCGCCATATGCATAGTGATTGTAGGAATTCATATCTTTGCTCCAGAAGCTGCCATCCTCTCTGATGCCGTCCCAGTGCTCCCAAATCGTTGTAGCGCCTTTGGTTACCTGATACAGCCACGATGGATAATCCTGTTGGAAAAGCAGCCGATACGCTGTGTCCAGCTGGCCATGATCGCTTAGCACATGATTCAAATAAGGTGTTCCTACAAAGCCGGTTGTAAGATGGAACTTGCTTTCCTCCATCAGCTCCATCAGCTTAGCGACTGCCCGCTCCTTCGCTTTCCCTTGCAGCAAGCCGAACATGAGCGCCAGTACTTGTGCAGTCTGCGTAGATACAGATAAACGCCCGGCAGGTGTTACGAATTCCTCCGTATATGCCGCCACAATGTCTGCATACAGCTTGGCGTAATACTCGGCATCCTCTGTTTTGCCAAGCACAGCCGCTGTTTTTTGCAGCAATGAAGTGGAGTAAGCATAAAAAGCTGTTGCTATATAATCCCTGTCTGTCGCGCCGACATAAGAATCCGGCTTGGCATCGAGCCCTAGCCAATCACCAAAGTGAAAGCCTGTATTCCACAAAAATGGATTGTCCCCCTGCTGTTGAATATAGGAGACCCAAGCTTTCATACTGCTGTACTGCTCCTTTAAAATTCTTTGGTCGCCATATGCCATGTACAGCGTCCATGGAACAATAACAGCTGCATCCCCCCAAGCCGATGAAGAGTGCGACTCCTTGCTGAGCACATTCGGAATTACAAACGGGACTCCTCCATTTTCTAGCTGGTCGGCCGCAAGATCCCGGCTCCATTTTGTAAAGAAAGGCGCTACATTGTACAGATAGGTTGCCGTCCGAATGAACATCTGAGCATCGCCAGTCCAGCCTAACCGTTCGTCGCGCTGCGGACAATCCGTCGGCACATCGAGAAAATTGCCCTTCAGCCCCCACTCAATATTATGCTGCAGCTGATTAATGAGATGATCCGAGCACTCAAATGTTCCTATAGCAGGCATATCAGAATGCAGAACGATTCCCGTGAAATCACCAAGTTGCACACCAGCATCGAAACCGATTAGTCTAATATACCGAAAACCTTGAAATGTAAAGCGCGGCTCATAGGTTTCCACATCTGCACCCTTTAATGTATAACAAATCGTTACCTTGGCACTGCGCATATTTTCCATATAGAAGTTTCCGTCGTTGTCCAGTACCTCCGCATGATGGATTTCTATTGTCGAACCAGCATCTCCGCGAACCCTAAACCGCACCCAGCCTACCATATTTTGACCAAAGTCTATAACTGTCTCGCCTTTAGGCGTTTGAATAAGCGCGATCGGCTTAATCTCCCCGGTTTTGCGAACCGGCTCATTCTCCTGCGCCACAAGCTGGCTAAGCCCGCGTTCAACACGGACAGCCTGCTGCCAAGCACTGTCATGGAAGCCAGCCTCGCTCCAGCCAGGCTGCTCCAATCTTGCATCATACGTTTCGCCGTGGTAAATCTCTGACATTAATACCGGACTTGCGGAAGCCAACCATTGCTCATCCGTTGCTATTGTTTCGACACTGCCGTCTTCATACCAAATATGCATTTGTAGCAGCAATGCGATTTGGCTGCCGTAAATATCTTTCTGATCCTGCCAGCCCAAATTGCCGCTGTACCAACCTTTCCCCAGCATGGCGCCAATAGCATTTTCTCCTTCTTGCAGCATGCTCGTCACATCATAGGTCTGCACCTGCAGACGGTGATTATAACTCGTCCAGCCTGGCGTAAAATAACTGTCTCCTACACGAGCGCCATTAAGCTCTAGCTCATACAACCCTAGCGCAGTGGTATAAATACGCGCCTGGCGAATGCCAGCCTTCAGTTCGAAGCTTTTGCGCAGCAATGGCGATTGCTCAGCATCTTCAGCAATTACTTCTGCGGGAGCGCCAATCCAATGCGCTGACCAATCGGAGGTATGGAGCAGCCCTGTTTCCCAGAAAGCAGCCGCCGACCAATCCGAGCTATCTCCTTTATTGCTCCAGCTTTTTACCCTGTAGTAGTACCGCGTGCTCGAAGCAATTTGCACATCAACAATTTCTACATGGGTCGATTGATCGGACTCCACTTTTCCAGAGCTCCAAATAATCCGGCTAAACTCCGCGTCCGCAGCGACTTCGATTTCGTAGGCGGTTTGCAGCACTGCTCTCTCATCCGTTTTCAGCTTCCAGCTAATTCGCGGGCGGCGTACGTCTATCCCTATCGGATTGACCTTATATTCACAGCGTAAATCTACCACTTCAAGCATTGATTTAGCACTCCTCTCTATTGCCAACATTTAGTTCTATAATAAGGGAGCAGCTGTTATAATATATTAGATGAATCAGACATTTTAGTATGGCAATTACGACATTATTCATCATGTAAATATAGAGGTGAATCGGTATGAGTCATTCCATTACTACTTTAAAGAGCCAGCCGATGTTTCGGAATGGGCCGCAAATATATATCAATCGCGCTATTGAAGATTTTAACCTTCCTTTACACGATCATGAGTTTATCGAGTTTGCCTATGTTGCAGAAGGCGGCGGTTTCCATCATATTAATAACGAGGTTTACCGTGTTCACAAAGGCGATCTTTGTTATATCCCAATAGGTGTGCCCCATGTATTTCGGCCTGCAACTACCAACATAAGCAAACACCCTCTAATTGTGTACAATTGCGTGCTCAGCTTGGATCTTTTGTTTAAACTAGCTTCAGCCTGTTCAAATAACAGCACCCGTTCATTTATTGAATCTTTATCAAGCAGCGGCACCCTTCCTTTCTCTATTTCGGATCAAAATGAAGCCATTGAAAAAATATTTTTTGCGCTGCACAGAGAATACTCCATACAGCAGGAGGATTCTGATGATTTCTTACAGGCTCTAGTACTCCAGCTGCTCCTTGTTATAAAACGGATAAAAGAAAAGAAAAATTATCGCCCTCCTAGTGATAAGCTTACTCTGTTCGATCAGCTGCTAAGCTATGTCGATCAGCATTTTCATGAAGATTTAAAGCTCTCTGAGATTGCCAAAATAAGCATGTGGAGCGAGCGTCATCTTCAAAGATTATTTCAGCGGCATACAGAGCAGAACTTCAGCCGTTATTTGCAGTCGTTGCGCATACAAAAAAGCCAAGAGCTTCTTAGAAGCACTCAGCTTAAAGTTTCAGCTATTGCAGAAATGGTCGGCTACAAAGATTTCGGCTACTTTTTAACTGTATTTAAACGCATCGTTGGAACGACGCCTAGTCAATATCGGCAATCACTAGATTAAGCCTTCAATACAGCTAAGACGACAAACTGCCGCTGACTAGGTTCGTTCTCCTATGTACGGAGAGCAGCAAGCCCAGCAATGCCATATTAGCCACAAACCCGGCAGCGCCAAAAGAAATTAGCGGAAGAGGCAAGGACATGGCCTGCATAACACCGATATTCGACAATACGTAAATGATAATCTGCCCTGCGAGGGCAAGACAAACTGCGAAAGATACAAGAAAACCGTATGCGTGCTTCTGCTTCAATACCGAAATTAGCAATCTAGCTATGAAGATAAGCAGAATCGATACTAACGCTATCCCTGGAATAAGTCCCAGCTTCGCAATGATATACGTTAGCGATAAATCCGTGGACCAAGCCGGCAATATACGATCAAGCGTTAAATGATCAGCATAACCGCTAAGCGCCGCCTCCCCCATTGGCTGTGAAGAAGCAAACAACTTCCTAACTGTCGCAAGTTGATACCCAGATCCAGCTGTGTCGCTGCTGTCAAAAAATGATTGGATTCTTGCAAAATGATAGGCTGACATGTTAAAGAATGAAAGCAGCAGTACAAGCGATGCCGGAGCATAGGCGATAAGAAGGCTTGGCAGCCGCTTGCCTCCAAAATACCCTTTTGTGATCGCAACAGTCATTATTATTAAACAACAGCTCGTGAACAGCGCAAAGGAAGAAAAGGATGGCGCCATTAAAAACATAACCCCTGCTGCGGCATAGCACAAGCTGCTGTACAAAATGCCGGCATAACCTTTATTTCTAAAGCTGTAGACTAAACCGGCAAATGCGGGAATCAACACTAAGGAAGCGTAAGTGATGAAGGTGTATGAACCATTAATTTTCGTTGTTGAAACGAGCCAGCCGGCAATCGTCATGGCAAATAAAATAAAGAAGACAAGCCTTGCATGGCGCCCAAGCCACGTATAATCAAAAAAATACAAAAGCGCAAAGGCAGCTATACCAATCGGCGCGTACATAAGAAAATGCAAAAACATACCCTCACTGTAAGGCTCGCTGATTTGCGAAAAAAAGTATTGAATCACACCGCTAACTACGACGAATAATGCGGCAATAATTAGAATCGACCATTCCGTCTTAGGCCGATGCGTCTTATCAAGCTGCCTGCCGACCACGTATGGATCGCCCATTTGCTGAACAGCCTTTAAGGTTGCCGCTTCCTCCTCCATCCCTTGCGATATGTATTCACTCTTTTGATCCTCAATATGATCCGTCAATTCCCTTCGTATACTTCTATGAATGCCCTTATAGCGTATCTCCTTGCACACCTCTTCTAAAAAAGAAGCAACGTAGTTCCTGCTAGATGATTGCACAATTCGCCCCTCCCAGCACTTGATTTACAATTGAAGTATACGTCGTCCATTGCGCCTTTTGCTCTGCAAACAATTGCTTGCCCTGCTTAGTAATGCGATAGTATTTGCGCGGTCTGGCGCTGTCTTCCGCCTGCTCATATGACTCTATCATCCCTTGCTGCTCCAAATTATGAAGTATCGGATACAGCGTCCCTGCTTTTAGCGTAAAAGCACTTTCTGAGCGGCGCTCCAATTCGCTGATCATTTGATAGCCATACATATCGCTGCTGTCAAGAAGCTTTAAAATAAGCAATGTTGTGCTTCCGCTCATCAAACTTTTATCAATTTTCATTTCATCCCGTCCTCCTTATATATCGATCATCTATATAACATTGTATATAGACGATCGATATATGTCAATAAATAATATATAGTTCGTCGATATATGTCCGCATGGCATTCGCTTGCCTGCCAAGCTTTCGTCCAACTATAATGAAAATAATCTTTCTATAATGAAACTATCTTTCCATGATGGAATTACTTTCCTTGATGGAACTAACTTTCCATGATGGAATTATCTTTGCATGATGGAATTATCTTTCAATTGGGGTGAATGGGATGTCCTTCCGTATCGTTCGAGGTATTTAGTTTTCGGGCTGGAAAAAACGCGTACCAGCTATCAAGGGGGAAGTCTGCCCTTTTGATCCATAGAAGCTATGCTTTGAATGTAAATAGAATGGCTATTTCAATCTGTACTCAATGAAAGGTGGAGCATAACTATGCAAACACACGATTATAAGCTGTTTTATGATCAAGTTGGACAAAGGAACGGATGGGATTTCAGCAAGGTGAAATGTCAATCTGAAGGAAAGCAGTGGGACCTATATCATGAAGTAGTGAAAATTTGCAAAAAATCAGATGTGCTGCTCGATATCGGAACCGGCGGTGGGGAAGCTATTTTAAAAATATCCGATTCGGCGCTGCTTTTGGTAGGTATTGATCAATCGTCAAGCATGATAGAAACAGCCATTAACAATGGTGCCGCAGCGGATAAGCCTAATGTGCGTTTTATGCAAATGGATGCAGAAAAGCTGGATTTCCCTAACCGCTTCTTCCAGATCGCTTCCTGCAGACATTCGCCATTTTGTGCGAGAGAGGTAGCCAGAGTGTTAGGCGATGGCGGGATATTTCTTACTCAACAGGTTAACGAAAACGACAAGCAAAATATAAAAGAAGCATTCGGGAGAGGACAAACGTATGGCACACCGGCAGGTACATTAAAACAGCAATACATTTCAGAATTGCGTGACGCAGGCTTTGCCGATATCCAGTCATTTGAATATCAGGTGACCGAGTACTATCAAACAGCGGAAGATTTGATCTTTCTGTTAAAGCACACACCTATCATTCCCGACTTTGGACATCAGGCATCCGATTTTAATATACTGCAGCAATTTATTGACGAAAACCAATGCGAGAAAGGCATCAAAACAAACGCTGCTCGTTTTGGAATTATCGCGAAATTATAGAATTGTCCATCCGTCAGCGCGGTCACTCGTTCCGCTATTTGCCTTAAAACTACCATTTTTTTATTTTCGCGGTCACCTGTTCCGCTATTCAGCTCAAAATGATGCTTTTTCTGCGATTGATGGGTCAATAGCGGAACGTCTGTCACTTTGCTGCCTCGAAACAGCGATTTTGGACGTAATAGCGGAACGTCTGACCGGCTAGGAAGCTTTTGATTCCATATTGACCCTCACTCCCCTTTCTCGCTGTTTACCCACGTTTGCTCATATTCACGCGGTCACTCGTTCCGTTATTTGCCTTAAAACTACCATTTTTTTATTTTCGCGGTCACACATTCCGCTATTCGGCTCTAAATGATACTTTTTCTGCGATTTATGGGTCAATAGCGGAACGTCTGTCACTTTGCTGCCTCGAAACAGCGATTTTGGACGTAATAGCGGAACGTCTGACCAGCTAGGCTAGTGAAACTGGAGATTCATCGCGGATTAGGTCTGTTGAAGCTCAACAGACTTAGCGGGGGAGCATGCGCTCCCCCGCTTTTTCCATTACGCTCACAGCTCAGCTTTCCGCTACGCTCGCAGCCCTGCTCTGCTTCTCCATTACACTCGCATCTCCGCTTCGTTACGCGCACAGCTCTGCTTTTCCATTACGCCCTCAGCTCTGCTTTCTCGTACACAATCTTCAAGTAGTTAGCGATTACGCGAGAGAGCTGATTCGGCACTTCCACCAGGCTCATATGCGACACATCTTCAAACGTGTTCTCCAGTATATGCGGATAGCCGAAGGTGGAGTCTGCCACGCCTTTGCAAGTAATAGTGAAGGAATCGAGCGGCGATATGACATCATCCTCAGCACCGGCGACGAGCAGAATCGGATAATCCGCTTCAGCCAGCACATGGCTGCGGTCCGGCCGATTCATCATCGCTTGCAGTGCCCCAATAGCTCCTTCCTGATTCATATGAAGGCCAATATGAACGATATGCTGGATGTCCTCCTGCATGTTCTGCTTCTTAGACTCTGTAAACAGCTTCGGAACAAGCTTCTCCACATAGCTGTTAATACCGTTAGCTGAAATATCGTCAATATCATGGCGTCTTTTTTCCTTCGTCTCCTCTGTATCCGGCAAAGCGGTTGAATGAATAAGGCCTAGACCCAGCAGTCTCTCCTTATACTTCTCTGCAAATGCGAGCGCCACATATCCCCCCAGCGAATGGCCGAACATAACGACTTTATCCAATTCCAGCTTTACCATCAGTTTATATATATCATCTGCCATTGCTTCAATAGAATAATCGCCATCAGGTGCATATGAGCCCCCATGTCCGCGCAATTGTGGCATAATAATGCGATACTTATCGCTTAGCAGCGGACAAACCTTGTGCCAGTAATGAGATGAGCCGCAGAAGCCATGAAGCAAAATGATAACGCGCCTGCTGCTCTCTCCGCATTCTTCATAGACCAAATCATTTCCGTTGACACTTGCTATATGCTTTTTCATTGTGAAACACCTGCCTTAATTAGTTTGAATTGCGGCTTTCTATTTTGTAAACTATATTTTCGCCTTTGAAACATAAGTTCTGATGAATCGACCGTTTCGAGCCTGCAACAGATGCCACAAGTAGTGACGCTGCATGTCCCCGGCTAAGGATGTACCATTGCTCAAAAAAAAGACCGATCCCCCCCCATAAATGAGGGCAATCGGTCATTATCACTGCTATAGAAATCGGTCATTATCACTGCTATAGTTGTCAATATTTATTGCAAACCTTCCCACAATGGCAGGCTTACTTTTCGAATATGATCACTTACAAATGTAGTCGTATAGCGATAGCGGGTCGCACCTGATTCAAACAATACATACACATCATCGCCAACCGCAATGACACCTTCGGACATGGCAGGCAAATGAAGCAAGCTGTTGCCCGATGCCCGCTCCTGGTTATCGAGGAACCATACCGGCACAGAGACGCCATTATACATAACTGTCGTATGCGGCGCAGTCGCAAGCGGATTATTATACCGCGTCAGATGGCTATCCGCGTAACGGTTATAGGACTGGCTTGTAATGACATAATCATCCGTAAAAGTTGCTCCCTGTACACTATCCGCAATACTCAAAATGTAGCTTGGCACGGCAGTGTTGACAGGCAGGTCGGTAATAGGGTCAAGCTCATAGCCTGCCAGCCAGGCATTATACGTATTGCCATCCCGATTCACCATCGCATGGCTCGGATCAGTCGGGCTGCTGCTGGCATAAAACTCACCGGCCCACAAAACGCCATTATGATAGGTCGCAGAAGAGCCGCGTGTAGGCGTTAAAAACTTATCGCTGAATGCAAGCTCATCATTATCGGCAGCCTGCTCCAGCGCATCCTTCGGCAAGCGGTGCAAATATTCGCCCGATGACACCCAAATATTATGCTTGGATACCGTAACGCCGCCCGCATGGCCAACATACGGCGTGCCATCATCATTATTAAGCAGAACTGATTTAATCAGCTGGCCATTGCTTGCATCGATAACAGATAAGCTGCTCGGTCGCTTGTCGCGCATATAGGCGGACATGATAAACCAGTCATTGTCCGCATCATAGGCAATGCCTTGCGGTACAATATCCTGATGGAGGCCTGGAATTAAAGCCCCCTCCTCGCTCACTTGCCAGAACTGGTCAAACATGGCACCCGGCACGCTGGAGCCAACCGTTTGCTGTGTCAAAATCTGATGGCCCGGTGTTGCGGAGATTACAGACTGCTGGGACTCATTGCCTGACGTATCCACTGCCGTGACCGCAAGGCTGACGCTGACATTGCCCCATAGCTGAGATATAACGGCCTCCTGCTGTGCGGCCGGCACACTCCATTCCAGCGCACCGTCTTTGTAAATGCGGTAGCTGTCCAGATCAGACTCCGCGTTAGGCAGCCAATTCAGCTGTACAAAGCCGTCACCCGCTATCGCCTGCAGGCCTTGCGGCATAGCTGGAGGAATTGCGTCCTGCTTCGGTTTCGCAGGCACCTGCCCAGCATGAATCCAGCCCGGCGTAGGTGTTTGTGCCACGCCTGTTTTGCGCATCAGCTTCGACCCGTCGACAGGATAGCTGTACGAGGTCGATGTTCCTAGTGCAACATCCTTTACGGTGTCATTATAGGATGCGCGGACAACCTCCCCGCCCTGTGGATCGGCAAGCGTCACAATATGCTTGCTCGTATTGACTAAGCCGCCGACTCCCCCCATGCGGTACAGCTCACTGCCGCTCAGCCACTTAAGCTGATAAGAGTCATAATAATAGCTATTAAATCCTTCTACTATAATGGGATCAATCTCTACTACATGCGTCCATATAACAAATGTGCTGTAAGGCTCGATTACTGCGCCGGCACCGATTGCCTGCTCCCACTTCAGCGCATTGCTGCCGCTTAGCAGGCTGAGCTTGTAATTTTCCAAGGAAATAGGCAAAGCCGTCGTATTATACAGCTCGACATATTCAAAAGCATCAAAGCCCGCATAATTATCAGTATCCTGAACCAGCTCCGTAATAAGCAATTTCGGCAATGCTGACGGGATAGGCGATGTGCTGTCAAATTGTCCAGGCACGATGCTGCCAGGAGTCGCTTCCTGATCATTGGCAATTCGTACAGCATCCACTCCACTTGCAGGAGGACCATATATAACGCTGCGATCGGTAATGCCGTCTACGCCTGCATCATTGAAATAAGCTGCTGCTACGAGACTGCCAGCTGCATTTTCTATGCCCACTCTCCGCTTGGATGTATCATGCAGCCCTTGCGCTGCTGTTGTAAGCGATACTTCGACCACTTGCGAAGCAGACAGGCTGACGCCATAATTTTGGTTAAACATAGCAAGCGTAGGTTTAGGGGAAACATTATATTTTTGCAGCCACAGCACAAGCGTGCTGTTAGGGGCAATCGTTTTACCTATAGGCCAGCGATTGGCAGCGCTATCAAAATTCGATGTGTAATAAAGCAGATGATAACCTGAAAGATCAATTGGCGCATCCGACATGTTATAGATTTCGACGTATTCATACAGCTGTCCACTGCCGCTTGATTTAGCGACAATTTCACTAATAACTATTCCTGGATTGGATGAATTAGCTTCAGCCCTCGCAGCTGCCGCTCCTTGAAAATAAATCGAACATAAACAGACCATCAGTACAGCAGCGACCATTTTTCTCAAGGTTTTTCTCATAACATCCTCCTTATTTGCACTTATTATTTTTACCGCCTGATCATAGAGCCCGGCATCCCCCCTCTCTATTGAAATGAGGGAACGCTAATGAAATCAGCCATTCCCTCACACTAGCCGCCCTACTTGGCTGGCAGCTTGTCAAGCTCCACATATTGAATGCGGTCGAGCGGATAACTTCCCGAGTCGCGGTAATTATCTGCTGCAGATTCAAACAGGACATATAGCGTTTGATCCTTCACAATGGCGCTTTCTGACATCGGCGGCCCTTCCAGCTTCTGGATCATATTTTCCTTATCCAAAAACCACACCGGAACCTCCACGCCGTCTATCGTGACGTGCTGATGCGGTTTTTCCAGCAGCACATTTTCGTGAAAATGCAATTCACTGCTATTGTTTCTGCCAAACGATTGGCTTAAAATAATTTGATCCTCAAGCAGCTCGACACCCTGCATGCGATCAGCTACGGATAAAATATAATCCGGCCGCGCCGGGCGCTGGTCAAGCCGCTCCTGAGGTAGGGTATCCGTCTCTTCATCCAGCTTGTAACCCATAATCCAGGCATTATACTCCTCACCGGCCCGATTCATTAGACGATGCTCTATATTTGTAGGATAATCTAGGCCATGGGCAAATTCCCCAACCCACAACACGCCATCCGCATAGGCATTAAAGGAAGCGCGAGTGTCCGTTTCGATACGATCGGAAAATTTCAGCTTGGCATTGGAATCACCATTATAAATATCTTCAAGCTTAATTTGATAAAGATGCTTGTCCGACGAAACCCACGCATGCTGCTTGCTGACAGCTACTCCGCCCGCATGGCCTGCATAGACGCTTCCATCTTCCTTATTCAAATGAAAGTACTTCACCATATCGCCAGAATCAGCATCGAGCAACGATAATACGGAAGCTCCGCCAGCCGCACGATAATGCGATACGATGAACCAATCCTTTTCCTTTATATAATCCAGCCCTTGCGGCACAAGATCCAGCTCCAGACCGGGAATAACCGGTCCCGGCTGCATAATATCAAGAAGCTGCTTAAACTCCGGCTTATCGAGCTGGAACTTAATGTTAGCCTCCACCTGAGTAATATTTTTACTCGTTTTATCCACTTTCGGCTGTTCTGTACTCGGATTGCTTTCCTCCGCTGCCGGCACTGTTGCGCTCGGCTCCGCTTCTTCACCAGTAGTCGATGAGCCGCAGGCAGCTGCAACGAGCAGAAACAAAGCTGTGCCTGAAGCCATCATAAGTTTACGCAGCAATGGCTGTAACCTCCTATTGCAGTTGCTTTTCTTCCTCCAGCACCTTTCTAAGTACGGCAGGGTAATCTGTAATGATGCCTGAAACTTTGCAGTTGATCGCCTTTCTCATATCCTTTTCCGTATTAATCGTATACGGATAGACATGCAGTCCATGGCTTTTGGCGTCAGCAACGTCCTCCTTGCTGATCCGTTTCATATTCGGATGCAAGGAATACACCGGAACCTGCATAATAACAGCCGCATCGCGGTGTCTGACAAAATTCACGTTATAGAGCAGGCCAATCTTCACTTCCGGCTCCAGCCCTTTAAGCACTAGCAGGCTCTTGAAATCAAAGGAGGATACAACAACATTGTCAACACGGTTTTTCTCGCGCATCAATTGGATCAGCTTCGCTTCAATTTCATGGCCGTACGGGTACTTGACTTCGACGTTGATCATAATGTGAGGAGGAACCAGATCAAACACTTCCTCCAGCAATGGAATTTGCTCGCCTGCGTACTTCGCGTCAAACCAGCTGCCAGCATCCAGCGCTTTAATTTGGTCTACCGTCATTTCATGAATATGCCCTTTGCCATTCGTCGTACGGTCAACCGTCGCATCGTGGCACACAATAATTTTTCCATCCTTGGATAAGTGAACATCTAGCTCGATGGCATCGCATTGCTGCTCAAGCGCAAGCTTAAAAGCGGCCATTGTATTTTCTGGCGCCTCGCCAGCGCTGCCTCGATGTGCAATAATTAGCGGTTTCGTAAGTTCCATCCTCAATCCTCCTAAGTACTTGTATATTGGAGCTGCTCTCTCTATAGTTGAATAGCTCTATTTGAAAGTGGAATTCGACATGGCGGATACAATATGCTTCTGTGCAAAGAAAAATACCAGTATGATTGGGATAATGACCATAATACTCGCCGCGCTAAGCAGATGGAATGTAAGTGCTTCGTCACCTGCAATGGCATCGCGCATAGAGGCAATTCCCAAAGTTAATACACGCATTTTCTCTGTATTCGTCATAACAAGCGGCCAGAAGTATTCATTCCAGCTGCTAATGAAGGTTAATACCGTAAGTGTTGCAATAGTCGGGTAAGCCATCGGTGACAGAATACGGTACAAAATTGTAAACCGTCCTGCGCCGTCCACTCGTGCAGCTTCAAGAACATTATCATTAATCGACTTAAAGGACTGTCTTAGCAAAAAGATAGCGTAAGCCGAAGCGCCATGCGGAATAATTAAAGCATAAAAGGTATCAATCCAATTCAGCTTTGAAAGCATGACATAGATCGGTACGAACGTAACCTGGGTCGGAACGATAAGCGCCGCCAGTACGAATAAGAAAAACTTATCTCTTCCCCAAAAATTTCCTTTAGCAAACGCGAATGCTCCCCAAAGCGTAATATTCATTTGAAGAATAAGTATGCCTGACGTCTTTATAATTGTATTAAGCAAATAGCGATCGAATCTCGCTGAATTCCAAGCCTCTATATAGTTTCTCCACAAAAATTTCTCCGGCCAAAAGGAAGGCGAAGCCAGCCTTAGCTCAAATGATGATTTGAACGACGTAATTAATAGCCAATAGACAGGGAAAAACATAATCGCGGTTACTGCTATTGCAGCTATGATACGTGAACCTTTAAAAAATGATTTCGCCACTTTCTGTTCCCCCTATCCTTCGTAATGAACTTTCTTCTTTGATACGGCAAACTGCAACGCAGTAAGCGCGATAATGATTATAAAGAAAATAACAATAAGGGCGGAGGCTCTTCCTGTTCTGTAATCCTGGAAGGCCATCTCGTAAATCCAATAAACAACTGCTTTGGTAGAGTTCAGCGGTCCACCGGCTGTCATAATCTTGATCGATTGGAACACCTGCATAGATGAAATAAAGTTAGTTACGACAAGGAACAGCGTAATAGGAGACAGCAGCGGCAATGTAATATAACGGAATTGCTTGAACTTGCCTGCACCGTCAATATTGGATGCCTCATAGTAATCTTTTGGAATACCGCGCAAGCCGCCAATAAAGATGATCATCGCAAAGCCGACGCCTTTCCATAAGGAGACAGTGACTACGGCCCCGAGCGCTGTGCTCGTATTCGTCAGCCAATTGACAGGGTCCAGGCCAATCCAGTTCATAAATGCATTTGCCAGACCAAAACGCTCGTTGTAGATCCATAGAAATACCATCGATGCGATAACCATGGAAATATAATATGGCATGAAAACGATCATACGCAGAAAGTTGAAAAATCTAGTAGATACGTTAAACAGCAATGCCAAGCCTAACCCAATAAGCAAGGTGAAAAATACATCAATAAGGGTAAAGCTGACGGTTACCTTCATTACCTTTGCAAACATTTCGCCCGTTAATATTTTTGTATAGTTATCAACGCCGACATAATCCTTGTTCGGCTTGATCATATTCCAATTCGTAAAACTCAAATATACAGAATAAACTAGAGGATAAAATACGAATGTCGTTAACAAAAAAATGGCTGGTGCGGCAAATCCAAAATCTTTCCATTTTTCTTTTAATCTAGAATAAGTACGCTTGGTTTTTGTAACCGGTACTACTTGTGGAGGGCTGCTCTCTGCTTTCATACAAAAACCTCATCTCTATTAAAATAATCCGCTAGCTAGCAAAGCTTGCTATATTTTAAAGCCTTATATTTCGAAAAAACGGTTGTAGGTGTGAATGATCTCACACCTACAACATGAAGCAGCTGCATTATTATTGATCAGCCAAAATTTCATCAATTTCTTTGGCGGCTTTTTGCATTGCGGATACCGCATCTGCGCCATTCAATACCATTTCTCCAACGGCATCCTTATATTTATTTCTAAATTCAGGGTATACCGGATGCTGCAAACGCGGCGTAACGTTATCAAAGTTTTCTAGCACCGCTTTGTACTGTGGCCATCTTTCTTGATAAGCGCGGCCTTCTTCTGTATCGATGACTGATTTGTGAGTCGGCAGGTAGCCTACCTTTTCAGCCCATTGCAGATTGTGCTCTGCACCCGTAATAAACTTCATAAATTTCCATGCTGCTTCTTTTTCCTCTTTTTTAGCTTGTGCCATCATAACGATACCTGCTCCGCCAATATTCGAAATGCGCTTCTTATCGCCTGGCACGAATGATACGCCTACCTCGAAGTCTGCATTTTCTACATAAGTTTTAATAATAGCAGAGGAGTGCTGAACCATAGCTACTTGTCCTTGCAGGAATAGCTGACGCATCGTATCGGAAGCGCCTTTGCCGTAGCCGATTTGCATTACGCCGTCTTTGAACCATTTTTCAAAGTTTTTAATATAACGAAGGCTGTCTTCTGTATCAATCGTTGCCTTTGTCATATCCTCATTCAGAATAGAACCGCCGCCGTTAATCATCCAAGGATCGTAATACCATACATCCCAGCCTGGAACGGAGAATGCATAGCGCTCCGTTTTGCCATCTTTAACGATTGCTGTCTTGCTAATATAGTCATCCATCTCATCCCATGTTTGAGGCGGCTGTACATTAAGGGAATCCAGCAACGTTTTGT
The DNA here is from genome assembly GCF_036541265.1 of Paenibacillus sp. IITD108. NCBI lineage: Bacteria > Bacillati > Bacillota > Bacilli > Caryophanales > Paenibacillaceae > Paenibacillus > Paenibacillus sp. IITD108. The sequence goes on along the minus strand of NZ_JAZHCT010000020.1, from coordinate 62,662 downwards.
TGTAAATCATTACGCTTGTACTTACGATTAGCGGGAAGCCAAATTGTGTGCCTTCGTAAGCGTAGGCCTTCAGCATACCTTCGGAGAAATCAGCTACGTCCAGCTTATCGCGCTCAATGTAGGACGTAAGATCTTCAAAAATACCGTCTCTGGCAAAAACAGGTACTGATGCAACCTCAACATTTGTTACCGCAGGAACTTGTTTAGCAGATACTGCAGCAAGCAGCTTTTGAGCAAGATCGTCGTATGAGCCTTGGTATACAGGCTCGATCGTAATGTTTGGCTCTACCTTCTTGAATTCCTCGATTATATAATCCAGGCCTTCTGTCTGTGTATCGGGATGAGCATGCCAGTACTGAATCGTGATCGGCTTTTGCTCCTCCGGCGGCGTGCTTGCATTATTGCCGCCAGACCCGGTATTAGGCGTGTTGCCGCCTGAGCCTGAATTGGAACCGCAGCCTGCAACTAAAGCTAGAATCATGGTCGATGCCGTTAATGTTTTAACCCACTTATTTAATTTCACTTACTAGTTCCCCCTTGTTTGAATAAATTGATAAAGCATATCCCTTAATTGAATGTGACAGTTTGCACAGATTTCCGTGCCTTTTCCGAAAAAAGGCAATAAAAAAACCGAGAATACGCAAAGCTCATGGCACTATGTACATAGTCCATCAGCTTAAGCGGTACTCTCGGGTTATCTCGTCATCTCCACCCAAAACCACTATTCAATTAAAGGAAAAACCTAAAACGCTTTCATGTTAAGTAAATCACACCGACAATTTGTTGTCAAGCAATAAACTTTATTTTGGTGCTTAGACAGATAGGCGATCACTTGATTTCTTCATTTTTTTAGCAAGCTGATCCATATGATCCGTTTCAACCGATATAACGCCTTTCATCGAAAAAATGCTGTTAAGCGAACGCTTTAACCGTTCAGGATGAGCTGACTTTAATGTGCAATGCAGCTCCATAATCGGGCTTTCCCCTTCTTCTCCGCCTTCCACCGCATGCATTCTAAGATTTTGAATTTGCACGCCCTGATCGGCAAAAACAGCTGTAATTTGCGCGAGGTTACCCGGCTCATCTACAATTTTCATAGATATTTCATGACGGCGACGATGGCGCATCAAATAATTTTCCCATTTATGAAGAACAACCAGGCTTATAAGCACAGCGATCGTAGCCATAACTGCCACATAAAAAAAGCCTGCTCCCACACATAGGCCGATAGCCGCTACAACCCAGATCGAGGCTGCAGTGGTCAAGCCTGATACGGTAAGCCCCGAACGCATAATGGCGCCTGCGCCCAAGAAGCCGATACCGCTAATCACTTGCGCAGCTAGACGCGCAGGGTCAACACGAACATTCACTTCATCAACAAACTCTGAGAATCCATAAATAGATAAAAGCATAATAGCAGTAGACCCGACACATACAAGTATATGTGTTCGAAGACCTGCCGGATGATTTCTCCACTCCCGTTCAAATCCAATAAAACCGCCTAAAACAGCGGAAACAATAAAGCGTAACGTTAAATCAAGATATGAGATATGCCAAACATCCATCGGTATTAATTTCAAGAAGCTTCACTACCTTTATTTGAGATCTGCTCCCCAAAACTTACTGTTGCCTACAGAAACCGCGAGAGCTCCTGCTTTCAGCGCATTATCAATTTCCTGTTGGTTGTCGATTAGACCGCCGGCTATAATAGGCAGCGGTGTGAGATTAGTTACTTCGCTAATAATACGCGGCATCACGCCGGGCATAATTTCAACAGCATCCGGCTGTGTCTGCTCGACAACTTTGATCCCTTTCGCCACTGCGTTGCGGTCAATAAGAAAAATACGCTGAATCGTCATGAGATCCATCTCTTTCGCGACACGGATTAAATTGCTTCTGGTCGATATAATTCCTGTAGGACGTATGTTTTGGGCAACATAGGCAACGCCGCTGCGATCCGCGGCAATGCCTTCTATAAATTCCATATGCAAAAATGCATGCTTACCAGCATCTTTTATGCGATCTATAATCGATTTGACATTAAATATTGACCCCATTAATAAAAATATAATGTTCACTTTCCCATTAAGTGCAATCTCCAGGTCTTCCTCTGCTTGAACTGCGCCAATCGTTTGATGCTCAACTAAATCTACAATTGGATACATTACAAATCTCCCTCCTAGCTCTTACAGCTAACATCTTTATGTCATACTTAAACAGTATAACATGCTCTCGATTTATAAGGAGACAACATCCACTATTGAACTTATGATGTATTTGGGACTATGTATAGATGTATTTGCCATCTCTCTTGTAGCCACTCCTGTCAATACTAGAACAGAATTCATGCCAGCATCATTGCCCATTTTCACATCTGTTTCCAGGCGATCGCCCACCATGTAGCAATCCTCTACCTTCAGCCCCAAATAGTTCATGGCGATCTCAGCAGCGATAGCTGACGGCTTGCCGACAACAAGATCAACCGGCTTGCCTGTTGCCGCTTCCAGTGCTGCAATAAGCGTGCCTGTATCCGGAATTTGCCCATCCTCCATAGGACAGGTGCAATCAGGATTGGAGGCAAGCACCTTGGCCCCTCGGACAACTGCCTGGTACATCACATTCAAATCGTCATAATGGAACTGGCGATCCCACGACAGCACCACATAATCCACGTCGCAGCTGTTATCATCGACTATTGCAATGCCATGCTCATGAAGCTCCTTTCTTATCGGCTCCTCGCCTATGACTAGAACCTTCTCTCCCTCCTTCAAATGCTCTTTCAAATAAAGCGCTACCAGCTGAGAGGAATTAAGCACCTCGCTTAATGTCGCCGGCACTCCCATGCCTACCAGCTTATCAACATAGGATTGCCGCGTAGCGATTGGCTTATTGGTCAAAAACAGCACCTTATCTCCTCTATCCCGCAAAGCCTGGATCGTTTCAGCTGCTCCTGAGATCATCCTATCCCCCAAGTACACTGTTCCATCAAGATCAAAGATAAATCCTTTCATATGTCTCTCCCCTTCTCGCTTTCTATTCTCGCTGTCTGAAACATAAAAAACCTCACCAGCAAACACACCTCTCCTAATGGAAAAAGGACATGTTCGCGGGTAAGGTTCTCCTTTGACTCTGCCTAACCGCTAATTGGTATTAGGTTTTCTTAGTTGAGTATAGGTGTCGTGGCATCAATTGTCAATGCTTGGCTAGCTGTATTAATTGTGTTTTTTCACCATTATAGAGCAGCTTCAGCCGATGCAGCGCCCTTGTACAGCCGACATAAAGCAGCTTGGCATCGTCCGCCGTATATTGCAGATGATCAGCCCCATCAATGACGACCGCATCGAATTCAAGCCCTTTTGCCAAATAAACAGGCACGATTGTAAGCCCTCCGCTATAAGCTTCTTGCTTACTGCGTATTAAGGAAGCTTCTATTCCGGCCGCTGCCAGCGTCATGGCAATGTTTTCGCACGCCCGCTCTGTACGGCCAAGTATAGCAATCGTCCGATATATATTTTGCGCCTGCCATTGCTTAATTGTGTCTGACAGTCTTGCCAAGCGCTCGTCGCTTGAAGCGCAGGCTTCCACCTCTACTTCCTCCCCGCTGCGGAATACAGGTACTGCAGGCTTTACTTCATCGCCCATGCCTCTTAATATGCTGTTGGCGAATTCGATAATTTCCATAGTCGAGCGATAGCTGCGATTCAGCTCAAAAAAGCCGAAATCATCCTCCGCGAACAACGCTTGCAGCTCCGACCAGCTATGAATGCCTGTATAACCGTGTATACCCTGCTGCAAGTCGCCAAGAATAGTCATGGAAGGACGGCGCTGCAGCAGCTTTAAAGTTTCTAATTGAAAAGGCGAGTAATCCTGGGCCTCATCAATAACAATATGATCATAGGCCGGCTGATCTGAACCGGCAACGCGAAGCTTAATATAAACAAGCGGCGCCAGATCATCGGCTGAAGCTTTCCCCTGCTTCAATCTTTTTTTAATGGCTGCGCGCTCTTCCCCCGGCAAAAAGCCGATTACAGCTTGCTCATCCATTAAGCCCGAATAGATTTGCACCGCGGTTAGCGCCGGGATTTTTTTCGTATACGCTCTAAGCCGCGTCATCGCTTTTGTTTTCAACTTGCTGTCGGCAATGCCCTTCAGCTTCCACTCCGATTCAAACCAGCGCTTGATTCTGCTAATTATTCTTTCACGCCTGCGCAGCAGCGGATCGCCGCTAATGTCCGTTACAAACCATTCACGAATCGTTTCTGCACGCAGCAGCATCCCATCGATCGGCTCAAAATGCTGATCAGGCAATAGCTGTTTTTCCAGCTCCATAAGCTTATCATCAATCATTTGCCTAAACGCTGCGCTGCCCTTTAACCGTCCCGAGGCCTGCAGCATTTCATCCTTCGTGCGGGGCTGCTCGAACCAATAAGCGAAGGCATCTGCCGATTCATCGATGCGGACTGCCTTCTCCAGCTGACCAATTGCCCATTCCGCATACGTCGTCTGTGCAATATCGCCTACGCCTAGCTCTGGCAAAACGCCGGAAATGTAATCGAGAAACATTTGGTTTGGCGCAAAAATAACCATGCGCTCCGCTTTGATTCTGCCGGCATATTGATACAAAAGAAAGGCCAGTCTATGAAGCGCCACCGTCGTTTTTCCGCTTCCCGCTACCCCTTGTATAAATACGGCTTTATTTTTTTCCGATCGTATAATGCGATCCTGCTCTTGCTGAATAGTAGATACAATATCACGCAACCGGTTATCTTTGTTTTCACCAAGGCGATACAAAAGAAACTCGTCGGTTACCGTTTCTTCATCCTGTCCTCTTACATAGCTGTCGACAATACGTTCCAAATTGCTGTCTCGCACAAGCAGATTGCGTTTTAAATGAACATTTCCTTCTACGAGGCCATCCGGCGATTCATAATGGACAGCTGCCTCGCCCCCGCTAAAGGAGTAAAACAAGCTTGCCACCGGCGCCCGCCAATCAATGACCAGCAGCTCCTTCGTTGCTTCATCCGCAACTCCCGCTTTCCCAATATATAACGGCTTCGGATTTCCCTTGGGCAATTGTTCAAAATCCAATCGGCCGAAATAAGGCTCCTTGCGGGATACTTCCAGTCGTTCTCTGCGCTGCTCGCGCTGCAAATCGAGCATTTGCTCTGTAAAGTCATCGCCCTTGTAACGGGGACCAATCGCACGAAGCTGTGTATCGATATGCTTCAGCACCTGCTGCACACGCTCTGCTTCGTATTGAAAGGCACTTTGATCATTCATGTCAGTTACCCTCCATCTCTTATTTTAAACGGAAAGATACTATATCACAGCGCTTGCAAAACTGCAATATCAAGCTGTTTTTTTATTTATTTCCAAATGCAGCTGTTTCAACATAAATGAAATGGGTTATTACATATTCAAGCCAGTCAACAAGAAAGAAAGGTGATTACGATGCTAGGTTGGGCGTTCTTATTCTTCTTATTAGCCATCTTTGCCGGTATCTTCGGATTTCTGGGCATTGCATCGGCTCTGGCAGGGATAGCAAAGGTATTATTTGTTATTTTTGTCATCTTATTTATCGCTTCCCTTATTCTTGGCAGAAGACGAGCCACATAACAATGCTGCAATGGCCCTATCAAATAGGCTTATTACATTTAAGGAGGAATTATCATGGAAAAATTAGATCTTTCAACGACTAAGGTGCGTATTGTGGACAGCATTACAGAGGTGCAAAATCAAGTAAGGCATTTTCAAAATGAAGGGTATCCCGATGACAATATTTTTATACTCACCCATGACAAGGACAGAACCTCCCGCATTGTGGATAAGACGGATGCTTCCAAAATAGGAGTAGCCGAGGAAGGCTTCGGCACAGCTATCGCTAATATCTTCCGCTCTACCGGCGATGAGCTGCGCGCCAAAATGAGGTCGCTGGGCATTTCCAAGTACGATGCTGAAAGGCTGGAGTCGGAAATGGACCGGGACAAGGTGCTTGTGATTGCTTGGAGCGGTAAAGAATACTACGGCGAGGACTTTGATCCGGCGATATACTATTACACCTACTATTAAAATCGGATTGCAGATTTTATAGTTTGGAAAAGCCTATCCCTAGGGATAGGTTTTTCCAGTATGCTATAGTAAAGGTAAGGTATATATAACTTCGCCAAGGAGGCTGCCTAACGAATGAGCATCATAGTTGTTGATGATAATGCAACCAATCAGCTTATTATAAAAACGATTCTTACAAAAGCCGGCTATTCGGATTTAAAGTTCGCCTCCTCTGCCCAAGAGCTGTTTGATTTGCTAGGCTTGCATTGCACCTTGGTCAAGGAGCGAAATGCCGAGCTGATTTTAATGGATATGATGATGCCGGTTATGGACGGCCTGGAAACTTGCAAAGTACTGCAGGCTGACAGCCGCTTCAAGGATATCCCTATTATCTTTGTCACTGCTGTCGGCGACTCTAACAAAATGGCGGAAGCTCTCGATGCTGGAGCAAGCGATTATGTAATGAAGCCTATTAATCGTATGGAGCTGTTAGCGAGAATCCGCTCCTCCTTGCGGCTTAAGAAGGAAATTGATTGGCACAAGGAACGCGATCAGCGCATGAAAAACAAGCTTGAACTGGCCAAGCAGGTTCAGCGCAGCGTGCTTAGCAAGGTGATTGACGATGACAATATTTCAATCCGTGCAGTATACCAGCCTTCCTCTGAGCTTGCTGGCGATTTCTATGCCTGGTATCGTATTGACCAGCACCGATATGGCGTTATTCTGCTGGATATGATGGGCCATGGCATATCCGCCTCTCTAGTCTGCATGTACATATCGTCCATGCTCCGCGATACGATTACTCGCGTATCAGATATTGAGCAGGCCATACACGAGCTGAATCATTCCATGAACCAGCTGCATATGGAGGATGAGCTCATTAATTATTATTTTACTGCCATCTATATGGTTATCGATACGAAGGAGAAAAAGGTCGAATATGTCAATGCGGGCCATCCTTCAGGCATCGCCTATGTCGACCAGCAAGCGGCATTGCTGGAGCATGGCTGCGGGGCTATCGGCTTATTTCAAACTTTGACCGTTGAAAAACAAACGCTTCATTATCAAGATAATCTTACTATTATTTTATACACTGACGGATTAACCGATTACATGAATCATCGCGAGGATATGCCTGCCGCAAAACTGGCCGAGCTGCTGAATGACAAGTACAAATTAGAGCCATCAGCCATCGTCGGGCTGCTTTTGCCCCAAGACAGCGATGCGATTCAAAAGGATGATATTTGTTTAGTAAAAATAGAAACGAAATAATGCCGTCTATTCTGCCCCAAGCTGTTTCAAACCGTTCTATTTGGTTTAAATATAACTAATAAACGGATATTGTAACAGGAGGTAGGATGACATGGAGATTATTGTAATAATCGGTTATCTGTTAAATGCTATATTCATGCCGAGCCCATCATACAGCATGTCTCCCGGAGCAGCCGATCAGGCTGCAAGCAGTACCGCCATGCTGGCATCAATGCCTGTCAATCAGACAGAAATGCAGCCAATAACGTTAAGCACAATTAATGATATTTCACTATACGACGACGTTTTTAGCTTGTTGGAAAAAAAGGGCATTCCGGATCGAATAGCCTCCGATCCTTACTTACAGGAGTACACGAGCTATGAATATGCGGATATGACCGTTATTTTTAATGAGGATGCTATTGAGTGTATTGAAATAAATACAGAAATAGCAGGCACTGTATACTTGGATCAATTGGAAGTGCCGGTCACCATAAAAGACCTTACAAACGTTTTAGGCAAGCCAGACTTCGAAGCGGAGGACGGGCTCGTATTTCAGCGGAAGGATGCTCTGCTAAAGCTATTTATTAATCCGAACACCAAAGAGCTAGAATCTATAGCCTATTATCATATTGCATCAACGTAAATTATAAAGACCGGAGTGAAGCGAATGTCAGTTTATCCATTTCAAATCAGACAAGAAGAAACAGACACAGCCTACGTTTTGCATGTCAGCGGCGATCTAGACCTTGCAGTTGTGCAGCAATTCCGGGCCGCATTAGGGCCGATCGTCAAGCAGGAGGACAAAGCTTTAATATTGAACCTGAAAAATCTAACCTATATTGACAGTACCGGGATTGGCATTATCGTGTCCATTCTCAAAATTCGCGATGGCTTGCATGCCCCTTTTATCGTGCAGGACATCCCGCCATCGATTAAGCGGCTATTCCATTTAACAGGCATATCTGGATATTTAACAGAAAGGACCGAAGCTTAAATATGAAAGATATTCGTCTGCAAATTCCTTGCCGCGCTGATTATATTGATATTGTTCGAGTATGCTTATACAGCATCGCTTCCAAGCTAAGCTTCACCTATGAGGAAATCGAGGATATGAAGGTGGCCGTCTCGGAGGCATGCAACAATGCTGTTCTTCATGGCTCGCCAGAGCTCGCTGACAACAGCATTGATATTCGCTTTCAGCCCTCCGATACAAGCTTAACTATTAAGGTGATTAACAAAGGACCGGCATTTCCGCATGATGAAGCGCTAGTCAAGGCCGCTCCGCTGCAGGAAGGAAGTATCCGCGACTTGCCAGTAGGCGGATTGGGCATCTTTCTTATGCAGGCTTTAATGGATGAGGTTGCTGTTGAAACGAAGGACCAAACGACCGTAGTTACTTTAATGAAAACAAAAAAGCAGACCGAATAGCTCCTTTCATAAGCTGCACAAGGATAAACGGCTCCGCCGTCCTTCGCTTAAACAAAGGAAGTACAATATAGGGTGCCCTCCAGCCATCGACTGATGGCAGGTAGAGCACCCTTTTCCTGCTGCGCTTAGGAGCGCTTGCAAAATATTTTTTGACAAGGATCGGCTTCCTCATATTTTACTTTAAGAGAACCATTCATCGCTTCCATTTGACCTAACGCCAGAAAACCTGCAGGCGCCAGACTGGCATACAATAACTGATGCACGCGCTGCTGCAAAGTGGCATTAAAATAAATTAAAACATTTCTGCACAAAATGATGTGAAATTCGTTAAAGGTGCTGTCCGTCGCCAAATTATGCTGGGCAAAAACGATTCTGTTAATGATTTCCGGATGAAAAATCGCATACTTCTGATCTGTTTTGTAATAGGAGGAAAACTCCTCTTTTCCCCCTGCCTGCAAATAATTTTTTGTAAAAGCCTGCATCCGCTTTAACGAAATCGAGCCTGACTTGGCATATTCAACGACCTGCTCATTCATATCCGTAGCATAGATTTTAGCTTTATGCAGCAGTCCCTCCTCATGCAGCAAAATCGCCATTGAATAGGCTTCCTCGCCAGTGGAGCACCCGGCATGCCAAATTCTTATTTCGGGCAAGTCACAAATGTTTGGAATAACCTTTTCCCTTATAGCTTTAAAGAAAAAAGGATCGCGGAACATTTCTGTTACGCAGATGGACAAGTCATTCACAAGCGTCGCAATAAAGCCGGGCTCATGAAGCACCTTTTCGAGCAGCTGCGTCACAGTCGTCAGTTCTTCCTTCTGCATGCGGTAATGAATTCTTCTCGTTAAAGAAGAGCGTAAATAATTGCGAAAGTCATAGCCGTACACCTGATAAATGCCTTCAAGCAGCAGGTCGATTTCAATACTTTCCAGATTAGTCATTGTATCACCTACTTTGTCAGCCAGACACGCATTAGGGACAGCAGCCGATCCATCTGTATAGGCTTGCTTATATAATCGGATGCGCCTGCCTCCAAGCATCGGTCGCGGTCGCTTTTCATTGCTTTTGCAGTCAATGCTATAATTGGAATCGCTTGAAGCTCTTCATCCTTGCGAATCGCTTTGATCGTTTCAAAGCCATCCATAATAGGCATCATAATATCCATTAAAATAAGGTCAAACTCGCCATTATCCCGCAAAATTTCCATGCATTCATTTCCGTTGCCCGCTACAGTTACCTGCAGCCCTTCCTTCTCAAGCGCTTTAACCAGAGCAAATACGTTGCGTTCATCATCTTCCGCGATTAAAATCCTTTTGTTTGCAAACTCTGACACTTCAGCAGCATCGCCGGCTGCTTGATGCTCATCAGAAACCGGAGGCTTGCTTGCGACAATAACCTCGGCTGTATCCGTAAATGCCGCCGCTGCCGCTTCTTCTCTGCTTTTTGTCAAATGCTCTAAAAGGCTTGTGTCCAAGCTTGGCAAAAACAAAGTAAAGGTGCTGCCTTCGTCAGGCTTGCTTTCCAGTACAATCTTACCGCCTAACAGCTTCGAAAATTCGCTGCATATCGATAGCCCGAGCCCGGTTCCGCCATATTGCCGGTTCGTCTCACCGTCCACCTGCTGGAACGCTTCAAAGATGAGCTGCTGCTTATCAAGCGGTATGCCGATACCTGTATCGCGCACGGATATCTTAAGCACCTGCTCACCGCTGAACATCGGCAATTGCTGCTCCACAGCAGCTTGATCCGCTAGCTCGACAGAAAGTTCCACTGAGCCCTGTTTAATAAATTTAAAGGCGTTGGACAGCAGATTTTTCAATATTTGCTCGAGCCTTTGCCCATCGGTCTGCCACGTTTGCGGAAGCTCATCGCTGCTTATAATATTGAATTCGATCCCTTTGCTTTCGGCAACAGGCTGAAAGGTATGCTTAATGACTTCAGGCAGCTCTGTCAAATTGACTTCATCTATAGTAACGATAAGCTTGCCCGCTTCAATCTTGGATAAATCTAAAATTTCGTCAATCAGCTTCAGCAAATCCTGGCCCGAAGAATGAATGACTGAAGCATAGCCGACCTCATCCGGGTTTAAGGTGCTGTTCTCATTATCAGCCAGCAATTGCGACAATATTAAAATGCTGTTGAGAGGCGTGCGCAGCTCATGCGACATATTGGCCAAAAAGTTCGTTTTATATTGGGAGCTTTGCTTCAGCTTCGCGGAATACTCTACCAGCTCCTCTTTTACCCTTTCCAGCTCTCTCGTCTTCTGTTCGGCAAATAAATTTTGCTGCTCCAGATGCTCGGTCGTCATTCTCATTTCCTCTTGCTGCATTTGCAGCTCTTCGGATTGGGATTGCAGCTCCTCTGTTTGTGACTGCAGCTCCTGGGTAAGCACCTGCGATTCCCGCAGCAGACGCTCCACTTCCATACGGCCAACGACATTGTTGATCGCAATGCCAAAATCAACCTCGATTTCTTCCAGCAGCTTCAAATGCTGTGAGGTAAAGGGCTGCAGAGAAGCGAATTCCACCACGGCTTCAATTTTATTTTCATACTGGATCGGAATAATCAGAATGCTTTGAGGCTCAATTTTTCCAAGCGCTGTTGTAATAACAGCAGGATGCTCCTGCGGCCCATTCAATAAAAACACGCGGTTTTCCTGCGCGCTTTGTCCGATTAAGCCTTCCCCCATATTGAAAGCTTGCTTGCCGATATTGTCGTCATCACCGGCATAAGAAGCGATATTGACTAATTTAAGCCCTTTATTGGACTCTTTTCGAATGTAAAAAACACCGTATGAAGCTTGAACCATTGGCGCTACCTTGGACAAAAATGTTTTAGCCAATGCTGTTACATCGTTAATGCCTTGGCTCATCATCGCAATTTCCGCCACCTTCGTTTGAATCCAGTTTTTCGACTCCAAGCTCGTTAGGAGCTCATTGGTGGCTTCGCCCAAATCTCTTATTTCATCCTTCGAATTCACTTTAATTCTTGTCTTCACATCTCCCTTGACCGATGCGATATCTGTAATCGTTTTAGCAACCTGTTTAATCGTTTTAACGATTGATCCTGATACAATTGTAACAATAGAGAAGCCAATAATAGTAATAGCCAGCAGCATGGCATAAATACCGATTGTAATTAAACGGTTGCGGTTGGCAAGATCGTTGACATGAGACTTCGTGGATTGCATTTCCTTGGCATGCAGCGCTTCAAACTTGCCTTTCAAATCATCCATATTGCCGACATCCATTTTATAAAATTGACTAAGCTCGTCCAGATTATTGTTCTGTTTTAGCAAAATGGCCGGCTCTGCGGTCTTTTCCACCCAGGACTGAATAAACAGCTTGATTTCTTCCAGCTCGCTCTTCGTCGCCAAATCCTTGGACACAAACGGGGATAAGCTGTTATATTTGGCTTCCCATTGCGATTTCCCGCTTTCGTATGAGTCCAAATACGCTTCATCACCTGTTAAAAGATAACCTCTAAGGCCCGTTTCCATACTTAAAGTAGAATTTCGAATAGAAGCCAGCAAGTTATGAATCTCAATATCGCTAGTTGTAATGTCCTGTACTTCATGCTGCAGGGCCGTAATTCTGTCCGTTACAATAACGATAGAAACGCTCAAACAGCAAATGACTAAAATATAGCCAATGGCAATTTTCATTCGAATATTAAATCGCATATCTTTCAGCATTCGAATCTCCTTTCCTACTTGTTCTATGAAATCGAATAGACTAATTATAACATTAACGAAAACAATGTGCGTGTTGTTTCAAGTCCGCCAAAGCAGGGTAAGTATTCTAAAAAGAGGAAGTGACGTTATGGATTTGCTCATGCAGATTGGTATATTAGTGATCGCTATAGCTTTTATTATTCTTATGTACTCCATTATACAAACGATGAAGGTGTTGAAATCAGCAATAGAAGAAATGCGGCTGACGATCGGAGAGGTACGCAGCGATGTGTCTCGAATCTCTGATGATATGAAAGAAACGATTCAGCATACGAATGAAATGGCTATCGACATAAAGCATAAATTAAGCTCCTTAAATATTGTATTTACAGCGGTTAATGATATTGGACAAGCCGTGCAAACCTTTACGAGCATCGCCAAAACCTCTGCTGCCCAGCTTGCCGCGGCTATTGAACGTAAACCAGCTCCAACCAAAAGAAGCAGCGAGCCTAATACTGATAAACAGCAGCCTGTTTCCAACATGGTTATCGATGGAATTATTTCGGGCCTGCAGCTTTGGAAAAAAATGAAGCGAATTTAGCTTATAATAGTATTACATAAGGAGGAATACGCCAAATGACAAAGCCTCATATTCATTTGACTATACCCGCACAAGCAGAATATATCGATACGGTCAGACTAGCCGTATACAGCATTGCCAGCAAAGCCGGCTTCTCCTATGAGGATATTGAGGATATGAAAGTAGCTGTATCCGAGGCTTGCACGAATGTTGTGCTGCATGCTTACGAGCATCAGCACGACGGGATAATCGAGGTAACATTTGAACTGGACATAGACAGCATATATATCAAAATCAGAGATTACGGAAGCAGCTTTGAGTATGACAAGCAGATGAAGCCTCCCGTTCCACTGCATAATCATAAGCTTGAAAATATTTCTCCAGGAGGACTTGGCATTTATATGATGCAAGCTTTAATGGATCATGTAGAAATTCACACAGGCCCAGGGACAGAAATTGTACTAGCAAAAAGATTGGGTGGAAATGAGGAACTCGCATGAATAATAACTCCTCTTCCCTGAGTCAAGAACAAATATTGAATATGATCGCTCTTTATAAACAAAAAGAATGCAATGAGATTGCAACAGAACTGCTGCTGCATTATAAGCCGCTAATCCGGATGGCCGCGGTCAATATGTCCCGTAATCGGCCCGATTTATATGAAGATCTGTATCAGGTTGCCCAGCTGTCCATGCTGAAGCTATTTATGCAATATGATCTGGATCGTGAAACACCCTTTGAGGGCTACGCGATGAAGAGTCTTATCGGCTATCTGAAAAACTACCTGCGCGATAAATCGTGGTATATTCAAGTGCCGCGCCGCATGAAGGAAAAAGGTCTGCTTATTCAAAAAGCAATTGACCATCTCACTATGATCCTTCAGCGTTCCCCAAGCATGGAGGAAATTGCCCAGTACATGGAGCTTTCTGTTGAAGAAACGATTGAGATTTTATCCTCGCGCGATTCCTATCAATATGTATCACTGGACACACCATTGTCCACCGACAATGACAGTGCTACTATTGGCGATTTAATCGATTCGCAGGCCGATGATTACAAGGCATTAGAAAATCGCCTCGATCTGGAAGAAGCGATGAAACAGCTTAAAGAAGAAGAACGACAGGTGCTTACACTTGTTTATCATAATGATCAGCCTCAGCGCAGCATTGCCGAGCTGCTCGGCATTTCTCAAATGAGCGTATCGCGTATTCAAAAGCGCGCCATCGAGAAGATGAAGCGAATATTGACCGCGAACTCATCCGATCCTAAGCCTTGATTAATTGTGGATAGGGCAATAAGCAAAGGGGCAATAAGCAAACGAAAGGGATGTTACTACGATCAAGATTGGAATTCCGACCGCTGTTGTAGTCCCATTTTTTTGATGAAATAACCCCTGTAAAGGGTTAAATTGGCCTACAAAGGCGGACGCTGCTGCTTCCCCATTCCCAATCTTGCTCTTCCCACAATTAATCGACACCCTCGTCAGAGTTGCTAAGTTGATGTAGTTACTATAATTACTATGGTTGATATAGTTGATAGAGTTGCTGTAGTTGCTAATAAAGCTTGGACACTCACCCACACTAGATTATCCACTTTTTGCATATATTCACACAAACATAAAAAGGACAGCGCATGCTCTTTAGAGAGTATCGTTGTCCTTTTTATCATCCAATTGCGACTGTCCGTCCGGCATCCTTCGTTCTAACGAATCCTCATGACGTTATTTGGCCTAAATTGGCTGTTTTTATTTTCTAACGAAGATTAGGAGACTGTCGATTAATTGTGGATAGTTGCAACAAGCAATAGAAAGGGGTATCACTGCGATCAAGATTGGGATTCCGACCGCTGTTGTAGTCTAATTTTTATGAATAAATAACCCCTGTAAAGGTAAAAATTAGCCTACAAAGGCGGACGCTGCCGCTTCTCCATTCCCATTCTTGCTCTCCGTTTCCCCTTTCTCATTGCTTATCAATAGTTGCCCACAATTAATCGACAGTCTCATTAGATGCGCTATGTGTAAATAAACACCGGTTTAGTTGCTCCTTTTGACCAAATAAGGCCTTGTAGCTTCGTTAGATTTCTGAAACAAGCTTTTTGAGCCTTTTAGCGCACCCAGCATTCGTTAGAACTGGGAGCTGCGTAATGGTGGGTGGTGGTTTGTAACAGAGGTAGCTACATTTAGGTGGTGGTGGTCTGTAACAGCGATAGCAACATTCTGGCGTGTGGTGGTTTGGAACAGCAGGGTAACATTTGGGCGACTGATGGGGCAAACTACAATTTTCATTTCATACTAAATGCATTTCATGCATCTAGATTTGCCTTTTTGGTCGAATCATTTAATCTAAATGCATTTCATGTATCTAGATTTACGGAATAAGGCGATATCGCTCAAATGCATGAAATCTAAGTGCAGTTTTTCCCTTTAGATTGGGAAAAAAGCAAAATTCCTTAGATCTAGATGCATAAAATACAGTTAAAAGAGCTGCCCATTGGGCAGCTCCCCTACTAACCTTTTTATACTCTATCTAATTAATGACTTGTTATTTGTCCGACGATGCCAGCCTGTCCTTCATCTCATCCGTGGAGCTGCTAATCGATTCTTTAATGTTCTGGTTCGACTCCTTCGCATGCTTCGCAAGGCTGACTGCTTCTTCCTTTACGCTTCCAGCAATATTTTTAGTAGTGTCGCCTACAGAGGATACTATATCTTTGGCCTTGCTGCAAAGCGTTTGATACTTATTAGAGAGGTCCTCGCGCATCTTGGCTCCCGATTTGGGTGCTAGCAATAATGTGGCTATTACGCCAACTGTTCCTCCAATAACGGTTCCTAACAAAAGTCCACTGCTTTTTTCATTTGGCATATGAATTCTCTCCTTTACCTTCAATAGATTACAATCTGCTTACTTTGAAACAAGCTCCGTATCTACTAATAACCACATGCAGCAGATTTGAAACATCAACGATGGTCTTTAAAAAGATGGTCTTTAATTTGAAAGGCAACCTATCCTGTTTCAACCCTGTTTCAATTAAGAACCAGCCGGGTATATATAAGCAAGTGGCTATTCAGCTTACAGAACAGCTCACTAATCTAAGACAGAAAGGATTGACTGCACGTGAGAACAACAGCAACGGATTTGCACCGAACGAATGAAGAGGTAATGGAAAGCGGCAGCTACGTATGCGAAGCTGGCGTGAAGCGCGAGCTGCAGAGAGGCGATAAATTTCCCGTATGTCCAAGGACAGGGAATGAAACTTCCTGGCGACATTCCGACCATCAGCACAAAACAGGTGATAGAGTAACGGAAGCCGGTCAATATACTGATCCTGATGGTGAGAAAATAAACCTGAGCATTGGAGAGACTTTCCCCGCCTGCTCAAAATCAGGAAAAAGCACAAGCTGGAAACATGCTTAATCCCTTTCATAACGACACTCTCCCGACAGTTTTATAATGACGACAGACTCTTATATGGACAAGAAGAAACGCTGCGCGTTCTTGGCTAAGGATGTGCCGTTTCTCGGTGAAATATAGGAATAGGTATAAGGTGAAAACTTATACTTTCCTATATTTTAAATAAGAAGCATTGCAAGCAGATTAATCCGCTCGCAATGCTTCTTTGTTTTTAACGCCCAGTTAGCGGCATTTATTTTTTATCGACTTGCAGCAATGTAATATTTTTGATGGCGTAAGTATCTTTAATCGCTTGCTCCGAAATGACATTCAGCTTAATAAGACTCGCGACCTTGGAAGAATCCGCTTTTGACAGCAGCCGCCAGACACTTGGCTCAGGCAGTGCCTCATAAAGCTTATTATCATCATACTCCTTGCGCTCCTGATGAACGAGCTTGGCCTTGTAGCTGCCAGCCTCCAGCTGGGATACATTTTGCTGCGTACAATAGTCCAAAATTTCATTGCGCAGTCCCAGCAGCTCCTGCTCTATTTCTTTTTGCTTTTGCTTCAATTGATAATACTGCTTTAAAGTCTTGTCCACCCATCTCACGCTCCTTTCTACAGCATATGCCGCAGAAACCGGATTAGGACAGCTTTGTAGGACAACTTTGTAAAACATCACGTCAAAAGCTGTTCAATGCTAATAGGTTTCATAAACCAGATTTTTGTTCAGCTCAAGTTTTTTATTAAATCCTGCATAGATATACAGATGTCCGGCTGGAGTATCGCCCGCATCATAGCCTAATTGAAAGGTACCATCTTGTGCAAATTGAAGCTCTGTCATAGTAAGCTCCGACACATCCTCGTCTGGATGGATTTCGGCAATCAAATCGAGTGCTCTTTGTTGTAATTCTTCCAAGCGGTCCCACGCTTTTTTAATAGTTGAAGATAATTGCTTGATCGCTGATTGGCTGGGAACATCCACTGTTACAGAAATCTCATGCTCTTTAAAATGGAGAGTTAATTGATAGTACGTTAGCGAAGCATCATACTGAAACGTACCTACTCCCTTTATCGTATAATCCGGCTCAACGATAAGATTATTAGCATAGTCCAGACGCTCCAGCTTGCGATTGTTAGTGATGTCCAGCTTGGAGATTTTATTTTCAGAGCAGTACAGCTCGTCCAAATCCGCATTACGGCTTATATCCAGAGCTTTAATATGATTGTTGAAGCATCGCAAGCTTTCCAGAACGGGATTGCCGGTAACATCCAAGCCTGTAAGATGGTTATTATTGCAGCGTAATTCGACCAGGTTTGTGCAGCCTTTTATGTCAAGGTTAATCAAATAGTTACTCCCGCAATCGAGACGGGTCAACTTTTTGTTCGGGCTCAATTGCAAATCGAAAATGGCGTTATAGCCGCAATTCAGCTCTGCTAATTCCAAATTATGTTCAAGCTGCAAAGTGGAGATCAGGTTCCAGCAGCATTCCAGCTTAGTGAGCCTTGCATTGCGGCTGATATCCAAATCCCGAATACGATTAAAGCCGCAATCCAGAGCTTTTAGCTTCACATGATTGGACACATCCAAATGAGTCAGCTCGTTATTTCCGCAGCTCAAATATTCCAATTGCAGATTATGACTCGTATTTAACGCAGTTAATTTATTGCGCGTACAATTTAACAATTTCAGATTCGGATTGTTGCTGATATCTAGCTCCGCTAAATGATTACAGGAGCAATCCAGCTCCTCGAGAGCTGTGAAATACTCAATTCCTTTTAGACTGGAAAACTTATGGTATGCGAGCTGCAGGGATACTACTTGTTCTACATCGCTCTTTTGAATGGATTCACGATTTCCGCAAAATTTTTCTAAAACATATGCTTTAAACTGCTCATCAGCAAAAGCCTCCGTAATATTCATAAAATTCTCCTTCGGGCAGTATTAACGAGGTTAACTTTTCTTTATTATAAATATTAACGCTATAGATGTGCAGTGGTCTTATGACCTGCTTGTATGGGTGTTTTTGGGAAAATGGACTCAAATTGTATCTCTGGAGCTTACGTTTCAAACGAAATCGCCCACAAATAAATAGAAGCGACCGATCCGTAAGGCGAATATTTCTGTCGGTAATATTCAAACTGTTCTTTATCAAGAGTGCTTAGGCCATACAGCTTCATCATACCTCTCCGAATTGCGATATCTCCCCAGCTGACAACATCCGGCCGCTCCATCCCGTTCATCAATAGCATCTCGGCTGTCCATTTACCAACCCCGCTTAAAGCCGTAAGCTTCTTAATGACTTCTTCATCCGGCAATTCATGCAGCTCTTCTAGCTGAAAACCGTCGTGAGCAACAGTTTGGGCGATATTTTTAATATAAATAGCCTTTTTCATCGTCATACCGCATGCTTGGATATCTGCTTCATTTTTCCTTAGGATATTGCTCGGTGTAATTTCACCTAATCTGGCCTGCATTCTCTCCCATATCGTATCCACAGCCTTAACCGAAATAAGCTGGCCCACAATCGCGTATACGATTGCCGTGAATAAATCTGGCATGACGACGCGCTCTATTTTGCCCATCCGCCGCATCGCTTCTCCCAGCGTCTCATCCGCGCTGCTCAAGTAATCAATTTCTGTTTGCCCATAGTCAAACCATTTCGTATTAACGGTGCCCCGGTATGACTCCATTTGATACCCTCCCAACAAGCAAACTAATCTTCATATCGTTACTATAACTCATAACCTAACGTAAGTATTAATCCCGAATTAAGATAGCAAGATTGCGAAAGTGAAAGGTCAAGAAGGCAGACAAGGCAGTCAGTCGCAAAATAAAAACACCTGTCGGTAACCTAACTTGCGTCATCATATGTAAAGAACAAACGATGCACCGCTATTTTGCATTGCGGTCATAAATGACCGTTAGAACCAAAAAACAATCTTTTTGTTGCATATGCGGACACTTATGACCATTAGAAGAAAATTTCGTCGAATTCTCTAGCTTTTTTCCCGCTAACGGACATTTCTGTCCGCTAGAAAGTGGAAGTTGGCGAAAATAAGCGCTAACGGTCATCAATGACCGCAACATTGGAAACAAATAAACGGCTCCGCCGTCCTATTATAAAAAGAGACCTCATTCAGAAACGAATTCTGAACAAAGTCTCTTTACTAATCATTAAACAGCTCTTCCAATACCTTTTCCCTATTTTCAAGAAAACGTCTGGTTACAATATAATGCAAGGTTTCCTCATATTTAATTTCCTGTACGTGCTGCGCGTCAAAATTCAATATTTGCGCATTTGGATAGCCGAGCAATATCGGAGAGTGCGTAGCAATAATAAACTGTGCTTCATCCTCCAAATCCTTAATAATCCGCAATAATGCCAACTGTCTGGCTGGCGATAAAGCCGCTTCGGGCTCGTCCAGCAAATAAATTGCTCTATTTCCAAAACGATGATTGAAAAGTGAAAGAAAAGCTTCACCATGCGACTGCTTATGCAAGGATCGTCCACCGTAATAATGTAAGCTTTCCCCAGGTGGCAAAGAGTCCACATGAGAGGCAAATTGATAAAAGGTTTCAGCTCTCATAAAAAAACCGTTAGTAATTTTGGGCAACCAAGAAAGCCGCATATATTCTCCCAATATAGAATGAGAAGCATCCACCTCATATTGATTATGTCTACTGCCTCCTGCCGTATTAAATCCGCATTGATAAGCGATAGCTTCAAGAATAGTTGACTTGCCTGAGCCGTTTTCGCCAACAAAGAACGTAACATTCGTCTTAAAGGCAAGAGATGTCATATTTTTTAAAGCTGGAATGCTAAATGGGTAATCGTTGGAGCCCGTTTTATTGAAAATTTCAAGGCTGCGCAAAAACATATAAGCACCTCCACTAAAGACTTTCTCTTCTATAATCATAGAACATATGGTTGTAGAATGGAAGCGGATCACGTATCGGCTGCTTTTACGTGACAAGGCAATTGCCTGACCATATTCTTCCACCTCTTGAATAATAGAGGTTCCTGAATCGCTTCTTTACTCATTCTTCCAATCGTTGAATACTTCACCATGTCCTTTAAAGATACTTACAGCGCTTTAGTGATCATCATAGCCATTTCATTGCGAGAAATGAGAGTGTTCGGCCGCATGCTGCCGTCGTCGTACCCACTGAAAAAAGCCCGCCAGCATAGGCATAGCCCAAAATCAGTTTCTAATAATAGGCATTAGCACTCTCATAAATTTTATAAATATTTTAAATATTGCAACAATTTGATAATTTTTACAGTATATATAGTAGGACGATATAGATAATGTGTCTACACCAACACCCAGAAGATACTTGTCCTAATCCAAAGAAAGGGGGGCAGAGCCTAAAACTGAAACATTTTTGGCATGGAAGGTGTTGTTAATTATTTAGAGGAAGTACCAATACACCATGAGAACGTTATACAAATTTGAACAGGAATGTCCAACTTTATTTTATGGTGGGAGGTTAATTTCTTATGAAGACAAACAAGCATAAATTAATATTCGGTTCTATTTTTATAGTGGTAGCTCTTATTTTGACGCTTCAAAGTGCAATGGCAACAACTTACTCCGGTGGCAGAGGCGGTGCAAAATTTAAAGCCTACTATACAAACTCCGTTTCTAGTTATGGTTACACTCCACATTTCGATGCTGCTCGAGCGAATTGGAATGCGACGTCCAGCAAAGTAGATATTACAACCCAGAGCAATGAAAATAACTATCCTGATAAATATTATGTTGGTGTTGCAGATAGTGAACCAGGATACTGTTATCTGGGCCAACTGACACCATGGAAATCAGCGGGTGGTACTATTATGCAGGCAGGTCTTTCTGATCTTTGGTTATACAGCACAGTTACCATCTACCATAATGGTATGGAGGATTGTGATATGAACTATAACCAAAGAGTTTCGAACGCCACACATGAAGTTGGCCATAGTTTGTCGATGGCGCATCCATCGGGAACAACAGTTTCTTCGGTAATGCATCAAGGAATACAGAGCATTGGTCCTTCTACCTATGATAAAAATGAGATTATTGCGAAGTGGGGACCTTAATTATTAAAAGAATGGAGGGTATATACAATGAAAAAATGGTTTATTGGTATTGGTGTAGCATCTCTCTTAGCTGTTGGGACATACATTTATGCTAGTGGGGATAGAGGGACCACTGGGGTCGTAGGTCGTGAACCTGTACAAGAAGCACCTGCTGAGGAATCTACTGGAAGTATGAAATCATTTGTGATTGAAGCTAATATTGCATATACAGTTGAAAAGGAAGAAATGGGTGAATTTGCTGATCTTGTCGTATTGGGTGTTCCTCAAGAAGATATTGGGGATCGAAAGTCTGACATCAGGTACTTCCCGAAAGATCCAGGAGACCGGACCGATACTCCACGTGATATTG
Organism: Paenibacillus sp. IITD108; assembly: GCF_036541265.1. Classification (NCBI taxonomy): domain Bacteria; kingdom Bacillati; phylum Bacillota; class Bacilli; order Caryophanales; family Paenibacillaceae; genus Paenibacillus; species Paenibacillus sp. IITD108. The sequence continues at coordinate 40,854 of NZ_JAZHCT010000020.1, read as the reverse complement.
AGTTTTTGAAGAGCTTCGTGAACTTCAAAATTGAGGCAGTTTACAAAAATGCAACGGGAATCAAAAGTGGGGACACGATTACGATTTCGGAGCGTACCGCGATGGTTGACGATGAGGCAGGCAAGAGAATTGTAAAGTTAGGACATTTTGATGAACTACAAGCCAAGCAGCAGTATGTTCTCTTTCTAAAAAAAGCTCCAGACAAAGACATTTATTATGTTATTCGCGACAATGATGGACGGGAGAAAATTGCGCATGACAATAGTTTGGAAGAGCAAGTAGAAGCGATCTTGAAAAAACATAGAATTACAAAGTAACTCACCAATTACTGGCGATGCAGGGATAATCACCCTGTCATCGCCATTTCTAATGCTATAAAATCGTCTGCTTCCTCAGAAGGCAGAACCTCTCCTAAATCTTAGAACATATGCTTATGCGTTTTCTACTCCGATCAATCGATTACGGCCTGCTGCAACACCTGTAATCAGCATAAAAATGACTATGACAAGCAATGCGATAAGCGGTACATTCCATCCATTAGTCAAATCGTGCAAATAACCGAATAATATAGGTCCTAATGCAGCCAAAAGATAACCTACTGATTGAGCCATCCCAGATAACTCGGCGGCGTCTTGTGCATTTCTAGTTCGCAGACCAAATAAAATCATCGCAAGACTAAATGAGCAGCCTGAGCCAATCCCTATTAAAATGACCCACAAAAGAACCATATCATTTCCAGAAAGCAATCCCCCAATGCCAATGAGGAAAAAAAGAGACGTCAGGAGCATAAGCGGAATTTGATTTTTCATTCGCCCAGCCAATATCGGCACGATAAAGGTAACTGGAAGTAATGCGAGCTGCATAATAGACAGCAGCCAGCCTGCGAAATCCGTACTTATTCCTTGTATTTTAAGCATATCCGGAAGCCAAGAAACTACAACATAAAACAGCATGGATTGCAGGCCCATAAATATAGTCACCTGCCAGGCTAATGAGGACTTCCATAAATTTGTGCGCTTATTGTTATGCCCGGCTGTCTGCAATTTTTGCGGCTGCCGTCTTAGCTGGGGAATCCAAAAAAGAAGAGCAACAAAAGCTAAAAGACCCCATAGACCAAGAGCTCCCTTCCAGCCAAATCCTGCTTGATTGGCAAGCGGAGCACTGATGCCAGATGCAATAGCGCCGCTAAGATTCATGGCAACCGAATATACGCCGATCATTATTCCTATTTTCAAAGGATACTTTTCTTTAATCAGACTTGGCATCAATACATTGCAGATCGATATAGCAAGACCTAAAATGACCGTACCGATCATCAATGCGCCGATACTCCATGCTGAACGAATTGCAATTCCGATGACGAGCAGAAGCAGCGATCCAAATAAAACAGAGGACATTCCGAATCTGCGGGCCATTCTCGGCGCAAGCGGCGACAGCACAGCAAAGGCAATTAAAGGAAGAGTCGTAATTAATCCTATTAATGTATTCGATATACCCAAATCATCTCTTATTATTCCTATTAAAGGTCCAACGGAAGTTAAAGGAGCACGTAAATTCGCTGCAATTAATATCACTCCCAAAATCAGCAAAACACCTGCAGCTTGCGAGCCCTTCATTTTTGAGTTGGATTTCTGTTGTTCGAGCTCCATTTACACTTCCTCCATCTCTATTACACGTTTAATTTCATTTATGGACTGATCTACAATTTTGGCCGCCAACTCTGTATCCTGCGAAATAATTGCATTTATTAGCTGTCCGTGCATATTTTTCGGCAGACCTGCAGCAAATTGTTCTATTAGTATCACTTTAATCGAATGCTGAATAGCTTCTGTAATATGTGTGTATAAATCAATTAATATCCGGTTGCCTGTCGATTCCACTATAGCCTGATGCAGCTTGAAATCTGCATCCACATATTTTTCTAAATCCCCGCTTGAGCTGAACGAGTTACACGCATCCAGATAAAATTGCATTTTTTCCACATCATCATTTGTTCTTCTTGCAGCCGACAGCTTGGCAGCCTCTTGTTCGAGAGCATTTCTTACTTCCAGTGTTTCTAGCAAGCTGGATTTTTGAACACGTCGTTGAATAGCAGCCCCCAAAGTGCTGTTCGAAATAACATAAGTGCCATCACCCTGCTTGGTCGACAATACTCCGGCATGACATAATGCTCTAATTCCTTCACGCAATGTATTGCGGCTTACCTCCAAATCTTGGACCAAATCAGGCTCCGGCGGAATTTTCTTTCCTACTGGCCATTTTCCCGATTCGATCAATGATTCAATTTGTATAATGACTTGATCCACAAGGGATAGATTTCTAATTTTTTGAAGCATTATATAAACCTCCAAACATAGGATGATTTGATGAAAGTAATTATAGCACACTATAAAAATATTGAAAACCCTAAGTAATGACGCTACGGGTGAATCATAACGGTTTTATTCCTTAGAGAACATGGTATAAAATGTTAAACTAAATTAATCATATTTAGGAGGAGTTAGTGATGAAGTGCATTACTTTTAACAGGGTACAATTAAAAGAGGGAAGCGTATCAATGACCCTATAAACTACGTTACCTTCATAATTGGAGGGTAATTTGTGAATACATCTTATTCACAATCAACTTTGCGGCACAACCAAATTTTAATTTGGCTTTGTGTTCTATCTTTTTTCAGTGTACTAAATGAAATGGTTTTGAACGTCTCATTACCTGATATCGCCAATGATTTTGATAAACTGCCCGCAAGTACAAACTGGGTGAACACAGCTTTTATGTTATCCTTTTCCGTTGGAACAGCTGTATATGGAAAGTTGTCAGATCATATGGGCATTAAAAAGCTGCTCCTATTCGGGATTATGGTAAATGGCCTTGGATCGATAATTGGGTTTGTAGGACACTCTTTCTTTCCCATACTTATTCTGGCACGGTTTATTCAAGGGATTGGTGCAGCTGCATTTCCAGCACTCGTGATGGTTGTTGTTGCCCGCTATATTCCAAAAGAAAACAGGGGTAGAGCATTTGGTCTCATTGGATCGATAATTGCTATGGGAGAAGGCGTTGGACCAGTTATCGGCGGAGCAGTTGCCCATTATTTCCATTGGTCGTACTTGCTGCTAATTCCAACTGTAACCATTATCACTGTACCATTTCTTACAAAACTGTTGGAAAAGGAAGAAGGAAAAAGAGCTCACTTTGATATTGCAGGTATTATTTTCATGTCAGCTGGCATTGTATTTTTTATGCTGTTTTCAACATCGTATAGCATATCTTTTCTTGTCATTAGTATTTTATCTTTCCTGATATTTGTAAAACATATTAGGAAAGCAGCAGATCCTTTTGTAGATCCTGCGCTGGGTAAAAACATTTCATTTATGATTGGAATCATTTGTGGAGGACTTATATTCGGTACTGTAGCAGGATTTATCTCCATGGTCCCTTATATGATGAAAGATGTTTATCAATTTAGTACTGCAGCAATTGGAATTGGAATTATTTTTCCCGGAACAATGAGTGTCATCATATTTGGTTACATTGGAGGAATACTTGTTGATAAGAAAGGTTCTTCGTATGTACTAACCATGGGGGCTGCATTTCTTTCTATCAGCTTTATTGTCGCTGCCTTTTTTGTGGAAGAGACACCTTGGCTCATGACGATTATATTAGTTTTTGTTTTTGGAGGGCTTTCATTTACAAAAACAGTTATATCTACAATGGTGTCAGGCAGTTTGAAACAAAATGAAGCTGGTGCTGGCATGAGCTTGCTTAATTTTACAAGCTTTTTATCAGAGGGAGCAGGTATTGCGATTGTCAGTGGACTAATATCTGTACGTTTACTAGATATCGGGCTGTTACCTACATTAACGGAACCACGCACTTATTTGTATAGTAATATGCTTTTTCTTTTTTCGGGAATCATTATCGTTAGCTGGTTAGTCACCTTGAAGATGTATAAGCGTACTCAGAGAAATGTCTAAAAAACTCACCTAATACGCTAAGTAACCACGTTCTTTTCTATTTTGGAAAACAATGCGAGTTCTTGTCCTCAGCTCTGGTCAAGAACTTGTATCGTTAAACAAAAAAGGTTCGATGCCAGCGACTTCGTATTCGTTATGTTCCGATATCGTTGAGAGCCTTATAAACTAAATAGCAACAAAGCAAATAGGCATCATGAACCAATAGCTGTATTTATTCAGTATATTGCTCATGGTGCCTCTTTTACGCATTATTTCTTACTGCAGCTCTTCAATAAGTGCGGTTTGACCAAACTGTTGATCTAGTAAAATATCAATTAATTTTTTTGCTGTATATTCAGGTGTTTGCAGCTTTCCTTCTTTCGCGATCTGAATAAATTGTTCTACATGCGGGAAATGATCACTGTCCGTGGAACGAATCTCTGCTTGCATCTGTGTATCTATCATTCCAGGGTATACAGAAACAATCCGAACAGGGTATGCCTTGTTCACTTGTTCTAACTTCACACTCTTGGAGAATGAATCCAAACCTGCCTTTGATGTACTGTAACAGCTTTGCGATGGCAGTAAATATTTTGCTGAGGCTGATGATATATTCATGATGCGTTTGTCGATGTTCATCTCTTGCGTACGCTTTATAAAATTGGAGGTCATAATCATTGGAGCCAGTAAATTAATTTGTACATTTTCAATAATGAGATCTGCATGATTGCGCTCAATTGGTGCGACCGGAGATAGCATTCCAGCATTATTTATCAAATAAATTGCCTCAACTTGGGATGACTGATGTTTTATAGTTTTAAAAATCTCTTCAAATAGCTGCTCTATTCTATTTAAATGATTTAAATCGAACGGGAGGTAGCTCAATTTATTATTTTTTTCAGTAGCTAGATCAATTAGCTCTTGATTAATTGTTCTTGAAATGCAAAATATATGATGTGATTCACTTAGTAATTGTGTGGCTAGCGCTTCCCCAATTCCTCTCGATGTGCCTGTAATGATGTAGAATTTCATTTAATCACCTCTAATATACGATTTTAACTAGCTTGATTCCCCTTGCCGAGAACACCAAACGACTTATACATGCATATAAATGCCTATAAACGTTCCTATGCAAAGAGGAGAATTCATTTATGACTTTGTATCTTGATTACACATCTCCATCAACCCAATACGCTTTCGACTTAAATACAAGCCCCTTGTTCAAAAAAGATAACCAAAACTACATTAATGTTTTAGGTGTTGAACAATTAAATACATTAGATAATGTTTCGCTGCTGGATATATTTCTTAGCACCAACAATATTGTAGAGCCGCACTATCACCAAAATGCTGCTGAGCTTGTTTATTGTATTTCTGGGGCGGCAACGGTATCCATGCTGAACCCTTTTACGAAAAAAATTATGAGTTATTCTATTACCCCAGGCCAAGTGGCTAATGTACCCCAAGGCTGGTGGCATTATGAAATAGCTACTGCTGATAACACTCATCTGCTTGCTATTTTTAATGCGCCTACCCCTGAGGTGGTTTTGGGCTCGGACATTTTGTATTTTACCCCTGCAAATATTATGGCACATACCTACTGCATGGATGAAAATAAATGGAAAGAAGCTATTGCACCGGTTCAACCAACCACGTATATCGGTCCTTATGCAAGCTGCGATCAAAACCCTTCTACACAGCATATGCAATACCAGCATCCATACATTCAACACTATCAAATGCCTTATACGGCGCAGTATCGACCCTACTGGGGTTATAGATAAATTCGACAACTGCCTTAGATGGGGCGAATAACAAAAGGCGACAATCTTGATTTCAATCGACTACTTGAAATCAGATTTATCGCCTTTGCTGCCCTGCTTGCGAACGGCTTCAATTGCACTTTTCGCCCATCCCGGTATTACTGCGAAGTCAAACGCTCAATGGATAATTCCTCAAGCCTCCTCCCACTTCTGCTTAAAGAAGAGATCGTATAGCTTTACAACTACAATTTTGATCATCATATATACAGGTATGATGATAATTACACCTACGATGCCAAATACGTCATTGCCGACCAAGACCAATAAAATGGTGGTGAGGGGGTGGATATCCAACTGTTTCCCAAAAATCCACGGCGAGATAATATTATCCTGAATCTGCTGTGCAGCCAAAATAACAACTAACGACCAAATGGCAACTGAGGGAGATTCAATCAAGCCAATGATCACAATCGGTATAGCGGACAAAATAGCTCCAATAAAAGGGACAAAGTTCATAATGACAGCTACCACTGTAAGTAATAGAGCGTAAGGCAATCCAATAATTAGGAATCCCAAATACATTAAAACGCCGAGTGCAAGATTGACAACAACTCTCCCTACAATGAATCCACTAAACGATGAATCGATATCTTGAACGACTTTCTTGCCGTCCTCATGAAATCTTTTGGGCATAAAGCTAACAATTTTATCACCAAATTTATTGCCTTCCTTTAACATGTAAAAAAGAATAATAGGGAAGGTAAATAGAACGAGCGCAAAATCCGAAAGGAATGAAAACACTCCTGCTAAATATGAAGAAACAACTGAAAATCCTTGTTTCAAATAATCAGTCAAATTAGATAACGGATTGATATCATCAGGAAAAATATCAGATATAAATTTGTTCTGTTCCAAACTCTGCAACTGCTTATTCAATGTATCTAGCAATTGAGGCACGCTATTGATAAAGCTGAGAAACTGAGTTCGCAAAGATGGGTAAACTCCAATAATAAAAATGCTGCAAATAATAGCTGCGGCTAAATAAATAATAAGTACAGCCAACGTTCTATTTAATTTCTTCCGCTCCATCCAGTTCACAAGTGGGCGTAATAAATAATAGAAAAATGAGGCTAGCATCAACGGAATCATAACAATACTGAACAATGAAATGATTGGCTTAAAAATAAAATCAACAAGCGTTCCCAAATAAATAATACCTAGCATTAGGAGCACTACAATACATATTTTGATTAATTTGTTTAATGAGATCAAGAGGCACACTCCAATTTACACAACTATATTAGTTCACATTCTATACTAACAAATATTCCTCAAAAAATGAAATAAGGGACTACCCCGCAATCATTATTAATGACTTATGGAATACCCCCTTATTTACTACACGACTTTACAATATGCTAGTTTCCTTTGCTTCCGGATCTAGCCGGTTTTTGACTACCAATTGGATCTGTGCCATCCGGCTTCTTCGTACCTTTACTTTTATAAGGTTTTGGCGAATTTTTCGCTCTATTCTCGGCTGCCTGCCATCTATTCCAGCCCTTTTTCCCTGTGCCTCTGCCTGTACCGCCTTTTGCTTTACTCATAATGATCACTCCATTATATAGTCTTCTTTACTATTTCCTTCTTCCGATATACAACAAATGAGATGAGATGCCCAAAATCGACGGGTCCTTAGCTAATTCAATGAGTAAATTCAACATCATCTGAGACTCGCCTTTTTCTTCCCAATACTGTCTTTGTTCATTATTTATTAATCCGCCAATACTAGAAGAACCAATTAAATCAATCGTCTCGAAACCATGTTTCTCCATGAAAGGCTTAATATCATTAATGTTAAAATAATAAGCGCCTGTAAACCGCCCAGCATCCGCGTGATTAAAATTACCCGTATTGCGAAACTCATGGATTGCATCCATATTATCATTTGGCTTCCAGTGCTGTGGATATTGCAGAGAAGTAATGGTCATTTTCATCCTAGTTTGAAATGCTGCAAAAATAATGCCTTCTTGCTTTGTAACGCGACACAATTCTTTAACCGCACGAATCCGCTGCGCTTCCTCTTGCAAATGATATAATGGCCCTAACATAAGCGAGGCATCAAATGCTTCATCCGGTAATCCTTCTAAATTTGTGGCATTCAGCACATGAAAACCGTTAAATTGTTCGGTTAAGCCCAGTTCACTAGCCTTCTCCTTGGCCACTTCAACTAATCGAGGAGTTAAATCAGAAAGGGTAACTTGATATCCTTGTTTCGCTATTTCCATTGCATATTTTCCGGGACCTGCGCCATTATCGAATACATGACCCTGTTGAGGCAAATATTGCTGGATGTAATGCCAATTAATGAGGAACTCCAGCGGCTCCCTGTCCAGTCTTCCCCACTCGTCGAACTTTGAATAATAGTCGATAATATTTTCCATCTGATTACTCCTCCTCAATTGTTTATTATTTTAGTGTAAAACCAAGGATAACGGCTCCTTATAATTAAAAAAAACCTATCGCCTACAAAGAGGCGATAGGTTATCCTTCGCGGTACCACTCTTATTAACCCGTTGATTTGGATAAACGAACGAATTATCTTTAGACCTAATTACGGAGGTCAACCGTTAAGACCTACTACATTTCAGTCTTACCGCTTATGGGTGAGTTGGGGAAGCTACCCGCTGTCTCGCACCGAAACGACAGCTCTCTGAACGATAGGTAATCCTTAATGGTCCCAATCTTTGCATTTAACATATTAAATTTAACCTAGTATATGGTTTCCAAGCAGCAACTGTCAATATCTCGAAAAAGTATTGTAAAGATTATTCAAGAACAAATCGCTTTTCCGAATAATCTTTTACAAAGTACCGCTTGCCCTTTTGGATAACGTTATGGCCTTCTGCCTCCAGACGCAGCTTCTGCCCATCGATTCCGCCAGGATATTTCTCACTAAGCTCGCCGTCTTTTTTCAAGCTTCTCCAGTAAGGCGTTTCATCCGTCCCGCGCTCTTCGGACGCTTTTGCAGCGATATTCATGAAGATACCCGCAGTAAGAGGACACGTATAATCCGCTTCATGTTTCCTCGCCAAATAATCCCGGATATCTACCGAGGTCAATACCTGCCCTTCCGGCACCCTTCTCATAATTTCGTCATAGGCTAGAGGGGGAGCAATCAGCATCTTTGTGCCGCCATACCTTGCAATGGCTTTCATGTCGGCAACCTCAATAATCTCCGGCATATTTTTGCTGTCATGCAGTTTCTCGTTAAATGATTTTTTTGCCAAATGGATGTACCCCCAAAAGTTTGATTGTTTTAAAGAACGCTTCTTAAAGTTATTATCTATTCTATTATTCAAAGTGACTGCCAAAGAATCCTGCCTAGTCGTGAAAGAAGGCAACATCCTATACATTCAGTTATGAATCGGAATCTCTTTATCAAAAAAGACGATAGATGCGAATTCTTTATCATTGATCACATTTTCAAACGTTTTGATCGTTAACATATGGCCAGTCCCATACTCGATTGAATGCATGCCGTTAAAAATTGTAGTCGTTTCCGATGATCCATCCTTATACTTAATTGTAACCGGGTAGTTATCTAAATGTTCATTTTCTCCAACCTCTACAAACTCGCCGGCGGCTTCGTTAATTTCTTTAAATGTTTCACTCTCTACCTTTAATGATATTGAAATCGGTGAGACAGAGATCGATTTTAAAACAGCTTCATAACCATACATATTAATTTTTTGATTGACCTGATACAAAGTAGAGTACTCCTTGAAATCCAGTTTAAAAGCAGTTTCCCATGTATCCGGTATAATGGTTTCAAACTCTCCAGGGAGTGGATCCGCTGCTTGTAAATCCGTAAATTGAAAACGGGCCATCTGACCAGCCATTGACTTTTTCATCTTTTTTACAATTTTGCGGTCACTCGTTCCGTTATTCACCTTTAACATGAGGTTTTTCAGCGTCTTTTTAATGAATAACGGAACGTCTGTCAATCTTCCCCCTCAAATCGAGCACTTTATGCAAAATAGCGGAACGACTGACCAGCATAATGGCGCGCTAAAAAAAATCGCCCTTAGTCTATTGTAGACTTAAGGACGATTCTAGCATTATTCGTATTTATACAGCTTCGTATCCCGGGCAAAATAAATATCCCCGTTCCCGTCTTCCGCCAGAAATAAAGCATCGGAATCCAATATATCCAGTCGATCATTCGCGATATCGTACGTGAACAATTTCTGCAACGTGGAGCCGATCAGCTTTCCATCGCCCCGGTATCGTAAATAACCTCCGCGCCAATAATGACCAATGCTTCCCCAATCGAAGGGGAACAGGCGAATCATACGGCATACCTCACGCTTCATGGGGTCGAACTGAAACAAACTGCCTGCGGTTAATCCCCATAACATTCCATTGTCATCAAAGGTTAATGCAGAAACTGCCTTTTCTCCTGTAATTGGAACGCCCTGCCACAGAACTGCTGCCTGGCGGACATCCCACAGCATCAGAACAGCCTCGTTCTGCTCTGGCGCTATACCCAACCCGCCCCAGATTGAGCTGCCGGCGTAAATAATTCCATCGCGATAAGCAAGAGATACGATGCTTTGCCGGTCAATCACATTTGGATAGACTGCATATTGCCCGCCCTTCAGGTCATATAAGGTTAATGCGCCTCCCAGGCGTCCATAATCGGGAACCGTTCCGATGGCTAGCCGGTCGCCGGCTGCAGTGAACGCAAACGGACGATCTTGGCGGTGCGGGCTCAGTGAAAACAGCAGCTCCGGGTTGCTGCCTTTATCCCAAGGCATGGAGGGATCATAACAAAAGATGTTCGCTTTCGGATAAACACCCATATACTGCTTGCCTTGATAGGCGATCATATTCTCTATTTGCCCGATTTGCCGGAACATGCGCAAATGCTCGGTATCAGGATTATAAATGGCAAGCCCGCCAGCAAAATAACCGCCGGCATAAATGCTGCCGTCAGGCCCCTGAGCAAGCGATTGAATCGCCACGGGAAGTCCCGCCGGTTTGGGATCTACTGTCACCATCTGTTCCGTATCCGGATGGTACATATAAAAGCTTCCGTCCCGGTTTATACAAATGAGAGTAGCGCCCGGCCAAAGCGGGTCGTCTCTTTCGATCCAGCCGAAATCTGCGGCCGGCTCCGATAACGGAACTGTTGTCCGCTCAAGACAGCGTGTATCCGGATGATAGGAATGAAGATAGCCGTCTTTGACGAAATAGATACGGCCGCGAGCATCAGGGGGCGATACAGCGAGCCCTGACGAACCTTCAATGCAATCGCCCCATGCTTGCTCCTCCAAATCATAAACATGTAAATTGTTGAAGGGTGTAAGCCGGATAATCACCTTTGGATAAACGATATCCAGATCGTACACGAGCTGCTCTTCGGCCGCCGCCGGCGGAAGAGGAATCTCCCTCTTCTTCCCGGTTATAGTATCCATCTCGATTAGATAGGGTCTGCGGGTGCCAATGCCCATATACAGCTTGCCGCCCCAAGCCTTCATACAGCGCACGTATTGTTCACCTTCAACCACCGCTCCGTAATCGCGGAATTGTCCCGTAACAGGATTATATTGAAATGCCTTTCCGCCGGGATAGCAGCCGCCATACACGTTGCCATCGCAGTCAGCCGCCATTCTCCACGTATAGTATTCGCCGCTTATTATCGTGCCCAGACATGCTACGCCCAGCTCTGGCACATAACGGTATAGATTGCCGTCGCCTGTTATATAGACGCCGCTGGCGGTTGCAACTACACCCCAGCTATGGCTTGCGCCGTCAAGCAGCCACCGCTCCAGACAAACACCGCGATGAGGATCAATAACAAGCAAAACACACGGCTTGCTGGATGAGACCGCATAGATCCTCTCTTGCCCGCGTTCCCCACCGTAAGCTGCCGCCCAGACGCAAACAGCTTCAATCGGTTCTCCGATATAACGCACACTCAATTAACCCAGCTCCTTTTCCAAACTGGCAGGAATGCCATAGTCCAGTACGATGCCAAGTGTATCTTTCAGATTCGCGCGGTAATAGTCATAAGCATGCTCCGCTTGGCGAAATGGCCAAATTTTCGAAATAAGCGGCTTGATCCTGATATGCCCCCCAGCAATGAGACGCATGTATTCAGCCATATTCTTCCCTTCCGTCCAGCGCACATAACCGATAGGATAATCGATTCCGCCTCTTTCATAAGTAAAATCATACCGCCCGGGACCCCCAGCTCTTGAAATAAGCAGCTCCGCCTCCTTGGCGAACATTAAATCCCGTGAGAAATCCATCTTCAAATCGCCTACGATGACGACTTTGCCGCGATCCCGAATCCAATGCAGCGCCTGATCGACCAGATTGCTCTGCTTGCCTCCGGCACACAGGATTACGCAATCTGCACCAACCCGGTTCGTATAGTTCGCAATTCTCTCGCCCACCTCCTCGGCTGAACGGCAGACGCCTTCTAAGCCAAGCTGTTCCGCTGCCGCACACCGCTCCTCCATAATATCGAAGGCAGTTACTTGATAGCTGGCTGCTGCGGCAATTTGAGCAATCATTTGTCCCAGTATACCGAGGCCAGCAATAACAACACTTTCACCAAACTGCAATCCTGCCTGACGCAGCGCATGAACAGCAATCGCCCCAAGACCAACCGTCGAAGCTTCAGCCGCAGATACGCAATCAGGTACAGGAACCGCCAAGTTTCTGGGAACGGCCAGTGATTCCGCATGCTTCACATACGGCGCCCCATAACAAGCAACACGCTGGCCGACCTTGATATGACTAACCTCTTTCCCGATCTGCTGGACGATACCCGCTGCACTGTAACCGAGAATAACGGGCGAGGTACGGGTGATGCCCTGCATCATAAGTTCAGTACCTGGACTAATAGCAGAATACTCCGTTTGTACCAGAATAGAATGGTCATCAAGCCGCGGCGCCGGGACATCAGCAATTTGAATTTGTCCATCTAAAGTGACGACTGCTTTCATTTTCACTATCACTTCCTACAGTTTATTCTCGCTGACCTTTATTCTTTGACTGCACCAATCATAACGCCTTTGACAAAATATTTTTGCAGAAACGGATATACGATCAGAATCGGAACAGTAGCCACGACAATAGTAGCGTATTTGATCGCCTCACTTACCCGGCTGAGCTCATCTTGAGCAACTGATGATGTTAAATTCTGCGCAGTGGATTGAATCAATATTTCTCTCAAAATCAATTGCAGCGGATACAAGGTCCGATCTTGCAAATAAATCATTGCCGTAAACCAGCTGTTCCAGTGAGATACAGCATAAAACAGCGTCATAACAGCAATAACGGGCATAGATAGCGGCAGCACAAGCGACCACAAGATGCGGAAATCATGGGCTCCATCAATCTTGCCTGACTCAACCAGACTTTCCGGTATCGTGTTCTGGAAAAATGTGCGCATTACAATCAGGTTGAATGCACTCACCGCGCCAGGGAGCAGCAGCGCCCAGACCGTATCGTACAGACCAAGATCGCGAATGTTCAGGTAGCCCGGAATCAGTCCACCGCTAAAAAACATAGTAAAGACGATGAATGCCATAATGAATCGTTTTCCTTGCAAATTTGGTCTGGATAGCGGATAAGCACCCAATGTCGTCAAAATCAAATTAATTAATGTGCCGGCAACAACATAAAACAAGGTATTGCCATAGGCGTCCAGTATCATACTGTCAGAAAAAACGAGCTGATATGCCCTTAAATTGAAATCGATCGGAATAAATGTTACCTTGCCTGCGGCAATGGCATGTGCATCACTGAAGGATGATACGATGACATACCATACCGGATACAAGAAAACAAAAGAACAACAAGCAAGAAACAATATATTAAAGACGTCGAATATTCTCTCCCCGATAGTCGGTTTGGCGACCACTTGATTCACCCCTTACCATAAGCTGCTTTCTGTCGTTTTTCTGCTGATTCGGTTGGCGATAATAAGAAGTGTAAAGTTGATCGCCGAATTGAAAAGGCCCACGGCCGCGGAGAAGCTGTAATCCGCTTCCATAATTCCTCGCCGGTATACGAAGGTGGAGATAACGTCAGCTGTTTCGTATGTGGCAGAATTGTAGAGCAAAATGATTTTGTCCCAGCCTACGCTCATCAACGAACCGATATTCAGAATAAGCAGGATGAGAATCGTCGGTAAAATGCTTGGTATCGTTATATTCCACAGCTGCCTCCAACGCCCTGCCCCATCGACAACCGCCGCTTCATAAAGACTTGGGCTAATGCCTGCCAAAGCAGCCAGATAAATAATGGAGTTCCAACCAATGCTCTGCCATAAGCCGGAGCCGATATAGAGGGAGCGAAACCATTCCGGCAAGATAAGGAAGTTGACCGGCTCTTGCACAAGCCCAAGCCCCATAATCAAACGGTTAATTATGCCATTCGGGCTTGTAAAATCAATAATCATGCCGCAGATCACGATAAGGGATATAAAATGCGGTAAGTACGACATCGTTTGCGCGATTGTTTTATACCATTTGCTTCGCACTTCATTCAGCATCAAAGCAAAGATGATCGATGCCGGAAAAATGATGAGCAAGGAATACACACTGATTAATACAGTGTTCTTGAGCAGTCTCCAAAAATAATAGCTATCGAAAAAGTGATTAAAATGTTTAAACCCCACCCAAGGACTATCCCATATGCCCTGGTAGGGATTGAAGTTTTTGAAGGCGATAATAGCTCCGTACATCGGCTTGTATTCGAACAGGAGGAAGTATGCGATTACGGGAGCCAGCATCATATATAAATATTTGTTCGCCATAATCCGCTTCAGCGCACTGGACGACTTTCTGTTCGCCGCCTTCACCTGTTGAGATCGAGCTGTATTTGCAGGCGTCCTCATTAAATAATCTCCTTTCGGGAAGACCTCCCCGAACCAAAAGGGTTCGGGGAATATCTGCCGCGGCCGTCGTAATTATTTTCCTTTGAAACGGTCGTAAGCTTTTTGATACTGCTCAAGCACCAAATCGAATTTCATGTTTTTCAGCTGCTCAATGAATTTGTCGTAGTCTGAAATCGGCTTTTTCCCCATAATGAACGCATTGATCGTTTCAGTTACGTAAGTAGTGACGTCCGCCATAATCGGAACGACGATATCATTCTCTTCTGGCAGCAACTGAAGAGGCGGCATTTTATAGTCGAAATTATTGTATGGACCGAATAATTCTGCCGGATTGTCCATCTGCCCGCTCGCCTCACGTATTTGCTGTGAATAGCGCGGATCTTCAACCGTTGCCCAGCTGCCTCCGCCCACTGTATGGTTGAGAAGCTCTTCTGTATTGGACACACCGTTCTCCGGATGAGTAACTTCCTTCTTGAATTTCGGCTGCCCGTCCACGATGTCATATGATTTGCCTTCTACACCAAAATTGTTCAACGTTATACCTTCTTCGGAATACTGATAATCAAGCCATTGGATAATTTCGTCTGCATTTTTCGTTTGCGATGAAACAGCTATACCTTGTGGTCCCGCCGGCCAGCGGAACGACACATGACGTTGATCGCCGTTCGGTCCTTTAGGCGGCAGCACCGGTGCGATGGAGAACGTCGGATGCTTGCCCTCCATCAATTGAGTAAAGTTGCCCATATAAGAACCGGCCCACCCGAACCAGGCGCCAGCCACGTCAGTCGTCACTTTCTCCGTCAATGTTTTAAAGGTAGTATCGACCAGGTAGTTCGGATCGAGCAATTTTTCGTTATACAATTTGTTCAAATATTCAACTACATCCTTGAATCTTGGATCGTATGGGCCGTATTTTACCATACCGTTCTCAACAAAGAATTCGTAGTCAACGCCGAATGCTGGCGCGAACAGGAACATGATATTGTTCAAGTTAACCGTAACGAGAGGAATTTCATCTGCCTTCCCATTGTTGTTCGGGTCATTTTCCCTAAACGCTTTCAAAACGTTATACCAGTCGTCAGTAGTCTCCGGCATAGGCAAGCCGACCTTTTCCAGCCAGTCTTGGCGAATTTGCGGGAACATTTGCGTTAAATATCTGGAATCCAGCATCAGGTTCGGCAAGTAATAAATATGGCCATCCGGCGAAGTGATTAGCCCTCTAATATCCGGGTTTTCCTCTAAGATCTTTTTAATATTAGGTGCCTTCTCTTCAATCAGCTTTTCAAGCGGGAGAAGAGCTCCTTTTGAACCGTATTTGGACGCTTCCTTATCCCACATGGATGTATAAATCATATCTGGCAGCTTGCCTGAAGACATCAGCAAACTGAATGCCTCCTCACTGGCTTCGGTCGCATGTTGGAAATTGATATGGACACCAGTGTTTTCTTCCATTTTCTGAAATGAAAATTTATCATTGAAATCTTTTCCCTTAAAGTTACCGCCACTTGGCGCCCAAAGAGAAAGGTTGATTACTTTGTCTGCGATCGGCATCATCAGCCCGTTGCCCGCATCCCTTTTTTCAGATTTTGGGCTGTCTGTTGCTTCAGCTGCAGGCTTGGAACTGTTACCACCAGACTCAGGTGTTTTCTCTGATGTATTTTTGGAACAGGCAGATAGTGCTAGTGAGGCCATAAGTGTAAGAACAATAAGAACAACGCCAAACTTATTTACTTTTTTCAATAGTCTTACCTCCATTATTAAAGTAATGATATCCCCTATCACCTTCGTAACTACCTCTTTAATCGTTCCGATACTGGCAGACGCCCCCTTTTGATTCCCTTCTAATTTACTTTTTAATTTAATTTTATGTCACGTAAATCAGATGTATGTCTGATGGTTTTTATTATAGTCAGCTAATGTAAGCGTTGTCAACAATTAAAATAGCTTATTTTCACTCTTTTTTGTATTATTTCCATAAAAAATCCCTCAGCTCCAATTGTTTTAAAAGGAACCAAGGGATTATTTTGATAAATTATTAATCAGTGGTACATCAGTTGATGATATGCGCCCCGCTGTCACTTCTAACAGGTACATCAGTTTTTCCAGTCAAAAGATGCTCAAGCCTTTCTTGCAGCATCGCTTCATCAATCATTCCCGACCAATACGCCTTCAAGCTTTTACTGAATGAATTCAGCGAACGAATCGTTAATCCAAGCTCTTTATGATACTTGAAAGACGGAAGCAGCTCCCGATACATCAAATTCCGCGAAGGGCGATTCAATTCCATATCCGACGGCAATTGCGCCGAAGGTCCCCTCGCTGGTATGCTCACGGTTTTC
This sequence comes from Paenibacillus sp. IITD108, assembly GCF_036541265.1. Classification (NCBI taxonomy): domain Bacteria; kingdom Bacillati; phylum Bacillota; class Bacilli; order Caryophanales; family Paenibacillaceae; genus Paenibacillus; species Paenibacillus sp. IITD108. Next base: position 23,881 of record NZ_JAZHCT010000020.1, on the reverse strand, counting down.
TCCCTAATGATGCGCTGTGCATCTTCCGATGCGAGAAAATCTACAAATGTACGAGCCGCTTCCTTCTCCCGGGAATTGTGAATGACGGCGGCTCCAATCGTGATAAGCAGCGATTTTTGAGGATCACCGCGGCGTATTCCCGGTATCGGACAAATATCATAGGATAGCGGCGAATGCTTGAAGGCATTCATATTAAAATACGTTGTCATGATGATCGAAACCCGCTCCTGGGCAAACAACTGAATCGTCTCGTCATCGTCCCTGCCAGCGAAGTATTTCGGAAATATCTCATGGTTGTTTACGAGCTCGCTATAAAATCGTAAGCTTTCGGCCAGTTTATCACTGATTCGACTCCGTCCGTTCTCATCCATGACCGTTTCCATACCACCCTGAAGTAAAAATACCGGGTAGCGGTTTTCCGAAGCCGGCACGAAATAAATCGAATGCTTGCCCCGCACTTCGGAGATTCGTGCAGCTGCCGCAATAAGATCATCCCACGTCCAATAGCTGTCCGGCTCCGGCACTCCCGCCTTTGCAAAATGTTCTTTGTTATAGCAAAGCACAACCGGCGAAAAAGAAATCGGCCGGGCATACAACTGCCCGTCGTATTGAAATGCTTCAGCAGCGATGGGATATAGCCCTTCATCCTCCTTTAAAGGCTCGAGCAGCGGAACAATACCGCTTTCAACCATATCTTGAAACTGTGCGCTGTTAAAGGAAATGACGTCAAGCAAGCCACCTGAAATCATCTCTCTGGCCGTTTGGACATGCTCAAAGTTTTGCAGCGGAATAAGACGTACATAAATATATGGATGAAGACGTTGAAACTCAGCAAGCAATTCGTTTAGCAGAAAATCTTCGGTCAGGGTCGTGTTGTAGCCGAAATGAAGGGTAATCATTTGATGCGAGGCTTCAGTCACCATACTGCCAACCCGGTCGATCTTAACAATCAACCCTTCTGCCACAAGCTGTTCCAGCCCTTTGCGGACTGACTTGTTGCTTAATTGAAATTGTTTGGAGAGAGCGCTCTCTGATGGCAAATAAGTACCCGCCTTACGCATACCGCCGACAATTTCCGTACGAATTGTACCAACAAATTGATCAAGCCGTTCCTGAAATGTCATTCGTTCTAATTTACCGCTCATGTATAATTCTCCTCAAAGATTTAAGCTGAACATTAATTTCTATCACCATTTTGGATGAATCAATGTGAGTTGTCAACAGAAATGCCTTTGTCTCACAACGTATAAAGGGCTTTAAAGAAGCATTTACAAGCAAAAAGAAGAACTGGCGTCATTTAAACATCGACACCGTTCTTCTCTTTCCACCTTTTTACCACAAGCTTGAACCGCCAACCCGACGCGCAATCGCATTTGTAACAATGATCATGAATAAGCCAACGACTGATTTGAATAATCCCGCTGCAGCTGCCAATGGGAATCGTCCCATAGCCAGACCAACTCGATACACATAAGTATCCAGGATGTCAGCTACATTGTATACTAACGCATTATACAAGATGAAAACTTGATCAAATCCAGCATTCAAAATATGGCCCATCTTCAATATCAATAAAATTACTATCGTTCCGCCTATTGAAGGAAGTGTAATACGAAGTATTTCCTGCAGCTTGCTAGCTCCGTCCATTTTCGCCGCTTCATACAGCTCAGGATTAATGCCAGCAATCGCTGCTAAATAAATAACTGTGCCCCAGCCCGCTTCCTTCCAAATTTCCGTCGTAATAAGCATTCCTCGAAAGGTTTCAGGGTCCATAAGCGGAGATTTGGATATTCCGATAACAGTCAATAGTCCTGTCGACGGAGAGAAAAGCGTGTATAGAATTCCTCCTAGAATGACCCATGAAACAAAATGCGGAAAGTAGATAATGGTCTGAATGACTCGTTTGAACTTATTGCTCCATAATTCATTCAGCATAAGAGCAATAATAATCGGTACTGGAAATACGAATGCGAGCTTATAAAAACTAATAATGACCGTGTTGCGTAACGCAATCCAAAAATCATCAGATGTGTATAACTGTTGAAACCATTTTAAACCGGCCCAATCACTTGCCCAAATGCCCAATGATAATTTGTATTCTTTAAATGCTATCATGACGCCAAACATGGGTACATAATGAAATAACAAAAAGTACAAAAGACCTGGAAGAAGAAGCGCATAATAGTATTTATAACGCTGCCATTGGAAGCTGCGTGGTACAGCATCTGCTTTCTGTAAATTTACGGTGCTCATGAATTAATTTTCTTCCACTCGGCATTTGCTTGTTCTTCAATTTCCTTTCCGCCTTGACTGTAATACTTTTGCACAAGTTCTTCCCATTTGTCTACCGAAAATTCACCTGTCACAATTTTGATGAAATATTCTTCCCACAGCTTGACCAAATCAGGATATTCCAACTGTGCAGGAACTGTAACCCATAATGCATTGGACAAAGTGTTGTCATTCGACACTTTTAGGGCGTCAAGAACAACTTTGGGACTCCATCGACGGTCGGTAACCTTTATAAATTGAACAGGATTGGACAAACCTCTCGCTACAAGTTCACTGCTGCTAGATGTTTGTATAATAAGGTTGCTTTCTTGATCAAAAGTATAATCTTTTCCTTCTACACCATACGCCGTCAACATAAAGCCGCCATCCGCTTTATCAGATGCAGTCCAATTAAGCAATTTCGCCAGTTTTGTTGGATCCTTTACTTTCGCTGAAACAGCTCTTAAACCTTTTGCCCCCGGACTTTGCTCAGGCAATCCGCTCCCTCCTGGTCCCGTAGGAGGCACCAATATGGTAAGCTCGGCAGATGGGGTGAGCTCCTTGATTCCTTTCTGCACGGCGTTAGTCGGATCCACGATCCATGCCGTTCGATTAGCTATACCAACCTTGGAATTCACTATTTTCTCTTCTAATTGCTTGTCAGAAGTAACAGGAAATTCCGGATCGATTAACCCTTCCTTATACCATGACTGCAAAATTGAGAGCACTTCTTTTGTCTCAGGCAGCACTAGGCCTTGTTTAATCATCCCATCACGTTCAATCCAGAAAGGCGGAAGGACCCCATAGGCGCCAAAGACAGCTTCAAACCCGGAGGCAGACCCGAATCCCGTCGGTTTATATCCACCTAAACCATAGGTATCATTTACACTGTTGCCATCTGGATCATCCAATGTAAACTTTTTTATTGCTTCGTAAAACTGATCCAATGTTCGCGGAGTATTCAAATCTAACTTATCAAGCCAATCTTGCCGAACTATAAGACCGCTTACATTTCTTCCGTTAAAGGATTCCGTACGTGTAGCATCCGGCAAGGCGTATATTTTACCATTGTAGGTTGCACTCTCCAAGTCTTCTGGAAGCATCTGGGCCATTGCTTGAGGCATATCTTTCAATAAATCATCCAACGGCATAATGAGACCTTCGTCTGCCAGCTTCATCATTGTTGGCTGATCAACACTAAAATAATCAGGTACTTTGCCACCTGCAATCATTAAATTTAATTTGGTGAAGTATTCCTGTCCGGAAGTAAGCGTTACTTTATAATCAACCCCCGAAATTCCTGCCTTATTCAACGCATCGAGGATAAGCTGGCGTCCCTCTCCTCCGTTGTCGGGATAACCTGAATCGCCGCGATTTAGAAATATATCATAAGTAATCGTCGTTTCTTTCGGCGATGGACTGACAGCTGTATGATCTACCTCTGGTTTTTCCTGACTTTTACAGGCTGTTACAACGAGGAAGGATAGAATAAGGCTTACTATGAACCACTTTTGTTTTATTTTCAAAATAAACAACTCCTACTTTTTAGGATTTTACCGCACCGATCATAACGCCTTTAGTAAAATACTTCTGTAGAAAAGGATAAACACATAGCATGGGAATCATAGTCACAACTACTGTAGCTGCAATAACTGCATCCGTTGAGGTTACTGTAAATTCGCCAGTCTCCATCGCCGTTTGCTGTCCATTAATAATATCACGCAGAAGCAATGGCAAGGTATATAGGCTCTTGTCATTTAAATAGATTAAGGAATGAAAAAAATTGTTCCACAACCCTACCGCTTCCCACAATGAAATCGTAGCCAGCACGGGTGTGGACAACGGCAATATAATACGAAAGAAGATTACAATTGGATTTGCGCCATCTATCATGGCTGATTCCTCCAATTCGTGCGGCAGCGTGTCAAAAAAGCTTCGCATGATGAGCACGTTATAGGCTGATATCAGGGTGGGAATAAATACAGCCCAAAGCGTGTTGATCATCCCTAAAGATTTGACAAGCAAGTAGGTAGGAATCATCCCCCCGCTAAACAGCATCGTAAACAAGATAGCCAAAGTAATGAACTTTCTCGCAGGCAATCCTCTTATAACAAGCGGGTATGAAACACATGCTGTAAGAAGCGTACCAAGGAATGTTCCTCCAATTGTAATAAGCGCAGAGTTTAAATACGCAGTCCATATATAACTGGAAGATAAGACCGTATGGTACGATTGCCAAGTAAACCCTCGGGGCCATAAGAAAAACCCCCCCCGCGCTGTCCCGGCTATTGAACTTAGGGACACCGAAACCTCGTGCCAAAGCGGATAAAATGTAATAGCAGCAAATAACAGCAACAACAATAAATTAATACCATCAAATAAACTGATTTTTTTTCGTATTGGCAACCAATAGCCTCCCCCTACTTTGTTCACCTCCTGGTGTAATTCCCATTATCTTTACCTGACATGGCTTATACAATCGTTAAAAAATACGAAACATGATGATTATTCGCCCACTTATTAATAGCTAGATTCATAGATGCTAAAAATAAACACAGAAACATAAAAACAACCATTTCGCAAAGGAGATGGTTGTTCATATTTGAGCATAACTAACGTATTTTATCCATTTCTAATCGCCGAAACATTCCAGGTGTAACAGTCTCATGCTTTTTGAAGAAACGGATAAAGCTATGTGTATCGGAAAACCCAACCAGACCTCCGATTTCTTTAAGTGTATAGCGGCTAGGATGCTGCATTAACTCCTTAGCTTTTCCTATTCGATAACGAGTTAAATATTCCAAAGGCGGGATACCTGTTTCCGATTTAAATATTCTGCTCAAGTAGTTCGGTGTGAGCCTAATCTCATCTGCTATGTCACTAATTGAGATATTATCCATATAGCGGTTCTCAATAAACCGAATAGCTTGCAGCACATAATCATTCACCGGAGTGTCTGGCAAGTCTTCTATAACACGATCAATCAATTTGCCGATCCTGCTGCTTAGGAAATCTTTCAGCTCCTGCTTGTTATCACACTCATGCCATTGCAGAAACTGAATATCCCTGAACTCCTCCAGTGCAAAGCCTGCCTGCAAAAGCTCATTTATTAAAACTCCAATTAGCACCATAATCGTTTCTTGCACATTGGCGGGCGATATTTGCTCATTGTCAACATACTGAGAGAACAATAGACCCAACGCTTCCTCTGCCATTAGCCGATCGCCTTCAAGTACGCTTTTCACCAGCATTCGCTGCAAGGACGAAGGGTATGCTACATAAGTGCTTGACCGTTCTTCTTCCATCCCGAAAATAACTTCTACCTTTCCATAAAGTGCTCTATATTGCAACGACCTGCGTGCAGCGGAATAGGAAGACGGAATTTCACTGAACTCTTTACAAAGACGGCCAAATGAAAATCTCATTGTCACTCCAAGTTCCCTGTCGATGAGCTCATTGATCCTGCGGCATAATTCTACGAAATCACGCTGCAGTGCGCCCACCTCTATATCTTCGGAAACGTTCAGAATAAATGCAAACTGGCTATCATCCAGCCATGTTCCAGCTGTATGATAAGTCTCTGCAAATTCATTCTCCAATAAACTGAACAGAAGCAGCCTCACCGATTCAGCATCGTCACGCTTCTCTAACTGTTTCGATTCATATGAAGCTAGACAAACAATAAATAACGAATTCGGAAAAACAATGCCATACTTGCTGAACATGTGCTCCGGCACTGAAACGCCGCTTCCATTGTGACCATGCAATACATCGTAGACAAGTTTATGCTTTAATAAGGGGGTCATCTGCTCTATCGTTGAACAAATCTGTTGATTTTCAACCAGCAAGCGATTAACTCCGTCTCCAACAAGAGCATATTCATCATAGACACCCTTGCCCGAAACAGACTTCATAAAAAAACCGTACTTTTTAAACATACTTCTCCAAGGTAAATAAATAACAAAAGAGAATAAGTAGGACAAACCAAATCCTGCTACAATAATATAACAAGCGATCAGCAGCAATTCATTACGCTTTTCCAAATAGGCCGCTTCATACTGAGTGTATGGCATTGCTTTCAACAAAATCCAGGAAGTATTCAATTCACGATATTCAGAGAAATAGCGATGGCCATTCAGGCTGATGCTGCTGCTCCCCATTCCATTTCGTGCTTGATCCTCCAGCAAAAGATTTCCCAGCTCTGATTCGGCTGCGGCACCGCTTGCAAATATTTGTCCCGTTTCCGCATCTGCCAAATAATATATATTAGAATCGGATTGATTCGTATTTCGAATCAAATTCTCAAATTTTCGCATGTCCATATTAACGATAAGCTTCCCTAGCTTCTGAGTGCCGGATACTGGAAGTTCTTGTTGGAAGGTAATCATCGATTCCCTTGTATTAATAATGTATGGCTTATTCCCTAATGGTTCACTAAGAATATGCCGATCATAAAAATCTTCTTGCGAGTACAAGCCTTCTCCCGTTGTCAATACTCTGCCGCTCATCGCAAAATAAATATAGGCAGAATCCACTATTCCACCAAAAAATATTTGTTCCTTCATGTCATTTTGAAGTTTCAAATAGTCATACATGCTGCCTAAATCCGTCCGGTTCAAGAGACTCATCATATTGGTCTGAAAGGTCATCTGCAGCGAAAACTGTTCCGTACGAGCGAACAAATCGGCAATGTTTTCTGATAATCGGTCCGCTTCTGCCCTTAATACCGCTTCGTGCCGGGATCGCAGCTCATGAGATTCAGTATACAAATATATAGCGCTAATAGATGCTGTCGGAATGCATACTGTAACAAAAAAGAACAACAACGTTCTTCGAAACCATCTCAATTTCCACATACCGGGAAAGACCAATAGGAACCCCCCTTGCCTCATCATAATTCACTTATTACAATTATACTAACGAACAGTACTTACAACAATAGAAAGCGCTATCATTTACACAAAATTAAAGGTTTGATTTCTTAATGAAATGAAAACTGTTTCACCCCTGTTATAAGCAAGTGAAACAGTTAAACGCGAAATTTTTCTTATACGTACAGCTATTTATAGCTCCTTACTAAACCTTAAACCTTAAGGTTCTCCATAATAAATGCCCCGACCCGATGCTCCAACATATACTCTGCCGTATACACTCCGATCTGCTTCCAGCACCCTGACGCCGGACCCGAATCGATGCGCACTGTCATTTATAATTATCCAAGTCGCTCCCATATCATCTGAACGATAGAGCCATTTCTCGGTGTCGCCGTTTGCGCGTCCATACATATAAATAGCTGCAGGATGAATCGAGCCAGGCGCCGCTTTTCCAAAAGAAACATGTTCAGCTTCTTGTACATTCAAAAGCTTAGTAAAGGAACTGCCATAATTATTGGATTGGTAAAGTCCGTCATTAGCTGTTCCCGCTCCGCTTAAGGCAATCCATAAACCGCCGTCTTGCCCCGGCACACTCTTCATAGAATAACGGTTAAACGCTGCAACTCCTGTCGGTATACCGCTGCCCGTAACCTGCGAGAACGTTTCCCCTGCGGTTGCTCCAGTATTGCTTACGTAAAACCCTCTCTTCGGATGATACATATAAAATATATTTGTTCCTGTCTTATTGGCTGCCAACGAGGAATTCGAATCTGTTGCTGCCGATACCCAGTTCGTTGCTGTTATTCCAGTGGCGGCTGTCCATGACGCTCCACCGTCAGCGGAAGTGTATGGCGTACTGTTAATCGGAAGCCAAACAATTCGTTGGCTATCTATCGCAGAGACGGCAATCTTCCCGCCTTGGAGTGCATCCGGAAGAACAGGATCGGCAATAGGATCAAAGGACAGGGAGACAGTTAATCCATTGTCTACTGATCGGTAGCCATTCCCTGAAGGCGCATGCGGACTATATTGCACCATATATACAATATTGTTATCGCCTTCATAGACGTCATAGGAGGTGATCTCCAGCCCGCCACCGCTTACTGAAGGCGGCATTATATCTGCACGGTTGGGAAACGCATCCAGATCGGTATGACGGAAGCCTGCCATATCCGCGACACCTGAAAATAATACAGCTGTCCCTGTACCGGCAGAAGCAGGGCTCTTAATATCAAAAGCTGCAACTTCTTCATGCCCCTGTTCATAATTGTTCCAAATAATAGTAGAAGAAGACGAAGTAATATCATTTGTGCTCCATATTCCATACCAATCCGTGAACCAGACACGATCTGGCTTTCCTGACGTCGGCGCGAAAGCAACAGCGGCAATTGCGCTGCCAAATAGCGTATCGCTCCACCATGGAACACTGGATACCGGAAAATTAGCTGATCCTTTATTCGGCGTCTTGGAAGAGCTCCAGGTCATCCCTCCGTCGTTGGACAGGTAAATATCATTAGAAGAACTGCTTGTTACACGAGCCGCTACAATTATCCGATTCGGGTCGTTGCGATCAATATCAATACCGGCATAAGGTTGACTTACAGCTCCTGGCGTAATATCGCTCCACGCGCTGCCTGACCATTTCGCAACACCGCCGCCGTTATAATTAGCATTGGCATCTTTATTATCTACATAAGTAACATAAAGATTGCCTGATCCGTCTGCTTTCCCTTGCACCGGAAACAGAGGACTGCCTGCAACTGCAGTAAAAGTATTGCCTGCATCCACCGATTTGTACACACCATCACCAAAAACGCCGATATATACATTCTTCGTACTTCCGCTGCCATTTACGCCCCCGCTAGTATCAAATACGACGAAGGTTATACCCACTTTATCTGTGCCTTCGCGTGTTTTGGCTGTGCCTGTTCCATATGGGGCTGTTGTAATCTGAACCCATTTGGAATTCGTATTGGTGGAAGTATCTATACTATTATTTTTCCATAATCCGTCCTGTCTAGTACCGTAAAAAAAGCGCCCTGGACGATTCGGATCCATAGCCAGCCTATCCCCAGACCATCGAAAGTCAGCATTTCCTGATATATCTACCGTTGCCGGCAACCCTGTTTCTATCCAAGTACCCGGCTTGCCTTGATCAGAGGATCGAATAATATCCGCTGTTGAACCTGTCGCTCTCCCCACAGCCATATACAGTTTTTTTGCCGCGGAATCTCTGTCGTCAATTGCCAATGCTTCGACCGAATAAAAATTTTTATCCTCAAATTCATCGAGAAGTGGCATCCAGCTATTGTTTGTATGGTCCCAGCGATATGCACCCCCTACGTCAGTCCGTGTATAAATAAGCTCATCATCGTGCGGATGTGTCAATATTCCCGTTACATAGCCTCCTCCTCCAATTTGAACATGCTTCCAAGTGTAGGCAAAAGCTGACATAGCACCTGTACTGCTTAGGGTAAATACAATGATAAAAGTAATGAACCATTTACTTGTTTTCATTTCACATTGCCCCTTATCTCATTTTGGGTTTCATTTAGAAGAATTCGAAATGACACAGACGATTAACTTCACCCCCGATTAGAAAAACGAGCTTATGTTATATCACACTCCCTCACCCCCTCTCAAATTCTTTCGTATATTTCGAGTCATCGTACGGGTTCTGGAAATAAACTTCCATATTCTTCAGAACGAAATCGTTATTGTGTCTTGCCCACTCTAGCAGGCGTATTCGCATCATTTGAATGACAGAAACATAAGCTGGATCGTGGATTCGGTTTACTCTCTCTGACGGATCTAGCTCAAGGTCGTATAGCTCGTCGAGTTCATGAGCCCGGAACACATATTTATATTGGCTAGTCCGTATGGCTCGGATCATATTAGGAAACAAAGTGCCATGATGTTGAATGACAACTTCCTCCCGCATGGACTCAGCGGCTGGTTCGTTATTTAAGATGCTAATAAATGAGCGGCTGTCCAAATGCTCTCTTAACTGCGCTCCTGCAAGTTCCATAACAGTATTGAATACATCACATAAACTTATAAAATGATGACGTGCACCCGGCGAAAAGCGTCCTTTCCCATACACGACTAAGGGAACTCTAATAATGTCATCCAGCGCCAATTCGTTCTTGCCAATTAACGCATGCTTGCCCAGCAGCTCTCCATGATCACTCGTGAACAGTATAATCGTATTATCCATTAAATCTTGATTTTCCAAAGTAGTCAGAATAGTCCCGAAAGCATCATCAATCATGGAAACCAACCCGTAATATTTGGCCAGCGCCCGAGACATCGACGGCCAATCATCCTGCAATCTGCAAAAGTTTTCTTTGGTATAATGCTTTGTATACGTCATAGGTTTATGATCGAAATTATCCCTGTAGCTATCCCATTCCGGCAATATCGCCGGATCGTACATAGAAGCATAGGGTTCCGGAACTATCCATGGCACATGTGGTTCAATGCATGAAACCATTAATAAAAAGGGTTCTTCCGAAGACAACTGAGATAACCACTTGTTGACACTTCGAGTAACTCGAAAAACATAGGAATCACTAGCGTCATAATTTGCCGCAGCAGCAATGACTTCTTGACCGCCGCGATCCAAGATGCTTACGACATCTCGAAGCTCAACCGTTTCTTGAGGACTTGCATCTATCGTCAATTCTTCCCGAAAACCGTTTTCCATTGGAGGTGTATTGCCTATATGCCATTTACCGGCATAAGCGGTGCGATACCCTTCTGCTGCCAGAGCAGAACCGATGGTTTCAATTCCTTGAATCGAATAGTTGCTTTCATCCGAATGGTTGTAAATCAGTTTGTGCTGATGCGGATATAGTCCTGTAACTAAGCTGCTCCGCGCTGGGGTGCACATCGGAGTCGGTGTATAGGCATGATCAAATTTCACGCCGTCTATCATTAATCGATTAAGATTTGGCATGCGGCAAGGACCATGCTCGCTAATCGTACTCGCATGCTGCTGATCCGTAACGAATAGCAATATATTCGGTTTTTTCATTCTAACCACGACCCTTCACCGCTGCCAGAAGATTCCGATTTGCACGTTCGCCTAACAAACTCATCGACCAGATCCGGATCTAAAATATTTAATAACTCACTATGCAATTGTTGGACTATATCTCGACAGCTTTGCTGCTCTGCTAAATTAGTCATCTCCCGTTGATCTGTCTCAAGATTAAACAGCTGCGGCGGGTTGTTCGGATAATAAATATATTTGTACTTTCCTTTTCGAATCATATACATGCTATTGGTGGTCCCATGCCCGTGATATTCAGAAAATACTGCCCGTTCGGCCCACTCCTTTGAATACTCTCCTTGACATAAGGGCAGCAATGACCTGCCGCGTCCCACTGAAAAGGGAGGCAGCCCTACCGCATCTACAATTGTCGCAGACAAGTCTAATAAAGAAACGGGCGTATTGACAATATTTCTGCTTACTCCACCGCCGCTTATAATTAGCGGAATGCCCGCCGCTTGTTCATACAGATGATTTTTCCACCACAATTCATGATCTCCTAAATGCTCCCCATGATCACTTGTATATATAATGAGTGTGTCTTCAATTAATCCAACCTCTTCTAACGCCTGCAGTACCTTGTCTATATGATCATCAATATAAGAGCATAAGCCGTAATAGGCTGCTCTAGCTCTGCGAACCATTTCCTCATCTACTTCATTCATCCCAATATGTTCTCTTAATTGCGCAGTAACCGGATGATTGTCACTAGTCGGATGATCGTAAGGCATATCTATTTGTTCTGTCGGATACATCGCATAATAGGATGCTGGGGCTACAAGGGGAAAGTGAGGAGGCAAATAATTTAACCATAATACCCACGGCGTTTCTTTTCCGGGCGCTTCATTGCGTAAAAAACGGAGAGCTGCAGCCGTTTCCGCTTCGACAGATTTAGTCCAATAATCACCGGGACCTGACCGTTCCAATTCGATTGATCCAAAGGAACGAGCAGCCTGTTTCCCAGCAGCATGGTCCAGCTTTGCTTCAACTTGTACTTGTTGTTGCTGCATTTTGCGTCGATGCTTTACCAGCCTCTGATCGGAAAACCCTCCTTCAACCCCTTCGAAAAAATCAAGCTTGCCAACTGTGGTCACACTTACCCGGTGTTCCTTTAAATAAGCCCCCCAAGATTGTGGCTCTCCCGTATAATGATGATTTTGATCCCAGCAGCCGATCTCATGCACATATTTTCCAGTAATGAAGCTGGAACGGCTTGGACCGCATAGCGGACTATTGCAATACGCTGACGTGAATAAACTTCCATTTTGCGCAAGTCTGTCCAGATTCGGCGTTTTAACTACCGAATGTCCCATACACCCCATAGCATCCCTTCTATGCTCGTCCGACATTATGAGCAATACATTCACCATGATTCGCTCCTTTACTCTTAGGCTTGCTTATACGCTTCATTATTCAATTCCATCCCCTCCCTTTCAATCCGTACAATCTATTAATCATGAGCAATTATCGCCCATTCTTGCGCTAGCTTTAATCATTTGTGCAAAAAGTAAACATAAATGCTTATTTCGTACCATGAAAGTTAAATGGGCGCACAAAAAATCGTCCTTTGTCTGTAGGACATAAGACGATTCAGCGTTAACATATGATTATGTTGTGAATAGGCTGTTGTGCAAACAACCGATGTGTAAGGGCTTGTGAAACTGAACCATATGGATCTTCAATCTGTTGGCTTTCAATTGAACCTGGTATGTTTCCTTGAAAAATATATCGCTGATGTTCCGGGATATGAGCTAACGCGGTCTTCGGCAATTGTTTCTTTATAATCCACTCATTCCTCTTTTTTAACACTTTCGTAAATAGTTACCTTTCCATGTGCCTAATTCAAGTTATGCTGAAAATCAGAATTAGGTAATAAAAAAGAGGAGACTCCCTTGTGTATCCTAACAGTTCTGTTTAAACCCATCGGGTTTAAATCGTACGTTCACTCAGCCTAATCTCGGCAGCTTTGACATGGCAAGGTAATTGCTCATAACTCTCCATCTCTTTAATAATCGGGTATATTTCCAGTAATGCCTCCTTGCTCAGTCTTCCTATAGTTGAATACTTCACCATATCCTTTGATGTCACTCCAGAAAAAGCTCTGGCAAAATGATTTGTCGGCAATACAGCAGTAATTCCAATCCCGTAATTAGCCGCCGAAAAAGGCGGATCATCTCCTATAAGAATTTCACCTGCATGTTTGATTTGAGCTAATACTTGTTTCTCAATTTCATCATCACAAACAATCATTAAATGTTCTGATGCAAACCAATTAATAAAATCACAAGCTACATCAATATCCGAAGCAAAAACGATTGCCCCCTTCCCGTTCATGCCAAAAACGTGCTGCAAATATTGTCTGCGCTTTTCTTCTGTCTCCTCTATAAATTGCCAAAGCAGAGCTTCTACTTTTTGAGCAAAGCCAGCAGAAGTTGTAACTAGAATGGAGGAAGAATCGGGGCCATGCTCCCCTTCATTCATTAAATCATGGGCTATTATTAACGGATCTGCCGTTTCGTCCGCAAAAATCACACTTTCTGTCGGACCTATCCCCAGTACGCTCTTCTTTCCATATGTCATGGCTACGCTCATTGCCGCTGCGATACCGCCTGGTCCAGGGCCATAGATTCCATCAACTTCGGGAATCGAAGCTGTCCCTTGAGCAAATCCTGCAATTATAGCCACACCGTTGCCAACCACAAATTGATCTGCTCCCGCAAGCTTTGCCGCCGCTACTGTTCCTTGATCTCCCAAGCCGTTATGCAATGGCGGCATCCTACTGCGATTTTGTTAACCCCTGCTGTTTTAGCTGCCGCTACGAGCATAATTGCTGTTGAAATTAATGGACCTTTTCTGGCGGGTATCCATATACCAACCGAATCTAGCGGAACTACATTTTCACCGATAACTGTCCCAGGCCTGATTTGCCTCTCCCACGATTTTGGCAACATAGCCAGATTAGCTTCCTGTACATTTTTTATTGCTTGTTCTATTGCCGAACGCAAAGCTGGCGTTAATGATGATACGCAATCCTCGACATAATCTTTAGATAAAATCAACTCTTCCAAATCGACCGCATCATATTTCTTTGTTAAACTTCTGATTCCTGCATCGCCCTGATCTGCCACTTCATCAAAAATCGACAGGACCCCATGAAGGATTTCTCTGTTGAATAGCGTTTTATGTGTTTTAAAACGTTCCATAAGCTGCTCATTTTGTTCTGGAATTTTAAAAATAACATTTTGATTTCCCATCTTTTCTTCCTCCTTTTATAAAAACAAAAAGAGCCACGCGGGATTAAAAAATACCCACATGACTCTTATCATTCAAGTCCGCAGGTACAACGCCAATAAGCGTTTGCACCTACGGAAAAAATCCGTAATACAAACGCTTAACTATGATGATGGCTATAGGATTTTGAAGACTTGAATATTATAAAATTCATTTATATAACCCCCTATACCACTTTTTGACTTATTATAATCAGTGCATCGCCATCTGTAAAGGTCTTCCAACACCTCTTATATTTATTACTGCAGGTTGTTACTTAACTAACAACTAGATTAATAGTTACATGGGGTACCTGGGGTGGACAATAACACTTGAGCAGCCAAATGGACAAGGCAACAAATAAAAATGCAAATCGTTAATAGTGTCTCGCTTGATGCGGAATTTCGAATGCATTTGGCTGTTTTTAGACAACCTCTTACTATTCTGTATGGTTTTTCATATACATTTGTGCTTTTTAGGTCATTCCTGCTGATTGTGTATGGTTTTTCATATACATTTGTGTTTTTCGGGTCATTCCTGCTGGTTGTGTATGGTTTTTCATATACATTTGTGTTTTTTAGGTCATTCCTGCTGATTGTGTATGGTTTTTCATATACATTTGTGTTTTTTAGGTCATTTCTGCTGATTGTGTATGGTTTTTCATATACATTTGTGTTTTTTAGGTCATTCCTGCTGATTGTGTATGGTTTTTCATATACATTCAGCCATTTTCACTCAGCGCCTGACCATTTTATATGATATTTCGGACACATGTGACATCCCCTACTTCACAGCGCTTTGTCCTGAGCTTTCCCCTCGCCTTCAAACTTCCGCCGCATTGTCTGCCGATATTCTGTCGGCTGCATGCCCATCGCATCACGAAACGCGCGGGTAAAGCTTTTATAGCTTTCGTACCCCACCATGGCAGCTACTTCGATGATTTTATGCTCGGTTTCGGCGAGCAGCCGCCGGGCTTTATCCATACGCACATCGCGCAAGTATTCTGCAAAGCCTTTGCCAACGTTTTTCTTAAACAGGTTTGAAAAGTAAGCGTAATTCAGCGATACATGATTCGACACCATCGCGAGATCCAGCGGCTTATAGTAATTTTCATGTATAAAGCGGATCGCTTCGTTCAAGTCCTGCGTGTTCCGGTAGCTGCACTTAAATTCATAATAAAATTGGTTCAGCCGCAGCAGCTGCTGCTGCAGGGCTTGAATATAATCACGGATGCCTTGATGATCGAAAAGGTTATGCAAGCATGCAATATCCAGCGCTTCTTCGCCCATGTATGGACGGATAACACGTACATATTCCTCCAGCATCTGCACAGTCGCACGACATAGCTGCTGCGTGTAGCGAATGTGATAGCGCCTCAGTACATCCTTATGAAACAGATTAGAAATTCCTTCGGCGATTTTACCGCTGTTTTTGGTGCCGATTAAATGAAATAAATCATATAACTCCTCATAGGGCAGCTGCCACTGCTGTTCTAGCCCTTCTATATGAACGGGCAGAATACAGTGCTTTTCCGGAAAAAGGTAGCTATGGCGATATAACTCCAACACTTGTGAATAACTGTCCGGCAGCCCTATTAATCCTTGCTGCGCAGCTGTCATGGCAGTGACAGCGCGAATCTGCTCTGCCTTAAGTGCGGCAGGCAAAGCATTCTCATCTACGGACGCATCGACTGCGAGAATCAGGTGAGGGCGATGCTGCAGGCATATACACCCGCGCTTGCCGTATATACGGTAAGCAATAGACTCTATGCTATAGCTGCTGCCGGCTCCCGGCTGATTTATCCATACTTCCTCCCGCAGCAGGCACAAGCGGTAATTGCGCCATAGCGCTGGATTTTGCTGCTCGGTCTGATAGACCCAAGCCTTGTCGCTTACCGCGCCCTGCATAAACATACGCAATTCCTTGCGGTCCGTCTCCTTGACGCGGCGGGACAAATGCTCCATATTACGTGAGATCGCCTGCTGTGTTTGTACCTCCTGCCATACATGCTCTACCGCTGTTTGCAAATCATCCCGCTTCACCGGCTTGAGCAGATAGCCCTTTGCCCCAAGGCCAATCGCTTTTTGGGCATAGGCAAAATCGCTATAACCGCTAATTATTAAAAAGTCTACCGTGATTCCTTCTTCTTTGGTGCGGGCCATTAGCTCCAGTCCATCCATATCCGGCATTTTGATATCGGTAATAACTAGCTGGATGCTTTGCTGGTGTAATATTTCCAGCGCTTCAATCCCGTTTACTGCGCTGTAGATGCTGTCTAGCTTCAGGGGAAACTGGTGCAGCATCGCCTGAAGGCCATCACGTATGTGCTTTTGATCGTCCACAATCAGAATACTGATCATACCCTACCATCCCCCAAGATTCACATTTTCCCAAGGCAAGCGTATGGTTACACAAGTATAACTGCCCTTCAAACTGTCAATCCAAAGGCCGCTGTCTTTGCCATAGTGAAGCTGCAGGCGCTTATGCACATTTTCCAGGCCCAGCCCGTTTTTACTTGCAACAATCGGCGTATCCGAGCCTCCCTGCAAAACAGCCTGCAAACTGCTTAGCGTTTGCGGGTCAACACCCGCGCCGTCATCACGAATCTCAATTTGCAGCTGGCTGTCATTCTCCACCCGCACAGTAATTTGAATGTGCACATTGCCGCCCAAGGGCGCTGCGTGATGAACGGCATTTTCAACGATAGGCTGCATGCACATTTTGGGAATAGCATAACGCAGCACCTCATCGGGAAGGTCCGCCGTCAATTCAAAGCCGCGGCCCTCCATGAAATTAATAAATTGAATATAGCTTTGTATATTGGCAAGCTCCTCGCTAAGGGCGACGGTATCGCTGCGCCACTGCATGCTGTACCGCAGCAGCGAGCCTAACGACACCAGCGCATCAGCAATTGCAGGCCGCCGTTCCACCTCTGCCAGCATACGGATCGATTCCAGCGCGTTATATAAAAAGTGTGAATTGATCTGCGAATGAAGCGAGTGCAGCTGCGCGTTTTTGGCAATCAGCTGCTTATCCACCACCTGTGTCATCAGGCCTTTAATTTCATCCAGCATTTTATTGTAGCTGACCGCAACTTCATCAATTTCATCACCGGTTTCACTTTCACTAAGACCAGTATCAATCTTCGCATCCAGCTGCCCTTTGCGAACCTTGCGCATCGATAACAGCACGCTGTCCAGCCGGCGAAAAATACGCCGGGTAGTATGCGATACGAGCAGCAGCATTAGCAGCAGCACGCATAATGTAATCGCTACCACCATTGCGTACCAGCTGCGCGGGCCTTTCATCAGCGCCTGATGGGAGGCTATATCCATCACATAGGCGTTCAACGGGGCGATGTAACGATACAGCGCGTAATAGGTTTGCCCTTCCACATTAACTTTAATAGGACTATTCTGCTGCAGCACATCCAGCCCGCGATAAATCGTATTAAGGATTTCGCCCAACCCCTCCTCCACATTGCGGGAAAACATATGTTGGGGATTGTATACATATCGGGAAGGATTCGTTCCATCGATGACAACTGAAAAGAAATCGCCCCCGGTGTCTTCCAGCATTTCCTTGAAAAACACGCTATGCTCCATACGGACTTCCATAATACTGGGCCGTTTTTGCTGCTGGCCTTGAAGACGCACAAGCCGGTAGTAAGATAGTGTATGCTCCCCGTCCTTAAAAGCAAACATGCGGTAAGCCGCACCGCCTTCTTCCCGAAGTGTCACCCAATAGTCCTGCGGCCAAAACTTGTCATAATGATAAATTTCCGGCCATATTTCATACAATTCCGGGTTATCGACATAAAAGCTGAGCTCACTGATCATCTCATTGCTTTGGATAATATTATGCATCTGCTCGAATTGATTTTGCTTAAATTTAACTAGCCGCAGGCCGTCCTCGCGCATATTGGAATGAATAAAATCCACAAACGCCTTTTGCGTCAGCACCGTTGAGGAAACGTTTTCAAGCATTTCCATTTTGCTGCGCAGCTGCTCGTTCAACCTCGAGACATGGCTGCCGCCCGCAGCCATAGCGTCCTTGTACAGCTGAGTTTCCTGCGTGCGAATAAATAAAAAGGATACCACAATAGCAGGGACGGCAATCAACATGCTAAAGGCCAGAAATAACTTTTGAGATATGCGGGAATTGCGATAAATCCTTCTCATTTTATTCAACAGAACCTTCATTTCAATGCCCTCCCCACCTCAGTAATATACCATATATTACAACTCGGACGGTAGGTAATCCGGGGCTTTATCAAGTTGCTTGAGCCGCAAAAGCAGGCAATACCGACCACCATTCCGGCGGCCGGCAGTCATTCATGATATAAGCATCGTTACTCCGCCATTTTCGCTTTTCTTGCGTCCAGCTCAGCTTGGCGATATTCCATTACTTTGTCAAATCCGTATTCTGTACGGCGTGACAGGAAACTTTCAAAAATTTTATCAAAGGCAGCCTCATCCTTGGCGGTAATCAGCTCCGGCAGCACTTCGTCCCAATTTTGAGAAATACGTGACCAGGCTACAGCCACATCAGAGTCTCCCAGCGGATCAAGACCTTTGTAAATGCCGCCGTCAATGTCGGCCTGCTTGTTGGAGAAGTCCTCCATTTGCTTAATAACAGGCGCTTTCTCCGGTCTCCACTGGTTAACGATTACAGGGTTTCGCATCATCCAGTAAGTATCCGCGACACCGTATTCCTTCTCCATCTTTTCAATATCATTTTCTAGCAGCTGCACCATTTCAGCCTTCAACTGCGGCTTGCCATTTACCATTTCCCAAGTTTCGCCTTCCTTGCCAAGGAATAAATCCCGCTGCCCTTCTTCACTTGCCAAATAAGTTAAAAAGCGGATAGCGCGTTCAGGGTTTTTGGTCGATTTGCTAATCATAGTAACCATCCAGCCGTCCATGTTGCCAGGGAACAGCTTGGCATCCTCGCCCTTGCTGTTTTTTGGACCATCTACTGCGATATAGTAAGAATCCGGATTTTCACTTGCAGCCAGCATCGGGTTTACAGCGGTCATGCCCATCCACTCGCGAATCATCATAAAATAACGGGCATTGTTCGTTTTTTCTTCTACCTGCGTATCCGAATCAACTAGAAAATCTACATTAATAAGTCCGCGCTCATAAGCGGTACGGAATGTTTTCAACCAAGTGACATAATCTGGATTCGTGATGCGGTCGTATACTTTGCCGTCTTTCTCATGCGGAACCGCCAGCAGGTTTTGTAAATACTCAGTCATTCCGTAAGGTACATTCCCCTGTGCGAAGAATGGGCTGATCGACTGGCCTTTATACTTCGAATAATTATCTTTTAACAATTGCAGGGCGCCAAGGAAGCCGTCCGGAGTAGTCAAATCTGGTTTACCCATCTCTTCGTACAAATCTTTTCGTACCAAAAAGGTTTGGTTAGCAGCTGTCATTCCCGTTTCATGCATCAGATTAGGACTGTATGAATCATTCGGAACGCCATACGTATTGCCGTTTTCTTGACGATACCACTTTAGGGTTCCGTCGCCCGCTACCTTGAAGAAGTAAGGATCATACTGCTCTGCCAGTTCGTTCAGAGCATATACATGATCGCCCTCCCACAGCTTTTTGACAGCATTTTCCCATGAGCCCATACTGATCAAATCTGGCAGCTTGCCCGAGGTCATCATCAAAGTAATATGCTCGTTAGCCTCGCCGGATGGCACTTCAATCTTAACATTAACGCCTGTTTTTTCCGTTACGTACTTGGAGGTCAAGCTTTCTCCCCAGGAATGCCCATACCAGGAGGCACCTACAAACCAGGTCAAATCAACAGGGCTGGTATCCAGCTTCCACGCAGCTTCATCAGGGTTCAGCGTCACCTCAGCCGGGGTGGCTTCAGGCTGCTTGCTAGACTCGGGCTTTGCGGATGGTGCCGTCTCCGGGTTTTTAGCCCCTGTACATGCTGCCAAACCCAGCACCAGAATTACAGCTAAAATTATGGCCATGCCTTGCTTCATGTGCTTGTGCTTCATTACATAATCATCCTTTCTTTACTCCCTTTTTTACGATCACATATCTATCCAGCCATCGGCTTAGACCGATGGATGATGCTTACCCTTTAATCGCGCCGATCATAACTCCTTTGACCAAGTAACGCTGAATAAAGGGATAGACCATTAAAATAGGCAAAGTCGCTACCATCATAGATGCAAACTTGATAGAGTTACCGGGCAGCTTTGCGCCAAACTGTGCCATAGCTTGCTGCTGCATAAATGACATAGAGTTCTCTGCGATGATTTTATAAAGAATCGTTTGCAGCGGCAGCTTATCCTGCGAGTGAATGTATATTACGCCCTGATAATAGTCGTTCCAATGATATACAGCTGAAAAGAGCGATATAGTGGCTATAACCGCCATACTATTAGGCAGAATAATTCTGAATAAAACGCCATAATCGGATGCTCCGTCTACCTTCGCGGATTCCTCCAGACCTTCAGGGATCGTGCGATAGAAGCTCATGAATATAACCATATTGAAAAAAGAATACATAGCCGGAATGACGAATACAAAAAAGTTATCGTAAAGCCCCAGCTTCGTCATTAGAATAAATGTGGGAATCAGCCCGCCCGAAAACAGCATCGTAATTAATGCGATTTTCATATAAACCTTACGGCCAATCAAATTAGACCTGCTCATTCCGTATGCCACAATAGCGGTAAACAGCACATGCGCCGCTGTCCCTGCCGCCGTCCGCATAGTAGTAATCAAAAAACCGTTCATCATATGTCTATCGTTAAATACTACACTGTAGCTATCCAGCGATAAAGCCTTGGGAAACCAGTTGACTGTCCCCAGCAACGCCTGCTGCGGCGCATTAAGCGAGTTGACAAACACAAACCACATCGGATAAAGCGTTAAAAAGCAAACTGCCAGCATGATAAGGGTATTAAAGACATCAAATACACCGATGCGCCGAATACGTATGCGTCTTTCCATCGTTTTGCCTCCCCCTTATATTTTAAAAGATGCCTTCGCCGCTTAATTTTTTGGATGTGTAATTGGCCAGGAACAACAGCGCTAATGCCACAATAGAGCGGGCAAACAAGACAGCTGTGGAGAAGGAGTGACGCCCGGATACCAGACCCATGTTATAAATATACAGGTCCAGACTTTCTGCCATCTTCATGTTCATATTGTTTTTCAGCATAAAGATTTGTTCAAAGTTGCTGCCCAGCATCCCGCTTACAGCGAGAATAAACAAAATAGCAATGGTAGGACGTATGCACTGGACCGTAATATGCCACATCCGCTGCCAGCGGTTTGCGCCATCCAGCTCCGCCGCTTCGTATAGTCCCGGATCAATGCCAGATATGGCAGCTATATAAATGATGGCACTCCAGCCCGTTTCCTTGAGCGTATCGGAGAAGTAAGTAATCCACCAAAAATATTTAGGATCGCTGTTAAACAAAATTTCACGGTCCTGGATGCCCAGTGCTATCATCACCTGGTTAATTACACCGCCCTCGCCAAGCCAATTGAGCATAATACCGCCAAAAATCGTCCAGGCAATAAAGTGCGGCAGGTACGAAATAGTTTGTACAGTGCGCTTAAAACGAATATTCCGGATTTCATTGAGCAGCAAGGCGAACAAAATGGGAATCGGAAAGCCCAGCACCAGCTTGATGCTGCTCATCCCCAAGGTATTGCGTATGGAGCGCCAAAAACGGTCATCCGATATAAATTCCTGAAAGTGCTTTAGCCCTACAAAAGGAGATTCCAGCATAGGCTTTGCAATACTGTAGTCCATAAATCCAATAATGAGCCAAAACATAGGGATATAACAAAAAATGAACATCCAGACAATGCCCGGGACGACCATGCTTTGCAGTTGCCACTGCCTAAAAAACGTTTTCATTCGTTCTGACCTCGATTGGAACATACTCCCTGCCCCCTTCTTCTCCATCGTATGAAAATGAGCGACTAAAAAAAAGGTCACGATTTTTGACCGTATCCCATTTTTTTGGATTTGATTGAATAGGTGCGAAATATAAGTATGCTAAGAATAGGTGAAAGAGGATGAAGGGGATGAAGGGGATGAACAAGCTTGTATGGCAGCAGGATTTTTCAAATGGTAATACTGATTTGCGCACTTGGAACATTCGCATTGGCAACGACCTGGTTGATGACCTAGGCAATGTCATATGCCCGGGCTGGGGCAATAACGAGCAGCAGTTTTATACAGGTCATTCTAACAATCTGTATATCGATGAATTTGGATTAAACCTGTGCGCGCGCAACGAGACCATCGAAGCGGATGAACGGAGCTTTTCTTATACTTCCGCGCGTGTGGATACAAAGAATCATTTTTCTTTTTGCTACGGCAAGTTAATCATACGTGCAAAGCTGCCGGTCGGGCAGGGTCTATGGCCCGCCATCTGGCTACTTCCCCAAGATCAGGCTTACGGTCCTTGGCCCGCTTCCGGCGAGATCGATATTATGGAAGCCAAAGGCCGGCTGCCCAAGGAGATATTCGGCACTCTGCACTACGGAAAAGACTGGGAACATAAAAGGATAGATGAGTTTTCTTACCAGTTTGACCATGCAACAATTAACGAATTTCATGACTACGAGCTAGAGTGGAATGAAAGCTCCATCAGGTGGCTGATCGACGGGCACTGTTATGCCGAGCGCGCCTTGCAGGCGGGCATTATGCCATTTGACAAGCCTTTTTATTTGGTACTCAACCTTGCAGTCGGCGGCTGGTTTGACAATGTACAAGTGGATGAAGCTTCGCTGCCGGCGGTCATGACCGTTTCAGGCATATGGCTGTATCAATAAATAAATGTTTAATTCGGGGATAGTGAAAATACCATAACAAAAAGCGTAAGCTCCGAGGCAAAGCCAGCCTGGAACTTACGCTTTTTTATTCTAATCACCAGGATAGCCCGGTTTCACAATCTCCACGCAGGAAAAATCTGCGTTTGGAAACTCTAACGAATCCTGTATTTTGAAAAAACGTTCCGTATGGTAAAACGCACCCTATAATCAATAGCCATATTTGCCTAACGGTTGCCATAGAGGCTATTTCGACTATTTTAGCTCATTTGAAAATGTAACGGTTGTCATGAGCGCTATTATACCTTTTCTCGAGCAAAATCAGTGCTTTTTGGGAAATTAAGCGCAATAGCAACCGTTAGAAAATTTAAACCATCATTTTTGCACGAATAGCGTTTGTGGCAACCCTTAGAATTAAGTGTGGCTATGTAAAACGCACCCTATAATCAACTGCCATAATTGCCTAACGGTTGCCATAGAGGCTATTTCGATTATTTTAGCTCATTTGAAAATGTAACGGTTGTCATGAGCGCTATTGTACCCTTTCTCGAGCAAAATCAGTGCTTTTTGGGAAATTAAGCGCAATA
>NZ_JAZHCT010000002.1:0-324935 GCF_036541265.1 Paenibacillus sp. IITD108 | reverse complement strand
GGTACGCTTGGAACCAAGTAAAACTCGGTTGTTTTAGCGTGTGCACCGCGTTGTCTCAGCGGCGACTTTTATAATATATCACAGTCGCCTAATATAATGCAAGTGTTTTTTTGTTTTTTTTTATTTGTTTATTATACCCAATTCATAACCACTATATGTACTCATCTAAAGTTAATTATTATCTAGATGTTGCTTTCAGGCTGTTAAAAAACCGCAACAAGTATTTTGCAACAACGACAAACGTTGTTCGCGGGAAGAGCACTCACGCGCTAAAGCTAACATTTATGGAAAAGCACTCACACGCTAATGCTAACTACATTTCCTGTACTTAGTTTTTAGAAATTTGGAATTTTCAAAATTCTAAAAGGAAAAACCCAGGCTGTTGAAAAGTAGTTTGGAAACTCTAACAAATCCTAGTAGCGTTATTACACCGAAAAAGCTGGTTTTGAAAATGTAACGAATCGTGGTGTGCTTATCGGGTATAAAACGCTGCCCAAATGACCATTTGTTCACAGATAGCGTCTCTGTGATGCATTAGAATTTCAAAAGGGGCATTATATGCGAAATAACGTATTCAAACTTCGTTAAAAAATGAAAGCATCTCGAGTTCCGCTCTAGGTCCGTTATGTAGACTATTAAGTGCACAAAATGTACTTAACTTCCACGGGCATGGATGTAGCACCTGTCCGCACCTTTCCATTTCTTCATTGTATACTTTTCCAACAACTTGAGCTATAACCGTAATTCCTTGCTACAGTCTATCTACTGACTAAGCAAATAAAAAACGGACCTATTATAGAAGATCCGTTTCCTTTTTTAGTTATTCCATGTCGCCACTTACAATAACGCTGATTCCATTATACTCGCCTTTGTTGTTATAAGCCTTTTCTATACTATTTAATATTCCCGCTTCCTCCATTACAGCTGTTACAGGCAGATTCCCTATAACAAGCTTCTCACCCTTTTTAATATATAGATTATATTTAGCAATCGGATAGCCATTGTCAGACAGGCACTTGTGAATCTTCGTTACCTGTTCGGCTAATGCTTGCAGGTTTATTTTTTCTGCTTCATTCAGATCAATGTTTACATATAAGTAAGCATCAATCGGAAGCGCAGCATCAAATGGCATGTCGAGTTCCAGCAAGTCCTTGTATTTCTCAATTTGTTCTGCTGAATAGGCTGCCCGGATTTCTTTGTACCGCTTATCCACCTGCTCATGAAGAAGCTTTGTCACTTTTTCAGTATATTCATCGGATAATCGCATCAATGTATTAGAATATTCAAGCACATTCAGCTCATAATTATCCCACTGAACGATTCCATTCCGGGTGCTAATCATAAATTGCAAATCCTTGACGGTTTTGGACTGAACGACTGATACATAAGTTTTATCTTTAAAATTGAATTTCGCTTTTCTTACAACCTCCAAGTCAAGCTCACTGTATTGGTTTTCTATATATTTTTTAACCGCATGATTCGCTTTAGCCGCTGCAAGCGGATTTCCCGCAAACGATACTGTTATATAGCACAATAAACCGATCAATATAAAGGCTGCTGCTGCCGCAATAACTCTGCTCCATTTTCTGCGCGGACGCTTCATAATTCTGTCTCCTTCCCAAAGGCAAATTGTAATAATGCTCCTATTGCAAGCCCGATCCCCGCTAATACGGAGTATACCGAGCTATAAAAAATTGCGTCATTAAAGGCATACATAACATTGCCTTCCTCTATAAAAACCTTTGCGAACTTCCAGCCATACGCAATAACAAAAATAACGAGCGGAAAGCTGTACTTCCATTTGCTTCTAAAGCTAAAAACAGCAAGCGCTCCTACAAACGGCATTAACAAAAAGTTATAGAGCATTTCAAATGAATCGGTGATCGCTACGCCTATAACGGTGCCCGCTACAAGAATCATAAGCTGAGTAAGCATAATACTGCGCTTCATAGCATTAATAATACGAATATCTCTGGCTGGCGGGAGTGACAGCTCTTTATTTTCAAAACTAAATTCTTCGTATTGATCAAATTCATGCTTTAACTGTTCATCCTGCTCCAAGTAAGCATATACAAGCTTAACGGAATCCTCGCTGGCAACGCCATCTTTCACTAATGGTATTAAATCTCTTATTACGTCTGAGGTTACCTTCATACTAGTCCCTCCTTCTTCAGCCTTTCTCTGAGCCATTGCTTGGCTCTATAATCAATGACTCTGGCACTGCTTTCAGACAACTGAAGCTTTTCCGCTATTTCTTGAAAGCTGTACCCCTCCAGCCTCATTTCGACGACTAATTTTATGCGCTCTCCCTTTTCCTCTAATAAACTGCCTACTCTTTGCTGCAGCTCCGCGTTTATATAATGGGACTCCACACTTGTCTCAACATATCTCTCAAGCTGTTCATTATAAGAGATAACATGCTTTTTACTGCGCAAATGGTCCAGCCATTTGTTTCTGGCAATCGTAAACAGCCAGGTTTTGATCGAGGATTTACCGCGAAAGCTGGAAAGTGATTTTATAGCGCTAATAAAGGTTTCAGATAATAAATCCTCAGACAAGGTTGGATTTCGAGTTAGCGAAAGCAAATATTGATATATATCCTGCTTATGCAGCTCATACAGCTGCTCAATTGGCTTCATCTCCATCCTCCTTTGTCTATTAGTCGCATTCGATTATCGTTTCGTTACAATTTTTTTAAAATTTATTAATTTCCAAAAATAAGATAGCTTTACCGTTCTTTTTTTAAACTTACAATACAACAATACGAATATATGTAATATGTAATTAATGTTTTGCAAGCTATAAATTCTTATAATTTAAAAAGAAAAAAAGTGAGGCTGCTGCTGCAGCACTCACTTATGTTTTCACGATTTCCTTAATATGCAAATGTCTGTCCTTCGTCAAATTAATAATCTGACCATGAACTGAAACCCAAGGCCTAGTCGGATGTAAACGATCAGAAAATACAATTTCGCCGATCCGGTCATCGCTTAATCTGACTACGGTGCCTTGATGAAACTGGGTAACTTTTTCAATAAATACAGTAACATAGCTCGGATCAAGCTTACCGAATGCATCATTTTG
The DNA here is from genome assembly GCF_036541265.1 of Paenibacillus sp. IITD108. Lineage (NCBI taxonomy): Bacteria > Bacillati > Bacillota > Bacilli > Caryophanales > Paenibacillaceae > Paenibacillus > Paenibacillus sp. IITD108. The sequence goes on along the minus strand of NZ_JAZHCT010000002.1, from coordinate 321,851 downwards.
CAGTTGCTCCAAAACCAAATATGGCGATTCAGCTTTTCTATAGGCTTTATTTAAGGTCATTGCGTGGAATATATCTGCAATACTTACGATTTTGGCATACGGATGAATTTTTGTAGAATCTATTCCGAGCGGGTAGCCCGTCCCATCAACTCTTTCATGATGCTGCAGGGCAGCCAGCTTCACACCTTCATTCAAAGCCGCAATATTTTTCAAAAGCTGATAGCCTTGAACGGTATGCTGCTTCATTTCTTCTGTCTCTTCACGAGTAAGCGGTGTAGGCTTAGTAAGTATAGAACGATCCAAGCGAATATTTCCGATGTCCTTCAGCAAGCCTGCAAGCGCGATTTGCATCCATTCCTTTTGCTTAAAGCCAGCCCACTGCGCTAATTGATACGACGTCAATGCAGAGCATACACTGTTATGAATATAATAGTCAGTCTCCGCAAAGCTTCTTGGTGCAAAGGAAAGTATATGGTAGGACTTCATTTGCAGCAAAAGCTTCTCAAGCTGCGTACGAATATCCATAATAGGGAAGCTTTGACCGCTTATATAGGAATTAAAAACCGTGCGAAGCGTCTTCACCATCTGATCATACTCATCGTGCAAATCGGATGATACCTGTGCCGCTGAAGGCTGCTGCGTATCATCCTGCACTGCAGTCATTTGACCCTTAGCTGCTTGAGCAGTATCTTCAATGACTGCACTGGACACAAGAAAGGCTTGCATAATTTCCATTGTCCTTGGTGTAATCACTTCACCCTTACGCAATAGTACACCGCCAAACGGAGTGAGGACATCTTCCCCAAGTTTGTCACCTGACTTTAATTGTGATAGCAAGACTGTGACCACATTTGTCCTCTCCCCATTGGTTTTTAATGAATTATACTATGTGCCAACTAAGATTATTCAGCAGCAGGACCATTCTCCTCATTGCCATTGTCCTGTATAATCTCTGTTTCTTCCAGCTCATTATCATTAGTATCCTCGCTGCGAGCTACACGGGTTACAGTTGCGACTGTATCATCGTCACGAGTATGGATCAGTCTGACGCCTTGAGTATTGCGGCCCATAGTAGAAATACCTTCCATGCTTGTACGTATTAATGTGCCAAGCGCAGTCATAATCATGAGATCCTCGTCATTTTCTACTACCTTCAGAGATACGATAGGACCGTTCTTATCTGTAACATTCAATGTTTTAATCCCTTTACCGCCACGGTTCTGGATACGATATTCATTCATAGGTGTACGCTTGCCGTAGCCTTTGGACGTTACGATAAGCACATCGCGGTCATCTACGACAACATCCATATCGATTACTTTATCTGTATCATCAAGCTGGATACCTTTAACACCAGTTGCCGAACGGCCCATCGAGCGAACATCCTGCTCGGAGAAACGAATCGACATCCCTTCTGCTGTACCCATAATAATCTCTTGGTTGCCATCAGTTAGCTTAACGCCAATCAAATCATCATCTTCACGCAGTGAGATAGCTATCAAGCCGACTTTGCGGATATTGACATAATCATCAAGCGGAGTCTTTTTCACTACACCTTGGCGCGTAGAGAAGAACAGATACTGATCTGAATTAAAGGCTTGAACAGGAATAACAGCATTTATCGTCTCGCCTTGTTCAATTTGAATCAAATTGATAATTGGCGTACCGCGTGCTGTACGGCTAAGATCAGGAATCTCATAAGCCTTCAGGCGATACACTTTCCCTTTGTTTGTAAAGAACAATAGGAAGTGGTGGGTATTGGATACAAACAAATGCTCTACGAAATCGTCATCCTTCGTATCCATGCCAACTACGCCGCGTCCTCCGCGCTTCTGGCTGCGATAAGTCGTAACTGGCAGCCGCTTGATATAACCGGAATGCGTAATGGAAATGATAACATCCTCGCGAGGAATAAGGTCCTCATCCAGGATTTCTTCATCGCTGGCTGTAATTTCAGTGCGACGCTCATCACCGAAACGCTCTTTCAGCTCCTCAAGCTCCGTGCTGATAATATCCAGAACTAGCTGCTCATCTGCAAGAATCGCTTTGTATTCTGCAATTTTGCGCATTAATTCTGCATATTCAGCTTCAATTTTGTCACGTTCCAAGCCAGTCAGACGCTGCAAGCGCATATCAAGAATCGCTTGTGCTTGCTCATGCGTCAGTGCAAAGCGCGTAATTAATCCTTCACGTGCCTCGTCAGCTGTTTGTGAAGCGCGAATTAATGCAATGACTTCATCCAGATGATCAAGCGCAATCCGCAAGCCCTCTAAAATATGCGCTCTTGCTTCTGCTTTTCTAAGCTCATATTCCGTACGGCGGCGAATAACCTCGATTTGATGCTGAATGTAGTGATACAGCATCTCTCTTAGATTCAGTGTTTTTGGCTCGCCATTCACAAGCGCAAGCATATTAATACCGAAGTTGGATTGCAGCTGTGTTTGTTTATATAAATTGTTAAGCACTACATTTGGATTTACATCACGGCGCAGCTCGATCACGATACGCATGCCGTTACGATCGGATTCATCACGCAAATCTGTAATGCCGTCTATTTTTTTCTCGCGAACAAGCTCCGCAATTTTTTCGATTAAACGGGCTTTAATTACCTGATATGGCAGCTCATGTACAATAATGCGAGCTTTGCCGCCGTTTTCTTCAATAATCGCTCTTGCTCTCATTGTAACGGAACCGCGGCCAGTCAAATAAGCTTGTCTGATACCTTGTCGTCCCATTACAAAGCCTGCTGTTGGGAAATCTGGACCTTTTACATATTCCATTAGCTCAAGCGGCGTTATATCGGGATTGCGAATAAGCGCCTGTGCTCCATCAATAACCTCGTTCAAGTTATGAGGAGGTATATTAGTGGCCATACCTACAGCGATGCCCGTTACCCCGTTAACAAGCAGGTTAGGGAAACGCGCCGGCAAAACAACCGGCTCATGCTCTTCACCATCATAGTTGGGAGCAAAATCTATAGTCTCTTTATTGATATCGCGCAGCAATTCCATTGCCATTTTGGAGAGACGTGCTTCTGTATAACGCATTGCTGCCGCCATATCGCCGTCAATCGAACCAAAGTTACCATGACCATCTACCAGCGGATAGCGCATAGAGAAATCCTGCGCCATTCTGACCATAGATTCATAAACCGCGGAATCACCATGAGGATGGTACTTACCGATAACCTCTCCTACAATTCTCGCTGATTTTTTATGCGGCTTGTCAGGTGACATTCCTAGTTCCGACATCGCAAATAAAATGCGTCGATGAACGGGCTTCAGTCCATCTCTTACGTCCGGAAGGGCGCGACTTACTATAATGCTCATCGCATAATCCATAAAGGAATCGCGCATTTCCGTTCCAATATCACGGTCTTTTATTGACATACGTTGTTCTTCCGCCATGCTTTACCTCCCTGGCAACATCAATCTGCATAACTTAAGCTATTATCTTTCTTTCACAAACAAGGTTAATATAAACCTGCTTGCGTATAGCTGCTATATTTTGCCTTATATTACATACAACTGCCGAATGGCCGATGCGATCCGCCAGGATGACACCAGCTCATGGTTTCATATACTTGGGAAAGCTTTATCCCAAAATTGCCCTATCTATTATTATAACATTCATTGCAGACTCTGTCTTGTAAAGGTTATGAAAGATAAAGCAATAATCATGTTTCACGCTTATAACTGCAAGATAAGCGGCTTAGCCATTGTTAGGACATGCGCGCAAGGATAAACGGCTCCGCCGTCCATTGGAATGGCGCGTTTACCGATGAATTATAAAATCTATAGAAAAAACTTATAAATTGTTATAATTTTAAGTATAAACAGCCATCCTGGCGAATGGCTGTCTATTGTTTCTATATATCGAGGTTTGTAACATAGCGCGCATATTTTTGAATAAAATCACGGCGCGGCTCAACGTTATCGCCCATAAGCGTATCAAACACGACATCAGCCTCAATGGCATCCTCAATCGTTACTTGAAGCATAGTGCGGCTTTCCGGATCCATCGTTGTTTCCCATAGCTGCTCCGCATTCATCTCTCCAAGACCTTTATAGCGCTGAACGTTTACCTTTACGCCTTCACCGAATTCCGCAATAATATCATCGCGTTCCTTCTCTGATTGGGCATAGCGGATTACTTTATTGCGTTCAATTTTGAATAGAGGCGGCTGTGCGATGTAAATATAGCCGGCTTCGATAATTTCCCTCATATAACGATAAAAGAACGTCAACAGCAGCGTGCGAATATGTGCGCCGTCGACATCGGCATCGGTCATAATAATCACTTTATGGTAACGCGCCTTCGTAATATCGAAGTCATCGCTAATGCCTGTGCCAAGTGCTGTAATAATCGCTCTGATCTCAGCATTGCCAAGAATACGATCCAATCTCGCCTTCTCAACGTTCAATATTTTTCCGCGCAGCGGAAGGATAGCCTGGAAATGACGATCCCGGCCTTGCTTCGCAGATCCGCCTGCAGAATCACCTTCAACGATGTACAGCTCACTTATGGACGCATCCTTGGAAGAGCAGTCGGCAAGCTTACCTGGCAAGGAACCAACTTCCAATGCGCTCTTGCGGCGAGTCAGCTCACGCGCCTTGCGTGCAGCCTCGCGTGCTCTTGCAGCCTGCAGGCCTTTTTCGACTATCCTTTTAGAGACAGAAGGGTTCTCCTCCAAAAATTCCATCAGCTTTTCCGCAAAGAATGATTCAACGATTCCGCGTACCTCACTGTTGCCAAGCTTGGTTTTTGTCTGCCCTTCGAACTGAGGATTTGGAATTTTCACAGAGATGATTGCTGTAAGTCCTTCACGCACATCATCTCCAGAGAAGTTGGAATCATTGTCTTTGATCAAGCTGTTCTTGCGCGCATAATCATTAATAATACGGGTCAAAGCACTTTTAAAGCCGGATTCATGCGTTCCGCCTTCATGCGTATTAATGTTGTTGGCAAAGGAATAAATATTTTCCGTATAGCTGTCATTGTATTGCAGCGATACTTCAACTTGAATATTGTCCTTCATGCCTTCCACATAAATAGGCGTTTCATGGAGCGCTTCACGATGTTTGTTCAAATGTTTAACAAACTCGATTATTCCGCCCTCATACAAAAATGTGTTCGAAACATCGGTTCGTTCATCCGTCAAAATCAGCTCGATGCCTTTATTCAAAAATGCAAGCTCGCGAATGCGCGTTTGCAATATATCATACTCAAAAATAGTTGTTTCCGTAAATATTTCTTTATCCGGCAAGAAGGTAACAATAGTACCTGTATCCGCCTCATCCGCCTGGCCTACAATCTTGATGTCGTATTGCGGGGCTCCGCGGCGATATTCCTGCTGATATATATTTCCTTCACGTTTAACCTGAACAATAACCTGCTCAGACAATGCGTTTACGACGGAAACACCAACGCCATGCAAGCCGCCGGATACTTTATAGCCCTCTCCGCCAAATTTTCCCCCTGCATGAAGAACAGTCATGACGACTTCAAGCGTAGATTTTTTTAGCTTTGTATTCTCGCCGACCGGAATGCCTCGCCCATTATCGATGACCGTTATGCTGTTATCTTTGTGAATAATGACTTCGATTCTATCGCAATAACCAGCTAGCGCTTCATCGATACTGTTATCAACGACCTCCCAAACGAGATGATGAAGACCTTTTCCGCTAGTTGAGCCTATATACATACCCGGACGTTTACGTACCGCTTCAAGCCCTTCAAGTACCTGTATCTGACTCTCGTCATACATTTGCTGTTCCAAAGACATGCAAGTTCACTACTCCTCTCAACTGCTCTTACTCAATTACTTTCACCGTTAGCCGCCTGTAACAAATTGATGTGCTCTTTTTTTCAAAGTGGAGGATGATATTGGCGAATAGTATATTTTTTTCTCCGTAACGACAATCGACTTGGGCTCTTCCTCGCCGATCGTTTCCACATCTTTCCGCTTGCGTGCACCCGCTACGAATTGCTTTGATAACTTAGAAGATTGCTCAATAGAAACATCAAATATAGCGACCAGCTCTGTCGCCCTAACAATCTTCTCCCCACCCAAATGGATGTACATGCGCTTCGTTTCACCTCTCCTAATTGCACATTAACGGCTAACCTTGCCGTTTTCCACATGAAAAATGCCTACATCCTGAAGTTTATCAAGACGTACACTATCAAGACTTGTAGTCGTAATAAATGTTTGCACTTTATCTTGAAAGGTTTCTATTAGCTGCGTTTGCCGATTATGGTCAAGTTCAGACAATACATCATCTAGAAGTAAAATCGGGTATTCGCCGATTTCCTCGCGAATCAGTTCAATTTCTGCTAGCTTTATCGATAATGCAGTCGTTCGCTGCTGACCTTGAGAGCCGAATATTTGGGCTTCCTTGCCATTAATAAAGAAGGCCAAATCATCACGGTGCGGGCCTACAAGGGTAACCCCTCTGCGAATTTCCCCATCTTTCACCTGTGATAACTTTATCATAAATTGCTGAAATAAAACAGTTTCTTCTTCTTCCGGCTCTGCTTCAAAAGAGGGGCGATAGTGGATCTCAAGCTGCTCCGTGCCATTTGTTATACCAAAATGAATTTGTTCTGCATAGGTTTGCAGTTTTTGTATAAAGTGTTGCCTCTTTTTCATAATTTTAACACCATGAGAAGCAAGCTGTTCATTCCATATATCCAGCAATGCTTGATTAAGCGCAGCGCGATCTGCGCTTTTAAGAAAATTATTTCGCTGCTGTAATACTTTGTAATATTGTTGCAGCGTATACAAGTAACCGGGCTGTACTTGTCCGATTTCCATATCGAGAAATCTTCTTCGCACGCCCGGCGTTCCCTTCACAATCTCCAAATCCTCTGGAGCGAACATAACCACATTCATAGAACCGACAAAATCACTTAGCTTGCGCTGCTCTAAGCTATTGATTTTCGCTTTTTTCCCTTGTGCTGAAAACATAAGCTCCAGCTTGACGCTGCCATATTTTTTATCCACAGTGCCTGTTATAGCTGCATGGTCTGATTGCCAGCCAATCAGTTCCTTATCCTTTGAAGTCCGATGCGACTTGGATAAGGCCAGCACAAATATGGATTCGAGCAAATTCGTTTTGCCCTGCGCATTAGGACCTAAAAATACATTAACCTGATGCTCAAGCGGCAGCTGGAGCTCGCTATAGTTACGATAATTTTGCAATTGAATTTGTTTTAAAAACACAATGGAACCTCCCGGCTCTGGCTCACTTTGCCTGTACGACAATGAATTTGCCGCAGCCCTCTACCACTACTTGATCGCCTGCATACAGCTTTCTTCCGCGGCGCTGATCCTGTTCCCCGTTAATATGAACGGTAGTTTCAGCTAGGAAGAACTTGGCCTGCCCGCCAGTAGCAATGCATTCGGACAGCTTTAAAAACTGCCCTAACGCAATATATTCCGTTGCGATTGCTATTTCTTTCATCATGTATTCTTCCTCTCTGTTCAAGGATAAACACCAAAATACTAGTTAGTTGTTCGGTAAGGCAGTATGACGTACATACTGAAATCATGATCAATAGGCTTAATAATAATTGGGCGCATCGCTCCGGTAAAGCCGATAAATATTTGCTCGCTGTCTACTGCTTTAAGCACATCCAGCATATATTTGGAGTTAAATGCAATTCGCAAAGGCTCGCCTTTAAACGATAAAATATCCTGCTGCTCCGTTACTCTTCCCAAATCCATTGAGCTGGATGAAATTTCAACGGTCTGCTCATTTAGCGTCGCAAGACGCACTACATTCGTCTTTTCCTCACGTGACATCAAATAAGCACGATCAATAGCATCCATTAGGCTTTTAGTATGCAGCACAAGCTCTGTCTCAAATACTTGAGGGATGATTTTTGATGTATCAGGGTATGTGCCATCCAATATCCGCGTATAAAAAAGCACATTATCGACTTTAAATAATACTTGGTTATCCGCTACTACAATATCAATCAGCGTGTTTTGATCCGGGATAATACGCGACAGCTCGCTCAATGTTTTGGCAGAAATAACGATATTGCTGAAATGATAATCGTCTGGCACATCAACGGATGTTGTTCGGCTAGCCAATCTATGGCGATCTGTTGCTACGAACTTAAGTTCTCCTGCGTGGAGATTCCACAGCACACCTGTTAGTATTGGCGTTTGTTCGCTTGTAGATGCAGCAAGAATCGTCTGTCTGATCATCGTTTTCAATAAATCGCCGGGAATTTGCAGCACTTCATTTTGTTCGATTGAAGGCAGCACTGGGAATTCTTCCGGATCAAGCCCGACCATTTGAATTTCTGTCGTTCCGGAACGAATTGTCGTTTGAAATTGAGCATTAACCTCTATTGTTACTTTATCGGAAGGCAGCTTTTTAATCATTTCCACAAAAAACTTAGCAGGCAGAACAACACTGCCAGGCTTTTCAATTTGGGCAATAATAATATCTTCTTGTTCTACCGGGATGAAGCTTTGAATAGATATATCTGTATCACTGGCTGTTAGTGTAACGGTTTGATGAGTTACGTCAATTTTAATACCGCCAAGTATAGGAATAGTAGGTCGGGAAGAGGTTGCCTTCGCCACTTGCTGTATAGCATCATTTAATTCATTTCTAGAGATCGATAATTTCATTATTTCACCTGTTTCTACTAATTTTGTGACATACGCATTAAATAATTATATCTATTATACCGTTTCTGCAGCATTTGGCGATATAGTCGGATTTGTTGCTGCCGGTTTACTTTTAACGCTGAATTTGGATGGCTGCTGCGTATGCGGTTTATGATGATATTTTATTAAAGATTTTAATAGCAGTAGTAGTAGGGGCTGTTAGTATGTGGATATGTGTAAAACATAGTGATAAATCAAGCCTATCCACATGTGTATATCGTGTGCATAGGCTTGTTCAAGTTATTCACATATTATTTTTGATTTTTTCAGTCAGGTTTTGCATGATTTTGTATAATTCAGGATCATCCTTGACGAGCTTTGATATTTTTTCGTGAGCGTGGATGACAGTAGTATGATCCCTTCCGCCAAAGGCTTCGCCTATTTTGGGTAATGAAAACTCAGTCAGCTCTCTGGAGAGATACATAGCAATTTGCCTCGGAAAAGCGATTGCTTTCGTACGCTTGCGCGCTTTGAAATCATCCAGCTTAAGGCCATAAAATTCGCCAACCTTAGCTTGTATATCCTGGATCGTTATAATTTTTGGCCGGCTTGACGGAATGATATCCTTCAAGGCTTCGGCTGCCAAATGCGAGGTTATGTCTGCATTAATGAGCGAAGAATAAGCAACTACGCGTATAAGTGCGCCTTCCAGCTCTCTTATGTTCGTATCAATTTGTCCTGCAATATAGTTCATTGCCTCATTCGGAATATCCAAATTTTCGGATTTGGCTTTTTTGCGCAGGATAGCGATTCTTGTCTCCAGGTCAGGAGGCTGAATATCGGTTATTAATCCCCATTCAAAGCGTGAGCGCAAGCGATCCTCTAGCGTTGGAATTTCTTTTGGAGGCCGGTCGCTTGATATGACGATTTGCTTCCGTTCTTCATGCAGGGCGTTGAATGTATGGAAAAATTCCTCTTGCGTCTGCTCTTTCCCCGCTAAAAACTGAATATCGTCGATTAATAAAACATCGATATTGCGATATTTGGTCCTGAAGCTTTCGCCCTGGCTATCGCGGATCGCATTAATAAATTCGTTAGTAAATTTTTCAGATGAAATATAAAGCACCTTTGTATTTGGATTATGCTCCATGATGTAATGGCCGATTGCATGCATTAAATGCGTTTTTCCGAGCCCTACACCACCGTATAGAAACAAGGGATTATACGCTTTTGCAGGTGCTTCGGCTACAGCCAGGGAAGCAGCATGCGCAAATCGGTTGTTTGCGCCGATTACAAAGGTATCAAATGTATATTTGGGATTAAGCATATGCGTAAATGGTTCTTCAGCTGGGGCTTGCGGCAGCACCGGCTTAGGTGGTACCACAATGCTTGCTTCTGTTCCAAGCGGCTCTTCAATAGAGAAGCGAACGTCAACCTGCCTGCCTAAATATTCAAATAAAGTAGTTCTGATTAATTTGGTGTAGCGTCCTTCCAGCCATTCAGCCGCAAAAGTAGTTGGCGCTGTGATCTCCAGTAAGGAATCGTCAACAAAAGAAGCTTTTGTCGCCTTAAACCAGGTATCAAAGCTTGGCTTACTTAGTTTTGTTTGAATAATAGAAAGGATTTGCTGCCATAAATCATACGTATGGCTGTCCACAGACTGTCACTCCTCTTATTTCAATCGTCGCGTGGGCGCAGTTGCAAGAAAAAGCTGTCGAATGAATGAATAAAGTTAAGAAATCATTCACATTATGACGGAATAAGTGTAGGTAAGTTATAAAGAGGGGATAACTTTGTTCACAATATTATCCACAGGATGTTAATAACTTTAAAAGAAAAATGACTCATCCACAGAGAAAACATAATAATCATAGCAAAAGATGCCTTATAATTCAACGGCTTTCGGGATATTATCCACAACCTCAATAACTTGTGTATAAAAGTTATCTACAACACAAGATATTGTTTATAGGTTGTTAAGAATTCGACAAAATTCTATTTTGTTGTGGAAAAACTGTACACATGTTATTAAATGAAAAATAAAAAGAGGGAGAGTTCCGTCGATTGTGGATGAATAATGAAAATCGAATTGGATATATGAATTGGATATATAATGTAACGGGTGCTATGATTGACTTTTGGGCTGTAGCGTGGTTTAATTATAAAAGCGATTTTTTGATATAGCGGGAGGTGCAGCGTAATGGGTCCTACATTTAGACCAAATGTAAGCAAGAGAGCTAAAAACCACGGTTTTCGTAAGCGCATGAGCACGAAGAACGGTCGTAAAGTTTTGGCGGCTCGCCGTCAAAAAGGTAGAAAAGTATTGAGCGCGTAAGAAAAAACTTGCACATGAGGTTTTTTCGTAAAATATAAGCTTAATGAGTTAGAATATATATAATCTTATATTTTAAGCAGAAGACCACCGAGTGTGGTCTTTTTTTTTGTCATAAATACGTTTACTATAGATAAGAAGTAATAATAATGGCAATACTTATTAGAACAATTAGGGATTAGGTGAACGTTACTCGTGCAAAGAAAACTGCGTCTGCGCAATCGAGCAGATTTTAGTCGTGTCTATAGAGGTGGAAAGTCCTTTGCCAATAGTCAGTTTGTTGTGTATTGGTCAAAGCATAAATTAGCGGAGCCATTCCGACTTGGCGTTTCTGTAAGCAAGAAGGTCGGCAATGCTGTCGTGCGCAATCGGATGAGGAGAGTTGTGAAGGAAATCGTTCGTCATTACGAAGGAAAAATTGCACCTCATACAGATTTGATTATAATTGTAAGAAAGCCTGCAACAGCAATGAAATTTACTGAATTAGAAAAGAGTATTGCGCATGTGCTTCGCAAAGCAGGATTGTTAACTACTAAATCATCTTAGAAGGTTATGCATGTAGTTTCCTTGCGCAGCAAATTATGTTATAGTCTATCTTGAAATAAAAAGTAGAATATAACTTTGCAAGGGCTCTCAGAGAGGAGATTTAATGTTGTTTCGGAATAATAAACAAAGATGGCTGTTAGTATTAGGATTGATCCTGCTTATGGGCTTAATCGCGGGCTGTGGCGGTGATATTAATAATACTAAGGAAACAGGAGATTTATTAACGGGTAATTTCTGGGAGAGAAACGTAGTTTATTATTTTGCTATTACCCTTGACGCGTTCGCTAGATGGTTTGGCAATTCGTATGGACTTGCGATTTTGCTGCTGACTATTATTGTTCGTACGCTTATTTTGCCATTAACACTTAAACAATACCGTAGTTCTAAAGCGATGCAAAAGCTGCAGCCACAGATGGCAGAAATTAAGAAAAAATATAAGGATAACCCACAAAAACAGCAAGAAGAGACGATGAAGCTGTTTCAGACACATGGGGTTAATCCTCTCGCAGGTTGTTTGCCGCTAATCGTACAAATGCCGATATTTATCGCGCTTTACAATGCGATTTATTGGAACAGTGATATTCGTACACATGAGTTTTTAGGCTTGATGCTTGGTGAGCCAAGCCCTTGGTACTTCTTGCCGCTGTTAGCTGCTGCAACTACTTTTATTCAGTCCAAAATGATGCAAAAACAGCAAACGCAAGCTATGCCGGGCATGTCTATGATTTTGACGATTTTCCCAGTATTAATTTTCGTAATGTCTATGTCATTCCCTGCAGCACTTCCGCTGTATTGGGTATTTAGCAATTTGTATACAATCGTTCAAAATTACTTCCTGTACGTACGTCAGTCTGACAAAGGTAAGGAGGTCGCTGCTAAATGATGAAAATCACCGCATCAGGCAAGACGGTGGATGATGCTGTTCGAAATGGTTTAACACAATTACAAGTAACTGAAGACCGTGTAAAGATTGTCGTACTGGAACAACCGTCAAAGGGATTGTTCGGATTGCTTGGCGTCAAAGAAGCTAAAGTTGAGCTGGAGCTTATACCGGATGCTGTAGAAGAGGCTGAGCAATTTCTATTAGAAGTAGCTGGAGCAATGGGATTGCAAGTATCGGTTGACCGCAAGGAAACGAAGGAAGGACATTATATGTCGCTTTCGGGCAGCGGAGATATGGGTATGCTTATTGGACGACGAGGACAAACATTGGATGCATTGCAGTACTTGACAACGATTGTGGCAAATCGCTTATCCGACAGCCATATCCGAATCGTTCTTGATGCTGAGGATTTTCGCGAGCGTCGACGCAAGACGCTGGAGGATTTAGCCGATCGATTGGCTGGACAAGTAATTCGTACTAAAAAAGAAGTGATGCTGGAGCCGATGACTCCGCTTGAGCGCAAAGTCATTCATTCGAAGCTGCAAAATCATCCTAAAGTTAAAACTTATAGCAAGGGCGAGGAACCTAATCGCCGAATCGTCATTATGCTTAAGTAATGAAGCACTAAACACAGCAATGGCTCTTAGCGGTCATTGCTGTTTTTCCATTTGAAATATAGGAAAGTATAACATTCTGCCATACTTTCTCTATATTTCTCCGGAATGAAACGCGTGATCGCCAAAGGACGGCGATATCCGTTTCACCTTGAAATATAGGAAAGTATATATTTTCACTTTATACATGTTCCTATATTTCATCGGTAAACGCGCTTGTCCAAAGGACGGCGGAGCCGTTTATCCTTGATATATAAGAATTTTAATATTTTTTGCATGTTTTTGTATGTTAATGATGGCATAGTCATCTAGAAAGGAGTGGTTAAACCGTGGAGCATGACACAATAGCAGCTATATCTACTGCTGTTGGAGAAGGTGGAATAGCTATTATTCGAATTAGCGGTCCGGATGCCATCAGCAGCACGGATCGTATTTTTAAATCGTCAAAAAGGCTATCAGAAGCTGATTCACATACGATCCATTATGGGCATATTATTAATCCGGAAAGCGGCGAATCGTTGGATGAGGTGTTAGTTACCTTAATGAGAGGACCGAAGTCCTTTACAGCCGAGGATGTCGTTGAAATTAACACACATGGAGGAGTTATTGCTGTAAAAAAAGTAATGGATGCAGTATTGCAGCTAAATGCAGTCAGAGTTGCCGAGCCTGGCGAATTTACGAAGCGTGCCTTTATTAACGGACGTATTGATTTGATGCAGGCTGAAGCTGTTATTGATTTGATTCGTTCCAAATCAGACCGGGCATTTTCTGTAGCAAAGAAGCAGGCTGAGGGCGTGTTGTCGCGTAAAATCAAAGCGCTGCGCCAGACGGTTATCGAGCTGCTTGCTCATATTGAAGTGAATATTGACTACCCTGAGCATGATGTTGAGGAATTGACAGTTGCTTTTATAGAGGAGCAATGCACAAAGGCTATTGCTGAAATAAATAAACTGCTAAAAACGGCTAGCGAGGGGAAAATACTGCGTGAAGGGATTATGACGGCCATTGTTGGTAGACCTAACGTTGGCAAGTCTTCCTTGCTAAATGTTTTGGCACAAGAAAACAAAGCGATCGTAACGGATATCCCTGGTACAACTCGTGATGTTATTGAGCAAATTGTAACGATTAACGGCATTCCGTTAAGGCTTTTGGATACAGCCGGCATCCGCGAGACCAGTGATATCGTTGAACAAATAGGGGTAGAACGATCTCGTGATGTGCTGCAGGAAGCTGATTTGATCTTATACGTGCTCAATTACAATGAGCAGCTGCAGCCGGAAGATAAATTGCTGCTGGAAGGTATGAAGGGACGTTCAGTTATCGTCATTGTCAATAAAACGGATTTAGAGCAGAAGCTTGATTTGTCAGAAGTTGAAGCTATATTGGACCGCTCCGTTATCGTTCTGATGTCGATGCTGGAGGAGAAGGGCCTTGAGGAGCTTGAGAACAAAATAAGCGAGCTGTTTTTTGAAGGACAGCTGGAAAGCGATGATCTTACGTATATAAGCAATGTAAGGCATATTGCTTTGCTGAAGAAGGCTCGCCAGTCGCTCCAGGATGCGATTGAGGCGTCACAGGCGGGCGTGCCTATAGATATTATTCAAATTGATGGACGGATGGCTTGGGAAGCGCTAGGAGAGATTTTAGGGGACGAGGCTGGCGATTCATTAATTGATCAAATTTTTTCACAGTTTTGTCTTGGAAAGTAGGAGGTAAATTATGGGATATGATGCTGGACAATATGATGTCATTGTCGTTGGTGCCGGCCACGCTGGCTGTGAATCAGCGCTGGCAGCAGCAAGAATGGGATGCAATACGTTATTGTTGACGATTAATCTGGATATGATCGCATTTATGCCTTGTAATCCGTCAATCGGCGGACCGGCTAAAGGGCATGTTGTTAGAGAAGTGGATGCGCTTGGCGGTGAAATGGGCCGCAACATTGATAAAACCTTTATTCAAATGAGGATGCTGAATACCGGGAAAGGCCCTGCGGTGCACGCGCTGCGCGCGCAAGCAGACAAGGTGCTGTATCAGCAGCAGATGAAGCATACGATTGAAACCACGCCTAATCTTACACTTCGTCAAGGCATGGTCGAAGATCTGATTGTTGAGGATGGACAATGTCTCGGGGTCGTAACAAAAACTGAAGCGAGATATTATGCTAAAGCAACGGTTATTACGACAGGCACTTATTTGCGTGGAAAAATAATTATGGGTGAGCTTGCTTACGAAAGCGGACCAAACAACCAACAGCCTTCAATTAAGCTTGCTGAAAGCTTGAGAAAAAATGGTCTGGAGCTAGTACGTTTTAAAACCGGTACACCTATGCGTATAAGCAAGCAATCGATTGATTTTTCCAAAACAGAAATTCAACCTGGGGACGAAAATCCGAAGTTTTTCTCCTATGAGACAGAATCCTCGGATAATGAGCAGCTGCCTTGCTGGCTGACCTATACTTCAGAGCAAACGCATAAAATTATCAATGACAATTTGCACCGTGCACCTATGTATACGGGAGCAATCGAAGGGGTAGGCACAAGCTATTGCCCTTCGATCGAAGATAAAATTGTCCGCTTTGCAGATAAGTCCAAGCATCAAATCTTCTTGGAGCCGGAAGGAAAGCACACGTCAGAATATTATGTTCAAGGCTTATCCACAAGCATGCCGGAAGATATTCAATTGAAAATGTTGCAATCAGTTCCAGGATTGGAAAAAGCTGAGATTTTGAGAGCGGGATATGCCATTGAGTACGATTCGATTATCCCCACACAGCTATGGCCATCGTTGGAAACAAAGGTGCTGCCAGGATTATTCACAGCTGGACAACTTAACGGAACATCTGGTTATGAGGAAGCTGCAGCTCAAGGTATTATGGCGGGAATAAATGCAGCCAGAAAAGTACAAGGGGAAGAGCCAGTAGTTATTTCAAGATCTCAAGGTTACATTGGGGTTTTAATTGATGATCTGGTTACGAAGGGCACGAAAGACCCTTACCGTTTGCTCACATCAAGAGCTGAATATCGCTTGCTTCTGCGTCATGACAATGCAGATTTAAGATTAACTGAAATAGGCCATTCAATCGGATTAATATCAGACGAGCGTTTTGAAAAGTATTTAAATAAAAAGGCGATGGTTGAAGCAGAGGTAGAGAGGCTGCGCTCGGCCAAAATTAAAGTTGATGATGCCAATCCGGTATTAGCTACAATTAATTCAACGCCTTTGGAGCATGGTACGGATGCCTTGTCTTTATTAAGACGTCCTGAAGTGACTTATGACATTATTGATCAATTGACTCCATCTTCAGAAGCTTTAACTGAGGAAATGAAGGAACAGGTTGAAATTCAAATTAAATATGCCGGTTATATTGATAAACAGCTGCTGCAAGTAGAAAGATTAAACAAGATGGAGAAAAAACGCATCCCTGCTGATATTGACTATCATGAGATTCAAGGATTGGCTAAGGAAGCCCGCCATAAGCTTAGCCAAGTTAGACCGTTATCTATTGGACAGGCATCTCGAATTGGTGGGGTAAACCCAGCAGATATTTCTATCTTGCTAGTTTATTTGGAGCATTACAATCGTGTAACAGCGGCAAGGGGAGCGCAATGAATCAAACAGTACAATGGTTTACTGCTCAATTAGAGGAGAGAGGCATGACTCTCTCTTCAGCCCAAATAGAGCAATTTGAAACTTACTATCGTCTCTTGGTACAATGGAATGAGGTTATGAATCTTACTGGAATTACTGAGTATGATGCTGTTTATGAAAAGCATTTTTATGATTCCATTACAGTTGCCTTTTTTGCACCAATGGATAATATAACGAGCATCGCTGATATTGGCTCGGGTGCGGGATTTCCAAGCATTCCTCTTAAAATCTGTTTCCCTCGCTTAAAAGTATTAATTGTAGATTCGTTAAACAAACGAATTCAATTTTTAAATACGGTAGTGAATGAGCTTCATTTGTCCGATGTTACTTGCCTTCATGGAAGAGCAGAAGATGTAGCTAGAATGGAACAATATCGTGATCAATTTGATCTTGTTACGGCAAGAGCAGTGGCAAGACTAAATGTGCTTAATGAATTTTGTTTGCCTTTTGTAAAAAAAGGCGGCAGCTTTATAGCGATGAAAGGGTCTCAATTAATAGAAGAGATTGCTGAAGCGGGCAAAAGCTTAAAGGAGCTGCAGGGAAGCATTCAATCGCAGCATAAGCTGCTGCTGCCCAAGGAACAATCAGAAAGACATCTTGTTTGTATTAAGAAAAATGCAGCAACTCCAAAAAAATATCCTCGAAAAGCAGGCACGCCTTTAAAGCAGCCGTTAATGTAAGGGGAGGCAGTAAATGTTTCACGTGAAACATTTACTGCTGCATTTTGGAAAGTAAAAACTTTCATCTTATAGCTACTCTTATATTTCTACGGAAATAACTAAAAAGTTAACTAGATAGATTTCCATGACCGTAAATATTAAAATGTTTTTGCTAGAAACAGAAAGTTATATGAAACAGAAAGTTATATGCAGCATGCATATTATTATACATTTCCTACTAACATGGAATCTTCCTTAATAAGAGGATAATTTCGTGCTGATTATCATTGAAAAATCGGGTATATCTAATAGTATTTCGTTGTCAAGCAGGAGTTCAAAATGATAAAGTAGAATTTGTTACATATAAAGATTCTTTTATCACATGATCGGGTGGTAATCATAAATATGAAAGAGCAACTATCTCGTTTGTTTGGACTTTCCGACCAGAAAAGTGGACAAGAGGAAGTTCGACAAATACCTATTGATGAAATTGATACTAGTCCTTTTCAGCCTCGTACTATATTTGACGATGAACGAATAGAAGAGCTTTGCCAAACTATTCGTACGCATGGTGTTATTCAGCCCATCGTAGTCCGGGTTCGTAATAATCGATATGAGATTATTGCCGGAGAACGCAGATGGCGTGCTGTCAGCAAGTTGGGTTATGCTACAATTCCAGCCATTATTAGAGAATTTAATGATTCTCAAACAGCATCGATCGCTCTAATTGAAAATTTGCAACGGGAAAATTTAACAGCAATTGAAGAAGCGATTGCTTACCAAAAGCTTATTGAACTGCATCAATTAACACAAGAAAGCTTGGCGCAGCGTCTAGGTAAAAGCCAGTCAACAATTGCCAACAAACTGCGTTTGTTAATGCTGCCAGAACAAGTTAAAATGGTATTGATGGAGCGTAAAATCACGGAACGGCATGCGAGAGCGTTGTTGTCGTTGGAAGAGGAAGAGCTTCAGCTTAAAGTATTAGAGGAAATTATAACAAAGGACCTTAATGTAAAGCAAACTGAGGTTAGAATAGCTTTTTTGAAGGAATCTACTAACAATAAAAAGGCAAAGCGTATCTCTTTCACTAAAGATGTTCGTTTGGCGCTTAATACTATTCGCCAATCCATTGATATGGTTGCTGGTTCTGGTCTGCCTATTAAAACGAATGAGAAGGACTATGAAGACCATTATGAAATTGTTATTCAAATTCCAAAACGCTAACTTTACCTTAAGCAGATATTGTTCAAGATAAAAGGATAACGAAAATTATGGGCCGCTCCTTAGGGGGCGGCGAAGCCATTTATACTAAAGTTCCAAACATGAGGTGAGTTAGAAGTGTCAAAGATAATTGCAATTTCCAACCAGAAGGGCGGTGTCGGTAAGACTACGACTTCTGTGAACTTAGCGGCCTGCCTTGCAACATTGGGAAAAAAAGTTCTGCTTGTCGATATTGATCCGCAAGGAAATACAACGAGCGGCTTAGGAGTTAATAAGGCAGACGTTCATAATTGTATTTATGATGTTCTTATTAATGAAGTCCATCCTAGCGATGCTATTGTTCAAACGGATGTTCCTGGTCTTTCTATTATTCCTGCAACAATTCAGCTAGCAGGTGCAGAAATTGAACTTGTTCATACTATTTCCAGGGAACAAAGATTAAAGAAATCATTACATTTGGTGAAACAAGATTATGATTATATTCTAATAGATTGCCCTCCTTCCCTTGGCATATTAACGATTAACTCTTTAACTGCTGCTGATTCGGTATTAATTCCAATTCAATGTGAATATTATGCGCTTGAAGGATTAAGCCAATTGTTAAATACAATCAGGCTTGTTCAAAAGCATTTGAATACAACGTTGCAAATCGAAGGTGTTCTATTAACTATGCTTGATGCGAGAACTAATCTTGGCATACAAGTAATAGAAGAAGTTAAAAAGTATTTTCAACAAAAGGTTTATCAGACGATTATTCCTAGAAATGTACGTTTAAGCGAAGCACCATCTCATGGTCAAGCTATTATCACATATGATCCAAGGTCAAAAGGTGCGGAAGTCTATCTTGAACTTGCGAAGGAAGTGATTATGTATGAACAAGCGGCTAGGTAGAGGGTTAGATGCATTAATTCCATCACTTTCTGTTAATGAAGAAGATAAAGTTATAGAAATATCATTATCTAAACTAAGGCCTAACCCATATCAACCACGTAAAACATTTGATGAAGAGTCGATTAAAGAATTGGCAGAATCGATAAAACAGCATGGTGTGATTCAGCCTATAATTGTACGTACAGTCGTAAAAGGCTATGAAATAATTGCTGGTGAAAGAAGATTCAGAGCTTCGCAATACTGCGGTAATGAAACAATACCTGCTGTAGTTCGCTCGTTTTCTGATCAGCAGGTAATGGAAATTGCTTTAATCGAAAATTTGCAAAGAGAAGACTTGAATGCGATTGAAGTAGCGATTGCTTATCAAGCACTGCTTGATAAGTTCAACTTGACGCAAGAGGAGCTTTCTTTAAAAGTAGGAAAATCGAGATCTCATATTGCTAATTTTGTCAGGCTGCTTAGTTTACCAGAAGAAATTAAACAAAATGTTTCACGTGGAACATTATCAATGGGACATGCCCGCGCGTTAGCAGGTATTAAAAATGAGAAAACGCAGTTAGAGATAGCGGATCAAGCGATTACGCAAGAGTGGAGTGTAAGGGAGCTTGAGGATGCGATTCAAAAGCTGGATAGCAAGCCTGTCGACACAAAAGAAGTGGCTGTAAAAACGAAAAGCAGAGACCCGTATATTGAGCATGTAGAAGAAGCATTGCGTGATCGTTTTAAAACAACTGTGAAAATTAAGCAGCAAAAAGATAAAGGTAAAATTGAATTACAATATTACAGCAAGCAAGACTTGGAGCGCTTATTGGAATTGCTTCAGCAGATGGCTTAGCAAGTAGACAATTGTTCAAGGCATATCTAAGTTGTAATCTTCATTCTGAAGGATTAAACTAAGATATGCCTTGTTTTTTTTGGAGTGAAGGATCGATAATCACGACTGTCCCGAGTACAACTCATAAAAATCGGACTGCAACAGTGGTCGGAATTCCAATCTTGATCGCAGTGGCACCCCTTTGATAGATGTTGTTTAATAGACATATTAGGATAGATGGAGGCTGAATAACAGTGCAGACTGAAAGTGCGTTTATTTATTTGGATAATGCAGCGACCTCATGGCCTAAACCGCCTGAAGTAATTGAAGCAGTTACCCAAACTATGATGTACGACGGAGCCAATCCGGGAAGAGGCAGTCATGCGATGGCCGTTCGAGCGAGCAGAGTGCTGTTTGATACAAGAAAGCAGCTTGCTAAATTGTTTCATATTAAAAACCCTAATGATATTGCATTTACAAGTAATACGACGATGGCATTAAATATGGCCATAAAAGGGTTCTTAAAGCCAGGCGATCATGTTATTGCAACTTCGATTGAACATAATTCTGTTAGAAGACCTTTATATGAGCTGCAGCAAAAATTAGGTATTGAGGTTACGTATATACCATCCGATGTAGAAGGTAATATTAATATAGCTTTGCTGAAGGCAGCGATTCAAAAAAACACAGTTCTTTTGATTGTTAACCATAGTTCTAATCTGCTGGGAACGATTTTGCCGCTTGAACAATTAGCCGATATAGCGAAAAAAAACCAAATAAAGCTGTTAGTTGATGCTGCGCAAAGTGCTGGGTTGCTGTCTATTGATGTGCAAGCGCTGGGAATAGATATGATGGCTTTTCCAGGCCATAAAGGGTTGATGGGTCCTCAAGGAACCGGGGGACTGTATATAACACCGGATATTGAATTGGAGCCTTTATTGCATGGCGGAACTGGCAGCCAATCAGAAACACCGCATCAGCCGACAGTCAGACCAGACCGATATGAGGCAGGCACGCAAAACACAAGTGGACTGGCTGGGTTAAAAGCCGGCGTAGAGTATATTCACAAACGATCTGTTGAAGCGATTGGGGGGCATGAGTGGAGCCTGTCGCAAAGGATAATAGAGGGACTAATGCGCAATAATGATGTAAGAGTATTAGGCCCGGCCCTTGGAAAGCCTAGAACAGGAATTGTATCTTTTACAGTTAATCATATAGAACCGTCAGAAATGTCATTTATATTGGATCAGCATTATCAAATTGCAGTCCGATCAGGCTTTCATTGTACGCCTTTAGCGCATGAAATAGCTAAGACAGATGCTACTGGCGCGATAAGAGCAAGTGTCGGCGCATTTTCAACTGAGAAGGAAGCTGATCATTTTATAGCTGCAGTTAATGAAATAACAAAACAGTATTCCAAGGCTTAGAGAAGAGGAAAAGAAATGATGGAATGGGTTGAGGAACCGATAGCAGCTATAGCTTTGGCTGTGGCGCTTGTAATGGCTCTAATTTTGTTTCTAATGTTAATTTGGGTAATAAGGCTGAGCGGCAGGCTAAAGAGGCTTACAAGGCAATACAGGGCGTTTATGGAAGGGTCGAGTGTCGACGATCTGGAACAGGTAATCATAAATATGAAAAATAATATTTTTCAAAATGAAGAACAAATCAAAATTCAAGGTCAGCAGCTTCAGCAGGTTCAAGCTAAACTGCCAACAATGAGCAGCAAAGTGGGGATTAATCGTTATAATGCGTTTGGCGACAGAGGGAATGATTTAAGCTTTTCTATTGCCATTGTTAATGAGACAGAGGATGGCATGGTGCTGACAGGCATTCATAGCCGTGAAACGACTTATGTATATGCGAAGCCTCTGGAAAAAGGCACATCAAACTATCCACTTACTCCTGAAGAGCTAAAAGCGATCAGGGAAGCCAAGTGAAAGCTTGATGAATGCCATCATGATCATTACTTGGGCATGCAAAGTGTGTAACGGTTGCTATAGCCGCTAAAGAGCTGATTTTAAGCAGTTTAATTTTTTAATGGTTGTTTTAGCGGTTATTTCGGCTTTTTGGCATGTTTTTAGCATAATTTTATTGAATAGCGGCAATAGCAACCGTTAGATTTTAAAACACCTTATTTTTTTAAAAATAGGCTCTATGGCAACCGTTATAAGATCCTGTATTCCTATGATATTACCTGTTATTATATTCCGACGGTAAACGCACTTCCTGCGTTCAAGCAAAGGAAGGAGGAAGCCGTTTATCCTTGGGTAGCGGCTGTATGTGCGGAAGCATCGCGATACGAGCGCGCATGAATGGATTGATAAAGACTTCTGCTAATCACTTCTGACATTTTGACAACCAGATGCAGCCGAGTATTTTGCAAAACAAAATACTCCATAAAGCCGCCTACGTTAACAATGCCAGTAATGTGAATATCACCAACCGGGGGAAGCTCTTTATTAACGCCTGCTCCGGGCCTTACAGGGCCCGAGCCTACTTGAATGCATCCAACACTCGCTACCTGTCCCAGGCAAGCGTCAATGCCTACCACAAAGGGGTTATGAAAGACTGTTTGTATATGTTCAATCGTTTCGGCCAGATTCATGGCATGGACAGGCTCTTCTAACGTTCCGAACAGGTGGAACGCAGTGCTGTTATATTTCGCTAGTGCAGATCCGATTAAAGGGCCTAATGAATCTCCTGTGGATCGATCAGTGCCAATACAAACAATTACTAATGGTTGTGCGGCGGAAGCTTGCTGAAAATGCTCAGAAAGACGTTTCGTTAATAGACGCACAATATCAGGTGACGTGTAAGGCAGCTTGAATGAACTGTCATTTAAAAAAGGTAGATTCATAGAATCCCTCCACTATTGAAAAGATAGTATCAGTATATGGAAAAATAAGAATGTTTATACCTGACGGGGGAAGTAAATAAAATTTGGTAAAACAGGAGGTAAGAGATGCTTATCGCATTCGACTCCACCCAGCAGGCGCTGCGTGCAGAAATGCTGCTGGAATATGCAGATATCGAAATTGATATTTGTCCGACACCTAAGCAAATTACTGCTGGCTGTGCCTTGTCGATTGAGTTTCCAGATGACCAACTAACTGCAGTACAAACGATACTAATAGAAGAAAACGTAGAGATTAGAGGTATATTTCAACGCGCAGACGATAACTACGAGCTTATTACTAATTAAAGCAATTTGATGGAGGGGAACGATATGGAGAAAAAGCAATTTGAGCTGGGCGATATTGTTCAAATGAAAAAATATCATCCTTGCGGCTCGAATGAAATGGAAATTATCCGTATGGGCATGGACATAAGAATAAAATGTGTAGGCTGTCAGCATAGTATTCTTTTGCCTCGATCAAAGTTTGAAAAGAACATGAAGAAAGTGCTGCGGACAAAAGAGGAGCAGTAAATAGAAAGTGCTTGCATCCTCATAATGGGTATGGTAATATATTTTCTGTTGCACCATCTCGCGGAGAAGTACCCAAGAGGTCCAAGGGGGCTGACTCGAAATCAGTTAGGCGTGTCAAAGCGTGCGTGGGTTCGAATCCCACCTTCTCCGCCACTTTTAAACTAAAATAAGCAAGGGCGTTCATTGTAGTATTTAACTACTCTGAACGCCCTTTTTGACGGTGTTTATGATGGTTTAGTATCTATTGAGGAGTTACTTTCGTCAATCGGAATCATTCAGCCCATGCTTCATTATTTCCAATGCGCAAGTTCATCAATTTTTTTCTTCTTACCGAGTAAGGAGTACAAATTGATCTCCGCATCCCATTAGAGCAGATAAACTGCTTTAATGTCTTGCACCAATCGATTCAACGGAACCACACCTCTCTTGCACCGTCGATAATTATAATGCTCTGTTTTATCGATTTGTATACAAACTGTATGCAAAAAAATTATTTCAAATATTTCCATTTTCGATTATGGTTCGTATTCTTAGGAAATGGCTCGCCTTTTGCAAGCTGTACCATTTGAGGATCTTTCACACCGTCATGATTGCCATTTTCGCCATCCTCGATATAAACGCCGGCTTTTGGAGCTTTGTTGCCCTCTGTAAACATTGAAACTTCACCCATTACGCTCATTCCTTCCTTATGATCTGTTGGGCATACACGGACCCAATTATAGTTTAACTGCATGATGGCTTTGAAATTCCAAGCAATTGTTAGCAAGAACAGTCCGATCAATAATTGCTTGAAACTAACGATTTTATTTGTTAATATAGAGTGATGCGGGCAAATGCCCGTTCCTTGCTCCAGCAATGGGGCCGTTTAGTCCAAAAGGAGGTGAAAAATATGCGCAAATATGAAGTGATGTACATCATTCATCCGGAAGTTGAACAAGAAAACGTTCAAGCTCTTGTTGAGAAATTTAATGGCATCATCTCCAATGGCGGAGAGGTCACTAAAACTGACGTTATCGGAAAACGCCGTCTTGCGTATGAGATCAACAAGCTTCGTGATGGTTATTTCGTTCTAGTTAACTTCACTGCAACATCTGAAGTTGTTAACGAACTTGATCGTAACATGAAGATTTCGGATAGCGTTATCCGTTCGTTGATCGTTAGAGACGTAGCTTAATTGCAGTCTGCTGACAACGCAAGAAGATTTATTGGAGGGAGGTCTGTACAATGTTGAACCGTGTCATACTGATTGGAAGATTGACGAGAGACCCTGAATTACGCTATACGCCTGCAGGAGTTGCGGTAACGCAATTTACGCTTGCAGTAGACCGTCCATTTACATCCGGACAAGGCGGCGAACGTGAGGCGGATTTTATTCCTGTTGTTACGTGGCGCCAATTGGCGGAAACTTGCGCAAATTATTTGCGTAAAGGTCGTTTGACAGCTGTAGAAGGTCGTATTCAAGTAAGAAATTACGAGAATAATGAGGGCAAGCGTGTCTATGTAACAGAAGTTATTGCTGACAACGTAAGGTTCCTGGAGTCTAACCGCGAAGGCGGTGCACCGCGTGAGGAAGGAAATAGCGGCAATTACGGAAGCAATGCTGGAGGCGGCGGATCATATGGTGGAAACACCAATAATTCGAACTCGAACTACGGCGGCGGAAGTCGAGGCAGTAACCAATCACGGGGCGACAATAATGATCCTTTTAAGGATGATGGACGCCCGATCGATATATCTGAAGATGATTTACCATTTTAAACAAGAAAGGATGGGTTAAGATGAGCTTCAAACAAAGAGAAGGCGGCGAAGAACGCGCAGATCGCAAATTCGGCGGCCGTAAAGGCGGACGCAACAAGCGTCGTAAAGTATGTTTCTTTACAGTTAACAAAATTACTCACATTGACTATAAAGATACAGATTTGCTTAAAAAGTTTATCAGCGAGCGCGGCAAAATTTTGCCACGTCGTGTAACTGGAACAAGCGCGAAATACCAACGCTTGCTTACAATTGCAATTAAACGTTCACGTCAAATTGCTTTGCTTCCATACACAACTGAGTAGTATATACTCATGAAAGCCTGATCTGGAGTTCATTCTCCGGACAGGCTTTTTTTGATTTTATTGCATAATGAGGAAATGTAAATATTGGAATATGGTAAATGTTGAAACAATTATGCAAGTTATTCGTCTGAATAAGTAGATCATTGAAAGGGCTTGGAGGTGAAGCGAGTTGCTCATTAAATTCAGCAGTGCCGCATTAATAAGGACCGCAGCCAGCATATCGATTAGCGTTGGCGTAATATATATGCTGGCTATTATGCATTTAACGGATTCATTAACTGGAGTCAGCTCCATTTTAGTTATGCTGGAAGGGCAAAATTTGGTGGCGAAGTGGGCGGCCTATGCTTTATTCGGAGGAATGGCTGTATTAATAGGCTCATTATTTATGAATAGTAAGAAATCAGTGCTGTTTAAACGTTTTATGCTAGGTGTTGCATTAATTGCCGGCTTGCTTCTGATTGTAGCTCAGCTTCCGCCGTTGTTTTGGTGGATCCTTGTAAACAGCTCTACATTTTCCTGGTCAGGCGGTTTATTTTTTATATTGCATTTAATTATTATGCTCGTTTCATTATGGCAATCTTTAGTTACCATTTATGCATTGGAACGGTCAATTGCAAAATAGTAATAACAAAAGATGCTTTGTCAGCGCCGCAAGCGGTTGCCGTCAAAGCATCTTTTTGTTGAACGATTAACCGATCATAATATTATCTTCCGGATAACCAATCTTACTTGTTGTTTTCTTTTGTGAAAGCGCAAAGGCAAGGGTTAGCGGACCGAGACGTCCTATAAACATCGTTATAGCTACAATAAATTTGCCCAAAGGGGACAAGTCATTGGTAAGCCCCATGGAAAGTCCGGTTGTGCTGAAGGCTGAAGTTGTTTCAAACAGCACCTCCAGGAAATGATCCTCCAGCATATCCTCTGTAATAGTGAGGACGAGCGAAATGAATAATACAAATGCTAAAGAGCTGATTACAACAGCAAGCGCGCGCAGAACGGTATCTTGAGATATTTTGCGTCCAAAGGCATGAATCTGCCCGCCGCCGCGAAACGTATTTAACGTAGCCAGCAAGATAACGACAATTGTATTTGTTTTAACTCCGCCGCCTGTTCCTCCTGAAGAAGCTCCGATAAACATTAAAATAATAAGGACAAACTGCGAAGTCGTCAGCATGCTTCCGATATCAATCGTATTAAAGCCCGCACTACGCGGTGTCAGCCCTTGGAAGAAGGAAGCCAGCAAGCGTTCCCCGACATTCAAATCGCCAAAGGTAGCCTTATTCCAGCTCTCAAGCATAAATATAATGAGAAAGCCGCCTATGGATAAGATAGCAGATGTAATTAAGACAACCTTAGTGTGCAAGGAAAGCTTTCTCCACGATCTTTTTCGGAAAATATCTACGATAACGATGTATCCAATCCCGCCAAGCACAAATAAGGTAACTATCGTAATGTTGATAACAGGATCACTTACAAAGCTGGATAAGCTGTCCGACCATAGTGAAAAGCCTGCATTATTGAAGGAAGATACGGTATGAAACAGGCCATAGTAAAAGGCTTTGCCTAAGCCCAGCTCGCCGCTCCAACGAAGGGTAAGAATAATCGTTCCGATAACTTCCAAAGTGAGCGAAATGAGAATCATATAAAGCGACAGCCTTACTAAACCTTTAGAGGAAGAGGACTGCGTTGTCTGTTGAATAATAAGGCGCTGTTTAAGGCTGATTTTTTTGCCAAGCAGGATGGCAACCATGACGCTGAAGGTCATAAATCCAAGCCCGCCGATTTGTATGAGAATCATAATAACAATTTGTCCGAACATGGAAAAGGCGGTTCCCGTATCTACAACGACGAGCCCATTCACGCATATCGCAGATACGGCTGTAAACAGCGCATTTAAAAGGCCTACGGATTGTCCATTGCCAGAAGCAAAGGGTGATGCGAGCAAAATGGTGCCAATCGCAATCAGTATGGCAAAGACAGAGATAATAAGCCTTGGCGGGCTTAATGGAACACGTTTTTTATCTTTTTTCTTATGATGATGATGCAAAATATGCAGTGTGTTATTTTGCTCGCTCATAGGCATTCTCCAAATCACGAATTTCTTCATTGCTGCCGATTATAAGCAGAATATCGCCAGTATGAATTTGATCATCCGCTCTAGGGGAAATGTTAATTTTTTGTCCAGTTTTAATCGCCATAATCGTACAGCCAAAATTAGCCCGAATATCGAGCTCTTTAAGCGATTTGCCATTCATCGCAGGCGGGGCTAAAATTTCTGCCAAATTGTAGTCAGCTGACAATTCGATATAATCGATTAAATTTTCCGAGCTTAACTGATTAGCAATCCGGGCACCCATATCGCGCTCCGGATAAACAACTTGGTCAGCGCCGATTCTTTTCAGTACTTTGCCGTGCATTTCATTTTTGGCCTTCGCTGTTACTTTAGGCACCTTAAGCTCTTTCAGCAGCAGCGTCGTCATGATGCTGGCCTGGATGTCATCGCCTATAGCGACGATCGCATGCGAGAAGTTGCTGACGCCAAGCTCCAGAAGTACCGATTCATCGCTGCAATCAGCCTGCAGCGCATGAGTGGCGATAGGAGCTATTTCCTGCACATAATGCTCATCTTTATCAACCGCGAGCACTTCATGCCCATTGGCGATCAAGGTGCGCGTTACGCTGGATCCGAACCGGCCTAATCCAATTACAATAAACTGTTTTTTCAATATGTCACTTCCTATCAGACGTTAATCCGGACTAGTTGAACTTTCATTGCTGCCTAACATGATAGGAGACGAACTTATATTTGTCAAAGGTTGAAAACACGAACAAAACCGATAAAATTCAATCTCCAAGGTGCTCAGTTCATTATTCTGCCATTACAGGCACAAATTTAATATATTCTCGAGGTAAATGAAGAGAGGCTGGATTTTGATTGGATGAAAACATAAATGGATTGCCTTCCGATGCTCGTACCTGCTCATATTGAGTATGATTGACCCATGTCAGCAGCAATGCAAGCATTGCGAAAATAAGGAGACAGACAGCGGATTTCAATCGCAGCATATGGTTCACACTCCCGCTTTATTCAGTAATAAACCGAATGTAATACACAAAGTAATCCCCAATTGGCGGTGTTTCCATTCCTAAACGATGATAAAATAATTTTGACAATCTAGGAAAGACGCGATATACTAAATTGAATTTTGGGAAAAATGAATATTGGGAATTAATTGGAGGAGCCTGTCACTAACAGGCTCCTTTTGTGTTTAAAAGGAGTAATTAGGAGGGAAAAGAGGTTGTCTGCGTATCATTTTATAATTATTCTTCCATTTATTGGCGCTCTTTTATTGCCGATTATTTATCGAAGCTTGCCACGTATTCATGCTGGCTGGTATGTGCTTCCCATTCCGGTTGTATTATTTATATTTCTGTTAAGCTCTATAGCTGATTTCAATGAAACAGGCAGCAGGAACGCTAATTGGTCCTGGATGCCGTCTTATGGCATTGATTTTAATGTATATATAGACGGGCTGGCTTTATTATTTGCTTTGTTGATTACAGGAATTGGAAGTCTGGTTGTCTTTTATTCCATTTTTTATATGGACAAAAGAAGGGAGAAGCTAGCCTCCTTCTACGTTTACTTATTGCTTTTCATGGGAGCAATGCTAGGTTTAGTGCTTTCGGACAATATGATGGTGCTGTACGGCTTCTGGGAGCTTACCAGCTTGTCTTCCTTCTTGTTAATTGCTTTTTGGCACGAGCGCGGCAAATCAAGGTATGGGGCGCTTAAATCGCTTGTTATAACTGTAGCAGGCGGCCTTGCGATGTTTGCCGGCTTCCTGCTGATTTACGTTATGACAGGAACGTTCAGTATAAGAGAGGTAGTCAGTCAGCTTCCTGCAATAAAAAGCGAAGGACTGTTTATTGCTGCTATGCTGCTTGTCCTTCTTGGCGCATTCACGAAGTCAGCCCAGTATCCATTCCATATCTGGCTGCCGGATGCCATGGAAGCGCCGACGCCAGTGAGCGCGTATTTGCATTCAGCCACGATGGTTAAAGCAGGGCTTTATTTGGTAGCCCGTTTTTCACCTGTTTTTTCAGGGCATATGCTTTGGTTTTGGCTTGTTTCAGGCATTGGCCTTGCGACATTAATTTATGGCTCATACAGAGCTATGAAGCAAATCGATCTAAAAGCGATTCTAGCCTACTCTACAATAAGTCAATTGGGTCTTATTATGTGCTTGCTGGGACTCGGCTCCGCAGCTGAGCTGGCAACCTCTGACATAGCTATCGCCACATTAATGAATGCTACGCTTGCTGCTGTATTTCATTTAATAAACCATGCTGTTTTTAAAGGCGCACTGTTCATGACAGCAGGCATCATTGACCATAGCACGGGCACTCGCGATATACGCAGGCTTGGCGGCTTAATGGCGATCATGCCGATCACTTTTACGATAGCTTTGATCGGCACCTTTTCGATGGCAGGGCTTCCGCCATTTAGCGGCTTTTTAAGTAAAGAAATGTTCTTTACAGCAGTTGTTAAAATTACCACACTGGAAGTGAAGCATTGGGAAGAGCTGCTTTATATTTTTCCTGTTGTCGCATGGATCGCCAGCGTATTTACATTCTTTTATAGCATTCGCTTGCTGCTGAGAGCATTTGGAGGCAAAGGAAATATCGAAAAGCTTGAACGAAAGCCTCATGAAGCGTCGTTAGGTCTGCTTATACCGCCTGTAATATTGGCATCGTTAGCCGTTCTGTTTGGCTTGTTTCCGAATGTGCTGTCCTATACGATACTTGAGCCTGTGCTGCATGCCGTACATCCGGCGTTAATCCCTGCAAATAAGCAGATACAAGTAGCTATTTCATTCTGGCATGGCCCTACTGTTGAAGTATTTATGACGATAGGCGTAATAGGATTAGGCTTAGCATTATATTTGCTGTCTCCGAGACTGGCTCTATTCGTTAAGCCGCTTGGCAGCCGCTGGTCGCTAAATAGTCTGTATGACCGGGGAGTTGCAGGCGCGCATCGACTGGCCGGCTTGGCAACAAGGCGATATATGACTGGTTCGATCCAGCATTATATGCTGTACATTTTGATTACGATGCTTTTGCTCACAGGAGTGACATTTGCACTCGTCAGCGCATTCCATATCGACACGACCGGATATGCGGATGCGACGGTTTTTGAGATCGTAATTATTGCAGCGCTTATAGCTGCTGCACTGGCTGTCCCCTTTGCCCGTACTCGATTAACGGCTATATTGCTGACGGGGCTTACAGGATATTTGGTTGTTCTGTTTTTCGTTATTTTTCGAGCGCCGGATTTGGCTCTCACTCAAATTATTGTGGAGACGGTGTCGGTTGCGCTCTTCCTGCTATGTTTTTATCACCTGCCTAAGCTGAAGCGGGAAAAGTTCAGACCTCGCTTTAAGCTATTGCGATTGTTGGTAGCCTTGGGGGTTGGAGTGACGGTTACAATCATTGCTCTAAGCGCCAGCAGCACAAAGCTGTTCGACTCTATTTCCCAGTATTATGTTCAAAATAGCGTGAAGCTTGCAGGAGGCAGCAACATTGTTAATGTTATTTTGGTAGATTTTCGCGGCTTCGATACGATGCTTGAGATTGTGGTGCTTGCGATTGCATCTTTTGGCATCTACTCGCTTATTAAAATGGGGGAGCAGGAAAAAACGTCCGACAATGCCGGCATGCCGGCAGAAGCTTCCAGCCCGACTTATTATCTCGGCAGCAATGATGTCATGCTGCAAACGATCGGAAAGCTGGCTGTCGTGATTATGCTTTGCTTCTCGCTGTATTTGCTTTATTCGGGACATAACCAGCCGGGAGGGGGCTTTATAGGCGCCTTGGTAGCATCCTCTGCGTTCATTTTGCTGGCGATGGCCTTTGGCATGAAAAGCTTTGAGCGCTTCGTTCCAGTTGATTTCCGAAAAATAACAGCCTTTGGCTTAATGATTGCATTTTTGACCGGTGCGGGCTCCTTTTTATTTAAAGTGCCGTTTCTGACACATAGCTTTGGTCATATCGAGCTGCCGCTTATCGGCTCGCTGGAGCTGGCAACCGCTATGATATTTGATCTAGGCGTTTACTTAACGGTGCTAGGCGTTACGATGACGATTATATTTACGATTGGGAGGGATCGAACATGATGGAGTTATATATGTCTGTCGCTATAGGCGTCTTGTTTACAGTAGGCGTGTATCTGCTATTGTCCAAAAGCTTACTGCGCATTATTCTCGGCATGTCGCTCTTAACCCATGGCGTCCATTTGCTTCTTCTGACGATGTCCAGCTTGAAGACCGGCTCGCCGCCGATCGCGGGCGAACAAGCGCAGCGTTTTGTCGATCCTTTGCCGCAGGCGCTTATATTAACATCGATAGTTATTAGCTTTGGCGTAACTGCGCTGTTTATCGTAATCGCTTATCGCGCGTATAAGAAGCTTCAGACGGATAATATGGATGAGCTGAGAGGTGGGCAGGATGAATAATATACTTGTTTTACCGCTTCTGCTGCCTTTATGTACGGCTGCTGTTCTATTATTTTTTGCCAAGCATGTTGCCGCACAGCGTGCAATTAGTTTGCTTGGCAGTGTATTGCAAATGATAGCGTCCATTTATATCGTTGCACAAGTCAAGGAGCATGGCGTTCTTACGCTTCATATGGGCGGCTGGCTTCCGCCTTACGGCATAGTGTTTGCAGCTGATATGACAGCGGCATTGTTAACGGCTGCCACAGCAATAGTGGGGGGACTGTGCCTGCTGTACGCCATGGGAACGATAGGGGAACAAAGAGAGCGCCATTACTTTTATCCGCTTGTCCAGTTTTTACTGGCAGGCGTATGCGGCTCATTTTTGACCGGAGACTTATTCAATCTGTTTGTATGCTTTGAAGTGCTTTTAATTGCGTCCTATTCCTTGCTCGTGCTGGGCGGGGAAAAAAAGCAGTTGAGAGAAACATTGAAGTATATGATTATTAATATATTTTCCTCAACGCTCTTTGTCGCTGCAATGGCCTATTTGTATGGAGTCGTGGGGACACTGAATATGGCCGATTTGTCGCAGCGAATCGCTGAGTCGCCATCTGGCATCCTGGAAGTGATTGCTGTACTGCTTATGCTCGTGTTCGCTCTTAAAGCCGGACTGTTTTTATTTTTTTGGCTGCCAGGCTCGTATGCTGCACCGCCTGCCGCCATAGCGGCTTTATTCGGAGCGCTGCTGACGAAGGTCGGTATTTACGCTTTAATAAGAACGTTCACGCTGTTATTTCCTTTGGAGGGCAGCCATATACAGCTTTGGCTGGGCATAATGGCAGGGCTGACGATGACGCTTGGCGCAATCGGAGCAATTGCCTATTCGGATATTCAGCGCATACTAAACTATAATGTCATCATTAGCGTAGGGTTTATCATCTTTGGCCTGACCGTGGCTGTTCGCGCCTCCTTGGAGGGGGCCATCGTTTATTTGCTGCATGATATGGCAGCCAAGGCACTTCTTTATATGCTTGGTGGACTCATTATATATGCTTCAGGAACGAATAAAATTACGGAGATGGGCGGTTTGCTGCGCAAATATCCGCTTCTCGGATGGATGTTTTTCCTTACTGCCCTCGCTATCGCAGGCTTGCCGCCGTTAAGCGGCTTTCCGGGCAAAGTATTGCTCATTAGAAGCGGGCTGCAGCAGGAGTATTATATACTTGCGGCGCTTTCCCTGCTGTCCAGCTTTATTGTGCTGTATTCCTTAATCAGAATCTTTATGCATGCCTTTTGGGGGGATGAAAGCAAGGAAGGTCATAAGCCGGCGCTTATTCCGCGCAGCGCCTTAGGCTCGGCCTTAGGCTTGCTAGCTATCGTTATCGGTATGGGGATAGGAGCAGAATGGTTGTACAGCTTCATTGAACAGGCAGGAGCGCTGCTTGTCAGCCCAGCACAATACATTGAGGCCGTTTTAAAGTAGAGGAGGGGCAATATGGCACTATTACGTAAAATCTGGCCAGCATTCAAGCTGCTGGCATTGTTTAATAAAGAGCTGTTTTTATCCAGCTATGCTGTGCTGCGCCATGTCGTCTCTCCACAAATGCGCATGCAGCCAGGCATCGTGGCGCTGGAAACGCAATTAACGTCCAAATGGGAGGTCACGCTATTATCCAGCTTAATTTGTTTAACGCCGGGGACGCTGACACTTGATATTGCTCCTGACGGGAAAACATTATATATCCACGCGATGGATATTGAAGATGCCCAGCAGCTTATCGATCAAATGAAAAATACGTTTGAGCGGGCGATTATGGAGGTGAGC
The DNA here is from genome assembly GCF_036541265.1 of Paenibacillus sp. IITD108. Lineage (NCBI taxonomy): Bacteria > Bacillati > Bacillota > Bacilli > Caryophanales > Paenibacillaceae > Paenibacillus > Paenibacillus sp. IITD108. The sequence goes on along the minus strand of NZ_JAZHCT010000002.1, from coordinate 287,806 downwards.
CGGGCATGATAAAGCCGTTATTGATGATCGCCTTGGCATTGCTGGCGCTTGCGATTGCAGGCAGCATGTACAGATTGCTGAAGGGGCCGTCGATCCCGGATCGAATTGCTGCGCTGGATATGATCGGTGTGCTTATTTTGTCCATGGTCGCCATTATTGGCTTGCTGCTCGGGACGAGGGCTTATTATGATCTTATTTTGGTAATTGGAATCGTAACATTTGTCGGTACCACCGCATTTGCCAGATATATTGAAAGAGGAGGCGTGTTTGATGTGGGAGACGATAAAGACAGCTAGTGAAATTGTGCTTTCCTTATTCATTGTTGCGGGAGCTTTCATCAGCTTGCTTAGTGCAATTGGCGTCATACGCTTTGCCGATGTATACTTGCGTTCGCATGCGGCGACAAAAAGCGCCACATTAGGCGTACTCATTATTGTAACCAGTGTGTTTTTGGCGGAATGGATCATAAACGGACATTTTAGCATGAAGCTGATTTTAGGAATCATATTTGTGTTTCTAACCTCGCCTGTAGCGGGCCATCTTAATGGCCGTGCGGCATATCGGTCGGGAGTTCCGCTCTGGGGCAAGAGTGTAAGGGATGATTGGAAGGGAAGCAAAGAGGGACAGAAAAAAATATAATTGGAAGAAGAGCCTGCTGTGTGATAAGATCGCGCAGACAGGCTCGTGTTCATTGATAACCGCGCTGTCCAAAGGACGGCAAAGCCGTTTTTCCTTTGACAAGGCTTAGAAGCGTCGAACCTGCTCATCAACAAAGTCGCTAATAACGGGAATGCGAATCGTTCTGCCTTGCAAAGCAAGCAGCATAAGGGCAATCCACAAAATAAATGTCAGCGGTCCAACGATGATGCCTAGAAGCCAGCCAATAATTGGTATAAACGAAAGAATTAAATTAATGGCTGCCAGTCCGCCAAACACAACCGTTGACTGCATGGCATGGAATTTTACAAAATAGCTCTTCTTTTCTACAATAAGAAATATAATGCCTGTAATGAAGCCTACCAGATAGCATAGCAAGCCTGCTACTTTAGGGTCTAATCCCGTTGAAGACGGATCAGGAGTTACATGTACTGGCTGCATGGAGCGTCATCCTTTCTTGGACATATTCTTGCAATGATTGTATTCCATGCCAGCTGCCGTTATACCTTTTTTATAAGCCAAAAAATTTGTAAAATTTTGCAGAGTGTTGCAAGAACAATTATAATGAGGAAAATTTATATTCGTGATGCAAAAATATGTCGATCTGTAGTGAGCAACAGTTGGAACGAAGATATGCGGGCGGAGAGCGATTTATTACAATTTTTTAATGAGAAGTATTAAAATTGTAAACGGTTTGTAACTTGTTGCCCTGTTTGTTCGTTTAGAATAATGTCGATAATATTTGCTGCTTGATGTAAGATATTGCAGATTCTTGATTGGAGAGGAAACGACGATGAATAGGAAGAGATGGATCTATGCAGGCAGCGCTCTTGCTGTTGCATTGATTGCGGTGCTTTATTTGAATAGAGGAGCTCTGGCCATGCTCGGTTTTGACTGGTTTGTGGAAGGCCATGTTAAGGAGCAATTAGAGAAGACATACCAGCCACTAGAAGGCAGAGAAAATAATTACCCTACCAATGTTGTGAATAAAAAAGCAGACCCAATCGCGTTTCTTCTAATGGGAATTGACCAGAGAGGAAAGGAAACGGGCCGCTCAGACACTTTGCTATATGCAGTAGTTCGTCCATCAGACGGCAACATACTGCTTGTTTCTATTCCTAGAGATATGTATGTTGAGATCGTCGGACGCGACCGGAAGGATAAAATTAACCATGCGTTTGCTTTTGGCGGCGCAGGCATGTCTATGGATACAGTAGAAAAGCTGCTGGATTCTCCGGTGCATTATTATGCTTCAATTAATTTTGAAGGGTTTAAGCAGGTTATCGACGAGTTGGGCGGCATTGCGCTGCCAATCGAGAAAGATATCGAAAACAAAGACCCTAATCATGATTATTTCTTTATTAAAGGCGGCCAAAGTCTTTATAACGGTACAGATGCATTGAATTTCGTCCGATACCGCGAGGATGCCGGCGGGGATATGAGCCGTACGGAGCGCAATCAGCAATTATTAAGTGCAATGATGGATAAAGCTACCAATATGAATCAGTGGATGAAAATTCCCCAGCTGATTAATATACTTGGCAACAACTTTCAAACCGATATGAGACCGGATAACCTTGTCGACTTGGCTCAAGTCATGCTACAGTCTAAACAGAGGAATATTTATAATCACACGCTAGCGGGCGAAGGACATCGTCTGGAAAGCGGCGGAGCCTGGTATTATTTTGCTGACGAGAAGGATTTGAGCAAGGTTCAGGCCATGATCAAAAATTGGCTGGATCCATCCGTGAAGGATGCAAATTTGATTTTGCCTGAAAAATATTTGAAGGATAAGGAATCGCAGGTTCAGTCAATTACTAGTGCTGCTGATAGATCGGAGTGAAACAGTTCATGAATATAGCGTTTTTCTTGCTGCCTAAGCAAGAGGTGATTAGTGTGGCACATGATGCTACACTGAGGCAGACGCTTGAACGAATGGAATATCATCGCTACTCGGCTGTCCCTATTATTAATGATGAAGGCGGATATGTAGGTACTGTTACGGAAGGCGATCTGTTATGGTTTATGAAAAATCGTCCGGACCTCACCTTTGAGGCAACCAATAAAGTAAAGCTAAGTGATGTTCCGTTAAGGATGAATAACAAGACCGTGCAGATTGATGCTAATATGGAGGATTTGATTTCTCTGGCCAAGCAGCAGAACTTCGTTCCCGTTATTGATGACCGCAATCATTTTATTGGTATTGTACGCAGAAGTGAAATTATTGATTACTGCCAGAAACGTCAGGAATACTGGAAATAGCCAGTATTTCTGGCGTTTTCTTTTTTGTTGCTCTTATAGCTTGATCTCCGTGCGTTTCTGCATAGAATCGTCCAGGTGTGACCTGGTTGGTCAGACGTTCCGTTATAATGCTGAAAGTAGCAGTTTTAAGGAGGTAAAGTGACAGACGTTCCGTTATTGGCTAATAATTGGCTGAAATCGCCCCAATTATAGCTGCATAACGGAATGAGTGTCAGCGAAAATTGAAAAAAGGTGATTTTAGGGCAAATAGCGGATCGTATGACCACTACAGTTACCTATATAAAGCTATCTCTTCTGCATCAATTGCAATGTGACTCTCAACCGCTAACAACCAGCATTTTTGTATATAAAAACGCAGCGCCGCCAAAGCTGCACCATTCTTGGCTCACTTGAGTGGAATTAATATCTAATATAATGCGTTCAAAATGATTTATGTTATAATGGAGGAATAGTGATTTGATAAGCGGTATGCTCTGGAAAGCTTATAGAATGTAAGCTAATCTATCCTGGAAATAATAGAAAGTATAAGTTTTTAACTTATCCTGTTTCTATATTCATCGGTAAACGCGCCTGTCCTATGGACGACGAAGCCGTTAATCCTTGCATACTTTGATTTGAGGAAATTTTTTACACTTTCTTCATGAGCCAAACAAAAAATGAATATGTAAATTCTAAGAGGTGAATCGTTTGAAAACTGGCTTGAAACCAGTGCTTTGGAGTGCAGCCGCTCTAATTACACTATTGCTGCTTGTTGTGCCTGTACTAAACTTCCCCGCACTATGGTTCATTATGGTGCCTTTTGTAGTCCTCTACACGACATTGCCCAGGAAATCATTTGTATTATGTCTAATACCGATTGCGGTAATAGCAAGTATAATTATAAATTCGGCTATTATGATGATAGGGCTGTTTTTCGTTGTGCCTTCAATCGTCATGGGGCATTTATATCAGAAGGGCGCATCGGCAGGCAAAGTTATTCGCACAGTGTCGATCGTATTTTTGGCGCAAATTATGCTGGAGCTGTTATTGTTCAAGCTTCTGCTTGATTATTCTTTGATTAAAGAAATAGGCGACTATATACGCACGTTATTCCAGCAGCTGGCAGACAGCAACTTGCTTATGCCGAATTGGAACAGCGATATGACAGAACTGATGATTCGCACGGTGCTGAACGCAATTCCATTATCGTTTATTATGCTTTCATTTCTTTATACGGTATTTACTCATTTCATTTCCAGACGCATTCTTAACAAGCAAGGAATGGAAATTGCTGCATTTCCACAAGCTAAGGATTGGCGATTGCCGCGTATCCTTGTGTTCTATTACTTGATTGCTTATGTAGGGGATATGATGATTTCACCTACGGACCAGTCATTTATAGCGATTGCTTTGTTGAATCTAGTACCTCTGCTTTCCTATGTATTCGCCATTCAGGCCATCGGATTATTTTTCTTTATCGCTGATCAGCGCGGCTGGCACAAGTCAGTACCTTTATTGCTGGCCATACCTGTGCTGCTATTTCCGCCGCTTAGCCTGATTGGAGTGCTGGATACCGCATTTCCAATCCGCAAGTCATTTACGAAATCATAGCACGGGAGCGAGTGAGAAATGCCAAAGTTTTTGGTAGCAAAATGGAATGGAACGCATCAGCTGTGGCTATTTGCTGCCATGCTTGTCATGGCTGCCGCGCTAGCCTGGTTTAATTGGCTGCTTGGCGCTGCTGCGCTGCTGCTTGCTATTGCTACAGCCATATATTACATCATGGTTGAGAAACAAAACCGCAAGGAACTGAAAAATTATATTGCCACGCTATCTTATCGATTGCATAAGGCGGGGATTGCGATTAGCAATGAGCTCCCGTTTGGCATTATTTTATATAATGAAGATCGCAAAATCGAATGGCATAATGGATATATAGCGGGTATGCAGGAGCGGGAATCGCTGATAGGCCTGCCTCTTACAGAACTTTTTCCGACCTTGCAGCACGGCAAGGACCGGGATGGCATCGTAGAAGCGGCAGTCGGCACGCAAATGTTCAGCCTGCTTTTCAAGCCCAAAGAACGCATATTGTTTGTAAACAACATAACGGATTTATGGCAAATCAGCCGCAGGTACGAGGATGAAAAGCTGTCTCTCGGTATTGTGATGATCGATAATTTGGATGAGGTTACAACGGGGCTTGATGACCATCAGCGCAGCTCACTCCTGTCAAAAGTAACGACAGCCATTACCGAATGGGCGCAAAAGTATGAAATATATCTTAAACGGCTTAACTCTGACCGTTTTTTACTTATAACAGATTTGCAAAAGCTGCGGCAGCTTGAGCAGTCGCGCTTTGTTATTTTGGATGAAGTACGGGAGATGACTTCTGATCAAAAAATTCCAGTTACACTGAGCATAGGCTTTGCGGCACTCGCTGAGGATGCTGTGGAGCTTGGACAATGGGCACATATGAGCCTTGATATTGCACTTGGACGCGGGGGCGATCAGGCGGCGGTCAAGATTGGCAGCAGACAGTCATTCTATGGCGGCAAGTCGAATGCTGTTGAGAAGCGGACCAGGGTGCGCGCCCGCGTCGTGGCGCATGCGCTGCGGGATTTGATGAAGGAAAGCCACAACATTGTTATTATGGGACATAAAATGCCGGATATGGATGCGGTGGGAGCTGCCATAGGTGTGCTTAAAGCTGCACAGCTATTCGGCAAAGAGGCTTACATTGTGCTGGAGGGCATAAACCCAGCTATTCAAAAAATGATGGAGCTGCTGCGGGAGGATGAAAAGCTGTCTCGGCGATTTGTATCGCCAGAGCAGGCTGCCAATTTAATCGCGCCGCAATCGCTCGTTGTTGTGGTCGATACCCATAAAGCATCTATGGTGAAGGAGCCAAAGCTGCTGCAGCAGACCGATCGTATTGTCGTAGTTGATCATCATCGCAGAGGCGAGGAGTTTATTGCCAATCCGATTCTTGTATATATGGAGCCGTATGCTTCATCCACCTGTGAGCTTGTCACGGAGCTGCTGCAATATATTCATGATCGTGTTACCCTTGATGTACGGGAATCTACAGCGCTTCTAGCAGGAATAACCGTCGATACAAAAAGCTTCTCGCTCCGCACGGGCGCCAGAACCTTTGAAGCTGCTTCATTTCTGCGCCGTCATGGGGCAGATTCTGCGATGATTCAACGCATGCTGAAGGAAGATTTGCAGGAGTACATCATTAAGGCAGAAATAATTAAGCATGCTGAAGTTTACTATGATCATATCGCTATTGCTATCGCAGAGAGCGGCCGTCAATATTCGCAGCTGCTGATTGCGCAATCGGCAGATACACTGCTTAATATGACTGGCATAAGAGCTTCGTTTGTGATCGGCGAGCGTCCAGACGGCTTAATTGGCATAAGTGCCCGTTCTCTTGGTCAAATGAATGTTCAGGTTGTCATGGAGCGTATAGGCGGCGGGGGCCATCTAACCAATGCTGCTGCTCAGCTGGAAACAACAGTTGAGGAAGCTGCTGATCAATTGAAGGCTATATTAGCGCAAATTGAAAAGGAAGAGGGGTTATTTGAATGAAAGTAATTTTTCTTAAAGATGTTAAAGGTCAAGGCAAACGCGGTGACGTAAAGGATCTGTCCGAAGGCTATGTACGCAATTTTTTATTGCCGAAGGGCCTCGTTAAAATTGCATCGGAAGGCAATATTAAGACGTTAGAGGTACAAAATGCATCTGCAGAAAAGCGTAAAGCAGAGGAAAAACGCGAAGCGGAAGCGCTTGGCAAAAAGCTGGAGGAAATGACCATCTTAGTAAAAGCGAAGTCAGGCGAAGGCGGGCGTTTGTTCGGAGCGGTTACCTCTAAACAAATAGCGGAAGCTCTCGCTGCCAGCAGCATTAAAATTGATAAGCGTAAAATTGAGCTGGATGAGCCTATTCGCACCTTAGGTGTAACTCAGGTTTCAATTAAGCTTCACCCGGAAGTGAAAGCGAAGCTTAATGTTCAAATTGCTGAAGAATAAGGATAAATAGCTTTCGCATCCCATGCAGTTTGAAAGATGGTTAAAAATGAAGGAGTAGTGCGCAATGAGTAACGAGCTGATGTTTGATCGTATCCCTCCTCAAAACTTAGAAGCGGAGCAGGCTGTTATTGGTGCAATTCTTCTCGTGCCAGAGTCATTGATTACGGCTATGGAGAGATTGAGAAGCGAAGATTTTTATAGCTCAGCCCATCAGCGCATCTACGAGGCGATGATTGAGCTTGGCGAGAACAATCAGCCGATAGACTTGGTCACGCTCACTTCACATCTGCTCGATCAACAGCAGTTAGAGGATATAGGCGGCGTTAGCTACTTGGCCAAATTGGCCAATGCAGTGCCGACAGCCGCGAATGTAGATTATTATGCTCAAATCGTAGAAGAAAAGTCGATGCTGCGCCGATTGATACGAACGGCTACGAATATCGTATCCGATGGTTATGCGAGTGCGGATGATATCGGCGTGCTGCTAAGCGATGCCGAGAAGCAAATTCTTGAAATATCCAATAGACGCTCCAGCAGCGGGTTTATATCAATACGCGACGTATTGATGGAAGTTTTTGAGAAGGTAGAGTTCTTATATTCCAATAAAGGCGGAACCTCTGGCATTCCGTCCGGATTTGTGGATTTGGATCGTATGACAGCAGGCTTCCAGCGAAGCGATCTGATTATCGTGGCGGCCAGACCGTCCGTAGGAAAGACGGCGTTTGCCCTTAATATAGCGCAAAATGTCGGCGTCAGAGCTCGTGAAACGGTAGCGATATTCAGTCTGGAGATGTCGGCGGCACAGCTCGTACAGCGTATTATTTGTGCCGAGGCGAATGTGGATGCCACCCGTATGCGTACAGGAAGTCTTGAAGGCGATGATTGGGAGAAGCTTACGATGGCAATTGGCGCATTGTCGGAGGCTGAAATATATATCGATGACACACCTGGCGTGACCGTAGCGGATATACGCTCCAAATGCCGTCGTTTGAAGAAGGAACGCGGTCTGGGCATGATTCTGATCGACTATTTGCAGCTTATTCAAGGGCGCGGCAAGGCGGGGGAAAATAGGCAGCAGGAAGTATCCGAAATTTCTCGTACGCTCAAGATGATCGCGAGAGAGCTGGAAGTGCCGGTTATCGCTCTGTCACAGCTGAGCCGCGGCGTAGAGCAGCGCCAGGACAAGCGTCCGATGATGTCCGACCTTCGGGAATCCGGTTCGATTGAGCAGGATGCCGATATCGTAGCGTTTTTGTACCGTGACGATTACTACGATAAGGAATCTGAGAAAAAAAATATAATTGAAATCATTATCGCTAAGCAGCGTAACGGTCCTGTTGGCACGGTTGAGCTAGCATTTTTGAAAAACTTTAATAAGTTCGTGAACTTGGATCGTTCGCACCAGGAGCCGGCTTCATAATATATAATGGAATGGATAAAACCCGCCAGATGGAGAGGAACGAAATGTTCCTTATCCGCTTGGCGGGTTTTCTTCACTTTATATTTCTACAATTAAGCCATCATACGCTGTTGTAATGCCATGACGTTCGAAAATAGCTTCCAAGTCTTCATGCAGTAATTGTGCATTATGAGAGAAATGTGTGACTATGACAGGTGCATTTTGTTTCAATAATTGCTCTAGGCGCAGCTTGGCGACTGTTTCCAATACAGCGTCAACATTCATATGAGTAAGCCGATAATGGTTGTAACCCATTGTACACTCCAAAACAACCAAATCGAGCGGCAGAGCTTCCTGCTCCAGCCATTCCCACACATCAGAAGGGAAATCCCCGCTGTCATGCCCATATAGAATGGCTTTCCCATCCTTTTCAATATAAAAGATAAAGCAGGTCTCCAGGGGATCATGGCTTGCCGGCAGAGGAACTATGCTGGCCGTTTGCAGCTTTGTCCTTACAAAAGGCTGCAGTCTGTTCAATTGGAACTTTTGCTGCAAGCCACCGTTAACAGCCAGTATATGCATACATTTGGATAGGACAAGATCGTTTCCATAAAGCTGTAATGTATGGTCGAGCGATTTGCCATAGCCCGGCAAGCGGGCAGCAAGATCTTCCGCATAGAGATGGTCGGAATGAGAATGGGTGAATAGGATGTCTTTTACTTGCTCATAATTGAGTCCAAAACGGTGCATATGATGCAAGGAATCTGGCGGAAAATCGATTTTCAGCTCATTGTCGATCATAGCGGATGTGCGGGAACGAATATTTTTGCCGCCAAGCTGAATAGCTTTTTTACATAAGTCACAAGTACAGAATAATGAAGGAATTCCCTCAAAAGCAGCGGTTCCCAATAACTGCAGTTTCAATGACTTGACCTCCAATCCCTATACGTTAGCCCTTCACAGCTGAACTGACTGTCAGTGCTCGTTCCACTTGCTCAGAGAAAATCAAATATACGATAATGGTAGGCAAAGTGGACAGAACCATGACAGCTCCCATCGCTCCCCAATCTGAAGTAAATTGTGTTTGGAAATAGAGCAAACCAAGCGGTATTGTCTTGAGCGCAGTTTTACTGATCATAACAAGCGCTACTAAAAACTCGTTCCACGCATTCAAGAAAACGAAGATGCTGACAGAAGCAACAGCGGGCTTAACAAGCGGCAAGATAATACGAAAGAATGTCGTATAAATACTTGCTCCATCAATAGCTGCCGATTCCTCGATTTCGTAAGGCAATGATCGGAAAAACGCATAAAAGACGATGGATGCAAACGATAGCTGAAAGGCTACATAAGGCAATATTACAGCTAAATACGTATCTTGCAAATGAAGTTGCCTGTTTAGTATTAATAAAGGAATTAAAATAATTTGCATCGGGATAAACATACCGGCTGTCATATAGATCCGGCTGATCTCAGAAAATTTCCATGTCATGCGGGCGGTAGCATATGAAAACATTAATGCTAAAAATACAGTAATCGCGACCGTTCCTGCTGAGACAATTAAGCTGTTTTTAAAGTGCAGTATAAGATCAAACGCCGCAAAAGCATTTTTGTAGTTTTCAATCCGCCAAATCTCCGGTATTCCAAAAACGTTAGTTGAGAAAATTTCCTCATTGTTTTTAAAGGAATAAAAGAGCAGCCAAACTAGCGGATACAGGCTGACAATGACATAGAAGGATAACGGACCGTAAGCCAGCGCCCTCTTGGATGTTCGCATTAACATATGATCCTCCCCGTCCTAGTAACTGATCTTCTCTCGTGCTATTAATTTGTTAATAAGAATCGTCATAATCAAACATTGAATAACAAGCACAGCAGCAGCTGCAGAGCCATAGCCGTATTCACCGGAACGGAAGGCGGCTTTGTACATCATAAATGTAAAGGTGTATGAGATATTGCCAGGTCCGCCATTGGTCATAACGAACATGTTTTGGAAAGCATTCAGCCCGCCTGTAATAGCTATAACCAAGCAGAACTTATAGGTTTCGCCTAATAACGGGATAGTGATGCGTGTATGGGTTTTCCAAAAGGAGGCGCCATCGAGCGTCGCTGCCTCATACAAATGTTCAGGAATGGATTTGATCGCAGCATAAATGAGCACCAAATGGACACCCATATTTTGCCAAGCATTAGTAAATGCAATAGCCCAAATCGAAGTATGCTCTCCGCTAAGCCATGCTTGCTGATAATTAAACCCGAATAAGGAAAACAAGCTGTTCAATAGTCCGCCATCTGCGTTATATATCGCGATCCACAATTGAGAAACAACAACACCTGACAATACAACCGGGATGAAATAGCTTGTTCTAAAAAATTTGCGTCCACGCAATGTCTTGGAGCTCATCGCAATTGCGAGCACGGTGCCCAGTCCGATCTGATAGATAACGAGTACAAAGGCAAAGATGAACCCGTTCTTTAAGGAAACCCAGAAGTCATCGTCTTCCCAAAGTCTTGTATAGTTATCTGTGCCGATATAAACCGGTGCCGTCAGACCGTTCCAATCAAAGAAGCTTTTCTGAAAGGTTTGAATGATTGGATAGACAACCATGACAGTGAAAAATAGCAGGGTAGGGACAGTAAATACAAGGACAGCCAGTCTGTATTTCTGTTTTGCAGTCATAGGGTCCTCCTCGAAATAACAGGTTACCCCGGTTAGCACCGGGATAACCTGCTGTTGGTCATTATTTGCGCGCTTGCTCTAACACCTTGTTCGTTTCTTCAATAAATTTCTCTGGCGCTTGACCTGCAAGCAGTTTTTGCGAGTTATCCTCGATCATCGTCTTGAATTTAGCATTCTCATAACCCCAAGCGAAAGTAGTCATCGTTTGGAAATTAGCAGATTGCTCCGCATAAAATTTTTGAATAGCCGTGAATCCGCCGTTAGGCTCGATATCTTCTACCAAGATAGAGTTCGGGTCGCCGATTTGAATAACGCGTTGCTTGGCAAATTCGATAGAGAACAGTGCCGCGTATTCAGCTGCGATTTCTTTGTGCTTGGAATTTTTAGATACGGCAAAGCCTTGGTTGAAACCGCCGCCGCTTACATTCCACTTCACATTGTCGGCAATATCAGCATCCTTCAGTGGTGTGAACAGCATGCCCAGCTTATCGCCAAGCTTTTCTTCTATGCTGCCCATTCCCCATGAGCCATTAACGAACATCGCTGCTTTTTCGGAGGTGAACAATGCATTGGCATCGTCTGCAGTCGTGTTAAATGCATTTTTGGACAAAAGACCGGCAGAAACCAGCTCGGCTACTTTATGAACCGCTTTGGAGAATGCTTCGTCAGAGAAATTCCCTTCGCCATTGTCCAGTTTTTTGATGCCTTCAACATCGTAGCCGACAGTTGCCATATCCAAAAGCAGAACACCAGGCCACTTTTCTTTAGCAAATACAGACAAAGGAGTAATATCTGTTGCAGCAAAAGCTTTTACTGCTGCTAAAAACTCATCATAGTTTTCTGGAACTTTTACATTGTGCTTTTCAAATAAATCTTTGTTGTAATAAATAACGCCTGCCCACTGACCAACGTTTGGTACTGTGTAGGAGTGCCCATCCTTATTGCGAAGCATCGGTTTGGAGGACTCGTTCAGCAAAGATTCAATATTGTGTTTTTCTACATACTCGTCGAGAATCATCAAATGCTCGGATTTTTTCAACGTCTCAATCAAGCCGCTGGAAGCAAAGAAGATGTCTGGCAAAGTGCCTGCTGCGGCATATGTTTTAATTTTTTGCTCATCATCCTGTGCAGCTACTTCAAATTCTACTTCAACGTTCGGCATCACTTTTTTCAGCTCGTCGCGCGCTGCATCATAAACTCCTTTTTCTAAGCCGCTGTATTGAGCGTAGAAGTTAAGCTTGACAGTTTCACCGCTGTTGTCCGGCGGGTTTTTCGTTTCGGCATTATTGTTTTTCTCTGTATTGGACGGATTGCTTGATGGAGCAGGCTCCTTGCCGCCTCCACATGCGGAAAGCGTTAACATTACTAGCATAAGTGCAAACAGTAACAGTGAAGCTTTTTTGGCTTGCATGATTATTCCCCCTAGTTACGTGATAAGCCTATTGTATATAGCGGAGCTGGAATCGATAATGGACGATTCGGAACATCCATGTCTTTTTACGTTCTATTTTGAGCGCAGCACTTCAAATTCACTTGGTGACAAGCCTGTATATTTCTTAAATCGTTTGCTGAAATGGCTGGCGTCATTGTAGCCGCTCATTTCGGCTACATCGGTCAAGCGTAAATTTTGTCCGCTGCTGAGCAAGCTTTTTGCCTGCTCCATCCGCAGCTCCAAAATATAGTCACTGACGCTTTTGCCCAGCTCCTGATTAAAAATTTTGAGCAAATAACGAGGTTGTATATAGACATGCTTGGCTACATCCTCCACCTTTAATTGACTGTTAGTGTAGTGAACTTGAATAAAAGCCAGTGCCTGTTTGAGTAAACGGTTGGATTTGGAAGGCTTCGACTGTTTGGATTTATCGCATACCGTTATATAGAGCTCCCTGATCCAGCCGAAAGCTGCTTCGAGTGATGGCTGCTCCAGCACATCCTGCGGAGAAAACTGCTCTAGCAGCATATCCTCCGTTGATTTGCCCAATTCATAAATATAAGTAAGCGCTAATGATACGAGGCTGGATAAAATAAGCTGTGTATATTCCATTGCCAGCTGATGTGAAGTGACATGTGCTTGAATCGTTTTTAAACTGTTCTCAATTCCCGCTGTATCGTGGCTGCGCAGTTGAACTAGCAGCTTTTCATTAATTTCGCTTGGATAGAAGCCTGCATTGGCGAAGCGTTGCTTCATCTCCTCAAAATAGAGCACATCGGCAAGCTGCATCGTCATTTTGTTCGAAAGAGCAATTACGGCTTCCTTGTATGAGCTGCGAATACAGGATAGACCAAGCCCGGCACTGCCTGCACCGATCGTTACACTAAATCCGAAATGCCGTTTAATCAGTGAGCATAGCTTTAACAAAGCCGCGTTCGTTTGCTCCTCCTCTTCTTTCGACAATAATGCGGTATGATCGTATCGTGTTGTCTCCTTGTTGAATTGAAGCAACAGCACGACTCTGTTTTCCGGGCCGTTGCCAATATAAAATTGACCGTCGATCTTAATTAAATCTTGAAGCAGGTTGGCAATAATCGATTTAAATAACCGAATATCATGTGCGCTTGGTTCGTGATCCTGCAAATGATCAATTTCGACTGTGAACACTTGAAATACCCCATCGGTTTGTTGGAGATAAGCTGTAATTTGCTCACGCATCAAATCATTATTTTCTGAAAACTCGTTGCTAATTAATTGATTCAGCATAGTTTCACGCCAAACGGTTTGTTCTTTTAATGCTTTATTATGCTCTTGTCTTGTTTTTTCAAGTTTGCTTTTCACCTTGGCAAGCGCAGTTTGCAGTTCGTCCTCATCGAATGGTTTTAAAATATAATCATCCACATTCAGCTTAAGCGCCTGGCGAGCATACTCGAATTCACTATGCCCCGTTATCATCAGAATAGCTGTATGTGGGAACTGCTCTTTAATAGCAGCAGCCAAATCAATGCCGTTCATAAACGGCATATTAATATCAAGCAGTGCAATGTCCGGCTGTTTGTCCCGAATGAGCTCAAGCGCTTCTTTGCCGTTGCCAGCCTCCCCCACGATATGGAAGCCATGCGCCCTCCAATCAATGACATGCCAAAGAAATTTACGGTAAACCGCTTCATCATCTGCAAAAATAACTTTATACATAAGGAGTTTCTCCAATCATCGGAAATTCCAGCAGCACTGTTGTACCTTCTCCTTGCCTGCTGGTTATGGTTACGCCATATTGGTCGCCAAAGTAAAGCTTGATCCGCTCATGCACACTGTGAAGACCGAAGGAATCTTCATTGTTATCACCTTGTAACAGTCCAGCCAGCTTTTGCGGAGCAATGCCAAGTCCGTCATCGGTAATTTTTAATTGTATGATTTGCTGGTGCATAACGCCAGTGACGGATATATGCCCAGCTGTTCCGTTTTCTTTCAGCCCATGATAAATCGCATTCTCAATTAACGGCTGCAGCGTCAATTTGGGAATGGAGCCGTTCAGCAATTCATTTTGAATATGAACAGAGAAGGTAAACATATCCGGATAACGAGCCTTTTGAATATAAAGATAACTGTTCACATTGCGAATTTCTTCCCGAATTGAAATGATTTCCTTCCCGTTGCTAAGGCTTACCCGATAGTAATCGGCAAGTGCCTTGACAGCCCGGCTTGCCTCAATGCTTTCGCCAGATTTGCACAAAACATAGATCAAATCCAATGTGTTATAGAAAAAATGAGGCTTTATTTGCTCTTGGATTAAGGCAAGTTCGTATTCGCGCTTTTGTTGCTGTTCTTCCTTAATTCGTATAAGAAGATCGTTCACTCTGCCAAGCATCATATTCAGTCCCGCACCGAGAATGCCGATCTCATCACTGCTCCTTACCTGGACCGGACGATCTATATTTTCGTCGCGGATCCGATTAATATGCTTGGCAAGAGAAATAATTGGCGAAGCAATTGCTTTGGAAAGAATAATAGCGCCAAGCAAAGCAAGCAGCAAACAGATGCCGGCAGCAATTAGAATAACGGAGGATACTTTACGGGTTTGCTTTGTTAGCTCCATGAGCGGAATTTCATTGACGAGCGTCCAATCCATCTTGTCAAAATGCATTGTGCTTCGCAAAAATTGGTCTGAACGATCTGCTAGCTCTGAGTCGGACAAGACAGGTTGTAAAATCTGCTCACTTCGGGAGGAGGAAATAATCATTCCTCGATTGTCTGTAATGTAGTAACCATTCGATTGCACAGGTCCTACTGGAGCATAGACAGAAGATAGTGTTTTCTCATTAATGTTGACGAATAAATAACCAAGTAAATCAAGCGATTCGGTGTCATATATTTTTTTGCCTGCAGTAAGCACCGGCTCCTCGGGAGCAAGCGACCAAAACTCACGTTTTTCCATCGAAAACCAAATGGGCAATCCGTTGCTGGCAGCAACAGCTTCAAACATCGGGCTGGAGAATCCCTCGATAGAGCCTGCAACAAGCCGATGATCGGTCACATAAACATTGTAGCTGCGGTCAACAAAAACAGCGGATTCTACCTCCGGAAAAATAAGCTTGGCAATGTCCAGCTTCATTTCTATTTGGTTGCGGATAATATAATCCGGATTGATAGGAATTTGTGTCATAGGCTTGGGTGCTCCGTCTTGCAGCTTTAGTCCGGCTTCCTTGTTCAAATCGAGCATCGCATTATTGGCAAAGCTTTCAGCTGCTCCCAATATGGCATCAATACGGGTCGTTATAAGTCCGGACTCATCCCGCATATTTTTTTTGGTTTGGGCAATAACAGCGTCCGTATTGATCTTGTAAGAAAAAAAGCTGAGCAATAAAAGGGGAATGAGCACCAGCGGCACATAAATAATAATAATTTTGTATTGAATTTTTTGTTTGCGAAACCACGCAATCGCTTTCATCTGCTTTGTTCATCCTTCCTTTTCTGAACATATAAAAAGTATAAGGACGGCGGAAGCCGTTTCTGCTTGACAGCATAATAATTTGATATGAATTATAGGACTGAAATGAGGCGCAGACAAGAAGCAAGGAAAAAACATATGTCCATTTACCAAAATATCATAGTTTAAATTACATAAAAAAAGGATATTTTCACAGAAACGGCTGTCCAATAAAGTGAAATCGAAAGGCAGCAAGACGGGTATGCAACTCTTTCATGTTGACCATAATGAAAGATAACTAGATATTGTGAAACGTTATTCTATGAAATGTGTCTGCTCTGGCGGGAGGGATAGTGGTTCGTCGGAGGAAGGAGTGAGGGTATGTTTAAACGCGCTATAGAGATAATCAAATTGGCGGCAGCAGTCATTCTCATCAGTACGATAACGATATGGACAACGGGTATTATTGTAACCCATTATCTGGATTCGTTATTGAAGCAATATAATATCCCTTTTGATACGAAGCCTGTCGTAGTATCCGGTTTTTGGGGGACATTGTGGGGAGCTAACCCGCCAGTTAAGTCAAATTCCACTCAGGAGCCGGGTGATGCAGTAGAAGTATTTGGCCAGCTTCCAGACAGCCTTGAGACCGATTCTGAGTCTGATAATACGAATACAGGAACAGAAACGGAAACGGAATCGGAAACAGAAACGGATACAGAAATTGACGGCAATCAAACGGATCCTGCTGGCGCAGATGACGAAGGGGATCTGGACCCGCTTATTAACGGAAATAAAGGAAGCTCGGATATAGATGGCGTAGATACGGCTATGACTATGGAGGAAATAACATCCGTAAAGGACAGCATCAGCCCTGCGGATAAGGAGCAATTATTTGCGATGCTGGTAGGCAAACTGCCGGAAGAAACATGGCAGCAGCTATCAGAAATCGTCGAAGACGGCGTAACGGAGCAAGAGCTTTCGACGATTCAGCAGCTGATGGCGATGCATCTGGATAAGGCTGAATACGAGGAAATGATGAATATTCTGAAAAAATATTAATTTTGTGTTTAGTTTGTAAAGGTTGCCCCATTAAAGAATGATATGATACAGTAATAGGCGAGTGCTCCAACGGGAGAATTCGTCTTTTTTCTCGTTTGTACTCGTAAATCTATCAGCGGAAGTGCGAAAAGGAGACAATCATGACCGATTTCAGGGACATGAGTCGTATTAAGAAATTCTGGAATCAAACGATTCAGTATGTTCGTGGTACGCGCTCGCAAGACTTGAAGGGCAAGAGTGATCAACAAGAAGCCGCAGCAGTTGCAGCACCGCTTTGGCGTAGAAAGTCAGTTCAGATTATTGGCGGGGCAGTCATTTTATTGACAGCTGCTGGTCTAATAGGCTATCAACAATACACTCAATATATCAAAGCAAATACATTTGAATTTTTCCATGTTTCTATGAATGGACAGGAAATAGGAACCGTTAGCAGCACAGAGCAAGTGGATGAGCTGATTGCCAGCAAGCTAAGCGAAGTTAAAGCAGCTAATCCTGATCTTCAGATGGAATTGAATACTGGATTGATTACATATGAAAGCGAAAGTGCTTTTAAGCCGCAAATCGATGCTGACGCGACACTGTCGAAGCTAGGTTCTATGTTTACCTCTTATGCGGTAGGCGTTGAAGTCAAGGTAGATGGCAAGGTAGTCGGTGTAGTAAAGGACCAGGAAACAGCGGACAGCATTTTGCTTCGCATTCAAGGCAAGTATGCTCCGGAGTTAGTTGCACAAAGCAAAAACCCACGCTCAGTAATGGCTCTATCCTATAATAAGGATGGCGATGAAGAGAAGAGCGCAGATGCAGCTGCTGACGAAGAAGTTAAACCTGGCCGTGTGGTCAGTGAAGTAGAATTTGTTGAGAAGGTAGACTTGAATAACACAAATATCGATCCGGAAGCGGTTGAGGATCCGGAGCAGCTATATAAAAGATTGACGGAAGGCTCGCCTAAGCCTACAAAATATGTCGTACAAAAAGGCGATTGCGTAGGATGTATTGCCCACAAGTTTGATATTTCCCCACAGGTTATTTACGAGAATAACCCTTGGATCAAGGACGATATGATTCGTGTAGGCGATGAGCTTGATTTAACAGCCATTCAGCCTGAGATTACCGTTCGAACAGCGGAGAGCTTGGTCGAGGTTGAAGCGATTGCGGCACCTGTAGAGGTACAGAAGAACAACACAATGCCAGTTGGACAATCGAAAGTAATCCAGGAAGGTGTTGAAGGCTCACAGCGTTTAACATACCGCATATCCAAGGAAAACGGCTATGTCATTAGCGAAGAGCTTATAAGCAAGGAAGTGCTGCTAGAGCCGGTTCCTGAAATTGTCGAAAAAGGAACGATGGTAGTCATCGGAGAAGGCTCAGGCAAATTCGCTCTGCCGGTTACCAATTACCGTATTACGAGCAAGTTCGGTCAACGTTGGGGCCGTCTGCATAAGGGCGTAGACTTTACAGGCAATAAAACGATTCTTGCATCCGATGCCGGCGAAGTTGAATTTGTTGGCAGAAAGAGCGGTCTGGGCAATACCGTTATTATTAATCACAAAAACGGCTATAAAACAGTGTATGGCCATTTGAGCTCCTATAAGGTTAGCAAAGGCGATAAAGTGAAGAAGGGCGCTTCGATTGCAATTATGGGCAACACAGGCAACTCCACTGGAACGCATCTACATTTCGAAATTCATAAAAACGGCGTTGCACAAAACCCGTTAAAGTACTTATAAACTTATACTCATTATTTTAAACACTGCTCGCCATAATCTGTGGACATTAAGTTCCAGCTTACGGATGGGCAGTGTTTTTGTTTTGCTGACAAAGGGACAATATATAATTATATTTATGAACAAGCACTAGACGTATGTTAGAATAGAATTATTAAGGATAAGCGGACAGGCGGTGGAACGATGCACGGAAAAATATTAGTGGTCGATGACGAGCAGCCGATAGCAGATATATTGAAATTTAATTTAGAAAAGGAAGGTCATCAAGTCATTTGCGCATTTGACGGCGCCGAGGCAGTGCGGCTGGCTTTTGAAGAAAAGCCTGATTTGATGCTGCTTGATTTGATGCTTCCGCTTAAGGATGGCATGGATGTTTGCAGAGAGGTAAGAGCTAAGCTGCAAATGCCAATAATTATGCTGACGGCAAAGGATACTGAAATTGATAAAGTGCTCGGGCTGGAGCTGGGTGCCGATGATTATGTGACGAAGCCTTTTAGTACGCGGGAGCTGCTTGCCCGTGTGAAGGCTCATTTGCGCAGACAGCAAAAAACAAATGAGCTGGCAGAGTCGCCGGATGCTTCAGAAGAGCAGGAACAGCAGCAGGGCTTGAAGCTGTTTAATTTATTTATTGATACGGATATGTATGTCGTATATAAAAACGGTGAGCCGCTTGATTTGACGCACCGTGAATTCGAGCTTGTTTACTATATGGCTCGCAACAGCGGCAAGGTCATGACCCGCGAGCACTTGCTGCAGGCGGTTTGGGGCTTTGAATATTTTGGAGATGTACGAACTGTCGATGTTACGATCCGCCGACTACGTGAAAAAATTGAGGATGATCCAAGTCGTCCTGAATATATTATGACAAGACGAGGGCTTGGATATATGATGCGCAACGCCAAAAGTGGAGGCTTTGGTTAAGCATGAAAATATCCAGCTTTTTTCGTACTATTCAAGTAAAGCTCGTTATCATATACTTGCTGCTTATACTTGTAGCCATGCAGTTAATCGGCGTTTATTTTATAAGCACTGTTAAGCATTCCCTGATTACGAGCTTTACAAGCAATTTAAAGGAGCAAGCCGATATTTTGTCTAAATTCGCCGCTCCCAGCTTGTCGCCTAATGTAGAAGCGGAGGGTGATTCCGCAGAAAGCACAACAGAGGATTTGAATCTCATTGTTCGCAATTTGTTCAGCATTAGCGGCACGGAAGTACAGGTGCTTGATTCGAATGGAAAAATAGTAGCAACGTCATTGCAGGTGCATCAATCGAATATCGGAAAGAAAAACAAGTCGCTGGCAGTTAGCCGCGCATTGCAAAATATTCCCGATAACGAGGAAGAAATTATTGATGAAGACAATATCCGCAAAAAAATGATCGCTCAACCGGTTGTACATAATGACAAGGTCGTTGGCGCCGTCTATGTGGTGGCGTCAATGACTGAATTGTACGAGACGGTAAATCGAGTCAATCAAATTTTTATTTCTGGAACGTTGATAGCCCTTGGTTTAACCGGGGTGCTTGGCATTGTGTTGTCGCATACGATAACAAGTCCGATACAAGGATTGACCAGGCAGGCGGAAGCTGTTGCCGAAGGGCGTTTCGATTTGCAGGCACCGGTGCTGGGGGACGACGAGATTGGCCGTCTGAGCATGGCCTTTAATGAGATGACTATTCGGCTTAAGGAAGCATTATCCGTTAATGAGGAGGAAAATGAGAAGCTGTTCTCTATTCTTTCCAATATGAGTGACGGCGTGCTAGCTTCTGATGAGCATGACAATATAATCGTATGGAACCGCAGAGCCTTGGAGCTGCTGCAGATCAAGAAGTGTGAAGGCATCAACTTGTGGGAGCTGCTCGCTCTTACGGAGGAAAATCAAACAGAGCTGATGAGCGGGCGCAGACAAACGGTTATTATGAGAAGCAGTGCAACCGGTGATGCAGAGGATGACAAAGAAGACAGCCTGCTTCGAATTACTTTTACACCGATTCATCGCAGAGATGCAGGAATTGTAGGAACAATAGCGGTTATTCAAGACGTAACGGAGCAGGAAAAGCTGGAGCAATCGAGACGGCAATTTGTTGCCAACGTCTCTCATGAGCTTAGAACGCCGCTGACGACGATTAAAAGCTACGCCGAGGCGCTGCAGGATGGAGCGCTCGATGAGAGGGAGCTGTCGCAGCGCTTTGTAGGGGTAATCAGCAACGAAACCGAGCGGATGATCCGATTGGTTACCGACCTGCTGCACTTGTCTAGGCTCGATTCCAATACAGGGCCGCTTCGCAAGCAGCGTATCAATTTGCATGAAATGCTTGATGAGGTTGCGGACCGTTTCTCCTTCCAGCTGCGCCAGAAATCAATAAGAGCGGTTGTAACAGTTGAGCGAGGTCTTAAGACCGCGTGGATGGATAGGGATCAGATTGACCAGGTGCTCGATAATTTAATGTCCAATGCGATAAAATATACACTGGATGGCGGTTCCATCGTAATGGCCGCAAAGCGGTCAGCAAATAAATCTGATCTTGAAATTAGCGTGAAGGATACAGGAATAGGCATTCCGCATAAAGATTTGAATCGTATTTTTGAACGGTTTTATCGCGTTGATAAAGCTCGTTCCCGCAACATGGGCGGGACAGGACTTGGACTTTCGATTGCCCGGGAAATCGTGAAGGCGCATGGCGGATCGATTTCGCTGCAATCGGAGCTGAATGAAGGAACTACGGTAACGTTTACTCTTCCGTTAGTGCACGAAGGAGGAGAGCAGGCTTGATGGAAAAGTTAAAAACGACAGCGCTTATTTTTCTTGTTGGGCTAAGCTTGCTGCAAAGCTATTTTCTTGTATATCGCATGCCTGGCCTCGCTGCAACGATGCGCAGCGATCAAGATTATGTCAATACGGAGCCGATGGGAGCATCATCGTCGGTTGAAAGTTTAGTTTTTCCTGAAAAAATTATTATCCATCTTGGAGAAAATACACACACTGTTCTCGATCCCGGCACTCAATTTTACGATATGATTTTGAAGCAGCGCATCGTTGGCCGTGAATTTAAAGGCTTCCAGCGCGGTCCTGAATCGATGATTGATTGGGACGATGTTCGTAAAAACGATATCGGGCTGGAGCTGCGATTTTCCAATGGCATTGCTGTGGAGCTGCTGCAAAAGCTGTTGAAGCTTGAAGGTGATCTTTTGTTTTTAAATGAAAAAATAGATCGTATATGGATTTACAAGGTGGCAGATACCGAAGAAGTGCGCACTTTCTTTTTCAGCAGCGGCAACAAAATCGTTTACGAATCGGTACGAGCTGACTTAACCGTGCGAGATGTACAGGATTACGTAGGATTTGGACAATATTTGCCAAAATACGAAATGACTGCAGATGGTTTGTATATTCCGACTGAGCCCATTCAGGCAACGGAAATGGTGTTTGATTATGAAGCCTATTCTCCTGAGCAAATGCAGCGTAACTTTTTTGATCCAAGCACAACGCTAGCTGTAGAAGATCGCAGCGGCTCATTAATATATACAGACGGCAAGCGCGGTTTGCAGGTTGAGCAAAATGGCATGTGGATTAATTATACGAATCCGGCTGCCTCACAAAGCACTTCCAGTCATATAAGCGAGAATGTATATGCATCTATAGAATTTATTAACCAGCATGGCGGATGGGATGGTGTTAATCGTCTTGTTAACCCTGTTTCCTCCAGCTCGGAAAAATATGTTACATTCCGTAAATATATTGAGCAGTATCCAGTTATAGAGCTTCCGCCATTTCGTTATGGTTATATGAAGCTTACTTTGCAGCAAGGCGTCGTAACGGAATATGCCCGTTCGCTTATTACATTAAGCAGTACCGCCGAGGAGAGAGAAGCACGGTGGCTTCCAGGGGGACAGACGTTAAAGGATCAGCTCAAGGCTCATCGTAATCGAAAAGACATCGTCGGGTTATTCCCGGCACTGAAAGCAATGCCTATTGATGACAGTAAAATGAGTTTCGTTCCGGTATGGGCAATCAAGCTTAAGGACGGCTCTGAGCAAGTGTTGATGGAGGCTTATCCTGCAGGCTTTAAGCCTGGCAAGCTGCCGAGTGAGCAGCAGGAGGAAGCAGATAAGAAAGCTGTGGGGCAGGCTGTTGACAGCAAGTCTGATGAGTCCGCGGAAGAGCTTTCGGATAAACAAGCAAATTAGGTTAGCGGGGTGAAGGTAAGTGGACTGGGGTAGAGCGAAAAGCGTGCTTATATTTTCATTTCTCATGCTGAATATACTGCTTGGCTATCAGCTGTGGCTGGATATTCGCGAGCAATTGAATGCCAATGTAAATTCTGCGGAGCTGCCTGCCGATAAATTGCTTATTATGCAGCAAAAACGCATATCGCTTGCCGCTAACTTGCCTTCTGAAACCCCGGCGCTCGGCGATTTAACGTATTTGCTGCACTCGGAAAGCCGTTCGCAGAAAAAAACAAAGCTGAAAAATCCGGCAGATTCAGCGTTTATCTTTAACAAGTCAGAGCTTAAAAAAGCGTTTGGTCAAGAAATTGCGGAAATAGATTTATATGCCTACGACTTATTGGGCAGCTCAGAAGGCGTATTCGTCATGTACAGAATTGTAGATGGGTACCCTGTTTTTAATGTTAGGCTGGAGCTGTTCAACAGCAATTTAAAAATTACAGCCTATCAGCAGGACCGGATGGAGCTAGTGAGCCGCGGAGAAGCGAAGCAGGTGCTTCCCGCTAACAAGGTTGTAGCCAGCCTCATTGAAACGTATTTGGAGGACGGCTCGACGATATCTGATATTCAGCTTGGCTATTATGGCCAAATATTCGACTCGGACAAGCAGGTCTCTGCGCCGACATGGCGCGTGATGCTGGAGGACGGAAAAACGTACTATGTCAATGCTATTAGCGGAGAGGTAGCAACTGACGCGGAGAACGACGACCCTGATGCAGAAAACAAGGAATAAATGCGCAGCAGCGCCAAACATTTACTTTAGCATTAACGGGTCAGTTATGTTATGTTAGCGGGGAAAGGACAGGACAGACAGCTATGGGATTACGATTTACGGTTTTGGGGAGCGGTTCAACCGGCAATGCCACAATTGTACGCGGCAATGGACATACAGTCATGGTGGATGCGGGGCTGAGCATGAAGAGGCTGGAAGTGCTTATGAAGGATCAAGGATTAGCGGGTCATGACATCGATGCGTTATTTGTGACGCATGAGCATTCCGACCATATTAAAGGCTTGGGCGCTTTTGCGCGCAAGCATCAGCTGCCGATCTATGCCAATGAAGCGACCTGGCATGCGATGGAGCGGCATGTGGGAACGATCGCTGACGATAAGAAAATAAAAATCGAGACCGGTGAGGAAGTTTGCTTTGGCTCTATGAAGGTGCAATCCTACCCGATCTCGCATGATGCAGCAGAGCCGGTAGGCTACTGCTTTGTAGAGGATGGAGAAAAACTGAGTCTAGCAACCGATTTGGGCTATGTTAGTGATAGAGTTCGCAATCAAATCATAGATTCCGATGTGCTAGTGCTAGAATCCAATCATGATACCGAAATGCTTCGCATGGGCAGATACCCATGGAATATTAAACGCCGTATTTTAAGCGATATAGGACATTTATCAAATGTAGCGGCAGGAGAAGCGCTGCTTGAGCTGATGACCGATCGTACGAAGCGGGTATACCTGGCACATTTGAGCCTTGACCATAATCAAATTGATTTGGCCATGCTGACTGTTAATTCTATTTTGGAGAACAACGGAATATTTTATAAAAAGGATGAATTTCCTTTGCGAGCGACCTATCATGACCGTCCTACAGCTTGGGATGAGGTGCGCCGAAAATCATAGATTCCAGCTTTTTATCGATAGCGGAAGCTTTGCTTTCCAGCTCTTCCAGGGTTAAAATCTTTTTTTCAATAAGCAGCTCGAGCATTGCGCTAAGCGTGAGCACAGTATTGTAATTGTCCTGCTTTAGGTCAGCCAGCTTTGCAGCTAAATCGACATGCTCCCAAGTGGAAGAGTTTATGGAAGAAGATGAGGATTTCATAATGTTTTCTCCTTTATACGTCATATAAGGTTATAATAGTAGGCGTGGAACTGCACCTTTTCAGAAACAGATTCGAATCTATTAATAGTGTAGTCACGACTAATCACAAATATTCCAAATTTCAAAAATATAAGAGAGTATAAGTTTTCACCTTATACTTATATCAATGTTTACTATGGCGGTATAGAGAGAGGCGATAATGATGAGCTTGTTCGATGATGATTTTTACTCAACGAAGGTATCCAAACGCATAAAGCGAGAAACAAAGGGGACTTCGCTGAAGCTTCCGTTTCAATTCCGTTTTCGCTTTCGGGGATATAAATTATCAACTTTGCAAATTGCTCTGTTATCGTCACTAGCCAGTTCAGCTATCGTCGTCATCCTATTCGTGCTGTTCACCGGCGGCATTAGCGGCAGCGGAAAGCTGGGCGCCTCTACATCAGGCATCGATCCTTCAGAAAGAGCGATATATGCGACCTCCAAGGTAAGACCTGCTGTCGTAAGTGTGATTAACGAGCAAACCTTCCCCGTAGGGGCAGGCGGCAAAAAATCCGGAAAGTCAGAAGATGGGAATGGCATACTGCGAGAAGCTGGCGTCGGCTCTGGCGTTATAGTGGAGAAGAAAAATGGGAAAGCCTATATTATAACGAACCATCATGTTATTGCAGATGCGGAAAAGGTTAAGGCTGTGCTGACCAGCGGTGAGATACGCGAAGCGAAAATCGTCGGATCGGACCAGATTACCGATTTGGCTGTGCTCGAAATTGATGCCAAAGGCATCAATACCGTTGCTGAAATAGGCGATTCCTCCACACTGCGGGCAGCCGAGTTCGTTATGGCAATGGGCAATCCGTTAGGGATGGGCGAATCGATCACACTGGGCATTGTCAGCGTTATTCGTGAGGTAGTTCCAGTATCGCTTAGCCAAAATGGCATTATGGATTGGGAGCAGGAAGTTATCCGCGTAGACGCTGCCATCAATGAAGGCAACAGCGGCGGTCCGTTGATTGATCTCAACGGCAAGGTTGTCGGCATTAACAGCATGAAAATTGCTGATTTCGGCGTAGAAAGCATCGGTTACGCCATTCCAATTAACAATGCAATGCCAATTGTGGAAAGCATTATAAGCAAAGGCTATGTGCCAAGACCGTATCTTGGCGTTTATACGATAGATTTGGAACAATACTGGAGTCAACAGGAGCTGCAAAAATGGCTGGAGGAAGAGCAGCCTAGTGCAAACGAAGAGAATGAGGATGGCGAAGAATTGGGCGGCGATCAAGGGGATGGCAGCACACCTATGCCTAAGCTTCAGCTGCCGGATGAAGTATTTTCCGGGGTTATTGTGCTCGAAGCCGTTGGACCGGCCAAAGATGCAGGCCTGCAGTACAACGACGTCATCGTGAAGCTCGACAAGAAAAAAATCGGCAGCACAAGAGAGCTGCGCAAATACCTCTACAACGACAAAAAAATTGGCGACAGCATTGAAGTAAGCTACTATCGCGAAGGCGCGCTGCAGGTTACGTCGTTTAAGCTGGGGGATAAGGCGGAAGAGGAGTAGAGTTTAGCTCATTTTTCTCAAAGCAAACCTTAGTAATGTAAATACAAAAAGAACGGAATAACCGTAGCCCAATTTTTAAATACAAATTGACAAATTCCGCAGAGGCGACAGGCTTGTCGAAAAAAATAAAATAACCGAGATATAAAAGAAATAAAATGGAACCGGCAAACAATATATCGACAACACGTTTTAGCACTTTTATTGCCATACCATCACCTCTTTTCAAACTAACTATACTATATAACTTTTTTCCTGATTATGGAGGTGCAGGAAGGCGTTATGGCTTTATTTAACGACCGTGAGCTGAGGGCTTGCGGTTTTTTATTTCTTTAGGAAATTATGCATCAGTTAAAATTGTAGATAATTATGTCGAGCTCGAATTGATCCTAATGATGCGGACATTTATGGCCGTTAGCGCTCATTTTTCGCCAACTTCCACTTTCTAGCGGACAGAAATTTCCGTTAGCGGGAAAAAAGTTAGAAAATTCGACGGAAAGTTCTTCTAATGGTCATAAATGTCCGCATACGCAACAAAAAGGACTGCTTTTGGGTTCTAACGGTCATTGATGACCGCACTGCAATAGGAAGATATAAATTTTCACCATACACCTATTCCTACATTTCATCAGTAAACGCGCCAGTTAAAAGTAAAACAGAGCCGTTTATCCATGTATCAGTTATGTTTTGAGGGGGATGTGTAATGTTAATTTTATTAGCAGGTTTGATTTGCTTATCGGCCGTTTTATTCTTTGTCAATTTCATAACACTGCTTAAAAAAATGAAAGCTGATCAAAATATAACTAGACAGATTACGTTAGGTGTATTTTTTCTAGTGGTTAGTATAATATTGTTTCTTTTATTCGCAATGTTGCTTAATGAGTAAGATAAAGACCGAGATTGTCGATTAATTGTGGGCAACTATTGAATAAGCAATAAAGGGAGCGAAAGAGCGAGCTTGGGAATGAAGAAGCGATAGCGTCCGCCTTTGTAAGCCAATTAAATTCTTTTAGGCGTTATTCAACAAAAAATTGGACTACAACAGCGATCGTAATCCCAAGCTTGATCGCAGTGAATCCTTTTCAATTGCTTGTTGCCCTACCCAGAATTAATCGATAGTCTCAAGCCAATAGTTACTGCTTTCGAAGCATGTCGTTTTTTGATATGCTATATACATAAAGAGCGGAACAGCTCGCAAAATGAATCCACTAGATAGGAAGCGAATTATTGTATGTATTGTGTTTGCAAACCATGTATTGAAAAAGCTTTGGAGCGATTTGTCGACGAATATGAGGATGCTCCGGACGTAGTAGATCTAAAGGAGACGCAGTTTGCGGATTGGGATCCGCCTCGCAAATGTGATTTTTGTGATGCAGCTGCGGAATATTTGGTTGTATAACGTATCGTAAATAATGAGCCTGCTAATGCTATGACCCGTATGGTGAGTAAATTAGCGGCTTTTTTTATAATTATAAAGGATTATAAGTTATGGCCTTATACTTGTCCCGATATTTCTTCGGAGTCGTTTATCCTTGTAATAAGGCGAGTTAAAGGTATTCTTGAGGAAAACTGCATAATATGGCCGGTAAAAGTAGAAATAACACTAATAGCCTATCTGACATTAAGACATAAAATAAAGCAAAACGGGGATGTGTAGCATTTGCATATACAGATTGCAGCTGTCGGCAAGCTGAAGGAGAAATATTTGGTGCTTGGCATAGCCGAATATGCCAAGCGTCTCGGGCCTTACGTGAAGCTTACGCTCACGGAAGTGCCCGATGAGAAGGCACCGGAGACGATGAGTCCGGCGGAGGAGGCGCAGGTGCGCGAGCGGGAGGGGGAGAGGCTTCTGGCGCAGATTAAGCCAGATGCCCATGTAGTCGCGCTCGCGATCGATGGCGAGCTTTGGTCCAGCGAGGACCTCGCGGACCAGCTCGATAAGCTGGCCACGTACGGGCGCAGCCACGTGGCCTTTGTCATTGGCGGGAGCACAGGGCTCGCTCCCGCTGTGCTTGCGCGCGCCCAGCAGAAGCTGAGCTTCGGGCGCATGACATTGCCGCACCAGCTCATGCGGCTGGTGCTGGTGGAGCAGATTTATAGGGCGGTGAAGATAAATCGGGGGGAACCGTATCATAAATGACGCGAATTTTTGGCTTTAACCGCTTGCTGGGCGCGGAAAGTTGCCCAAGAGGGGTAGGATGGGGGATGGGCCACCCTGGGGGAAGATTACTGCGTAGGCGGCTCGTACGCTGGATCTGATGGGCAAAAATGATACGGTCTGAGTGTCGGGTGCAAAATTGAAAATGAAGTGATTTTCATGAAACCCTTCTGCCATGCGAAGGGTTTTTCGCTGTTCAGATGGAGTGGCAGCTCGCGGGAGGACGCATTAATATCGCTATTTAAGCAAACAAAGAGCAACAGGGGCATTTCTGGAAAATTTACTTGACAATGTTCCCGGTTGTTCCTAAAATAGGGAACAAGAGCAACCGGAACAGTCAGGAACATTGAGTGGGGAGCGTGAGGCTATGTATACTGCAAGGTTAACAAAAGGCGGAATAAACAGTTGGGCCGTTGAGTTTAGACATCCGGTATTGAAGGATCGCGAAGGTAAACAAGGAAGAAAGATAAGGCGAGGACTAGGCTCGGATCAGGGGGAAGCACAAGCGATCGTAGATGATTTAAACCACTTGCTTTCGGATGAAAGATACTGGTCTTTAAACGAGCAGAGGCAAGCAAATGTAGAGTTCCATAGTAAGGCGGTTGATATATTTTACGATCAGATGGAAGAGGATTTGGTGAAAGACCCATGGGACCTACGAAATGAAAAAGTAGGATTGCCGTCCAAAGATGAGGGTTACTCACGGGTAATGTTTCTAGGTACTACTGGGGCAGGGAAAACAACTGTCATTAGGCAAATGATCGGAACTGAGCCGGACGAGATTAGTTTTCCTGCTATTTCCTCAAGTAGAACCACGACTTGCAACACAGAGTTCATCTTTAGAGAAGGTAACTGGAGTGGAGTAGTAACCTTTATATCGCAGGCGCAGACGATAAAGTTGATTGAAGAGTGTGTATGGGAAGCGTTTCGAAGAGCAGTAATCGGAGAAGACGAAAAAACAATTGCAAAAGCCCTTCTATCGCATCCTGAACAACGGTTTCGATTAAGCTACTTACTCGGCCAATACAGGTCTTCGGGCAAGCATACAACCAGTAAACAACAAGATCAGGAACCGGAGATTCCTTATCCCGATCAACTGGCTTTGCAAACGGATATAGACTACATCATTAAGGAAGTTCAAAAGTTAGCAAAAGATGCACTCGACCAGTATACCCCAGAAGAGGATCAGGTCGATGAGGCAATTGATAAATTATACGAAGATTGGATTCGGGAAGAGACCGAGAGTTTTAACGAACTTGTCCATTACATTTTAAACCTGATCAAATTACGGTTTGATTTAATCAAAACAGGACGACTCTTTAAAGACACCCGTGGATGGCCCGTATATTGGTTTAATCAATCAGATGATAAAACCGAAGTGGTTACAATGATGAGATGGTTTGCTGGTAATGAAGGAAGAAGATTTGGTCAGCTACTTGCTCCGGTTGTAAACGGGGTTAGATTAGAAGGTCCATTTCAACCAAGTTGGTGGGAAGGTGATGTCCCTCCTCGTTTAGTACTGGTTGATGGAGAAGGAATAGGGCACGATTCCAATATAACAACAAGTATACCAATGGAAGTGACAAATAAGTTTAAAGAAATTGATGCTGTAGTACTTGTAGATAATGCCGTTCAGCCTATGCTGGACATTCCAAAGGTGATTTTGCGTGAAGCTTCTTCTCGCGGCCAACAAGACAAAATGATGGTTGTCTATACTCGCTTCGATCAAGTACAAGGTTCCAATATGCTGGATGAAGAAGACCGCCGCGATCATGTGTTAGGCATTCAAACGGGTGCTATCGAAGCCATGCAAGAGGCTTATAATTTAAATCCAAAAATGATACGTCAATTGAGAGATCATTTGGAACGTAATGCATTCTTCTTTCCAAATACCCAAGAGTTGAAGAATCCATCTGATGAGCTTATTGCTGAAATGGAAAACTTTATTGACTCCGTTCTTGCAAAAGCCGAGAAGCCTGGCTCCCAACTGCCGGTTGGTCTTTTGCCGGTACCTAAATATGACTATGGACGTTTGGTACTTGCGATAAGTGAAACCGAAGAGTTGTTTATGCAGAAATGGCTTGGCTTACTAGGGTTGAGGAACTCACAATTCCCTAAACAACACTGGACACGTATAAAGGCATTGTCTGTGCGTGTAGCCAATTGGCCGAGCGTCGTAGAATATAACGATTTGAAACCAGCAAGTGATCTTGCCGGGTATTTGATGCAACGGCTTAATGAATTTCTTAGTGTGCCCAAAGAATGGTCGGCCCTCGCATCAGATGAAGTAAAAAGCAGAACACTTCAAAAGCTAGCGGAAACTGTCGGTGATAAAATTAATCATCTGATTACTAGGCGTCTTAAGGTTGACTTACACTCTCAATGGATAACTGCACACAATTACAAAGATACGGGTTCAGCGGCAAAAAGGGCAAGTGAGATACGCAGTATTTATGAGAGGGCAATACCCCAACCGAGAATAACATATGATTCAGTTTCAGGTGATCTATTAGAAGAATTGAAAACAATTGTAAATGAATCAATAAAAGAACTTAATGATATGGCTGACAGTCAGAACATAGCTTGATCTAGGAACGGAGGGGCTACATGAATAAAAAGGATTCAGAAGTAATGGTTCGGCTAGCTAAGGAAGGGAAACATATCTCAAAGATCTGGACGGAGGACTTTCCTGAATATGACTATTTGGACATATATATAGAGGTCTACGGAGCGTGAGAACGAAGCTCGGTTGGAGTTATGGGCTAGTTGTGAATGCTGCGGAGCAATCCGCAGCTTCTTTTCTGTAGATTCCAACTAAACTTTGCAAAGTAAATTTTGCAAAGAATACTTGTCAATTACTGGACAAGTATGTTATATTTCCATTAAGCAAGGAGTGGTGAGTTTGGAACCCAAATTTTTATCTAAGCTAGGAGAGGCGAGGGCAGAGGCGGGTTTGTCACAGGAGGAATTGGCGCGTCGTGCTAACGTAAGCAGAGAGACTATTCGGAATATTGAAAACGGGTCGTCTGTTCCAAATGTTCTGCTCGCCCTTTTAATCGCTGGTATTGTTGGGTGGCTAGTTACGGATCTATTCAAAAATAAGGAGGGGTGAACATGAAAAAAGCGATGAAGGCTGCGGGGTTAATATTAGGGATTGTGATTGCAGTAGAAACTATTGCCTTGAATGTAAAGAAGCTGAGGAGCGTGTAGTTCTGGTTCTGAGGGAATACATATTTTAGGATAAGGAGAGGGACAATGGCTAGGAAGATGCGAAGTGATTGCACTGTACGAACCTTTGAGAGGAAGCATGGTCTACCCTAGGGACAATTAGGAATCCGAACGGCAGAGATACTCGGAGCGATAAACTTATCGGTACAATCATAAAAGAAGCTGAAAAAAGATCAAAATAATTAAAGGAGAGAGCGTGTATGGATAGGTATAGCAAAACAAAATTTCGCCGCGATGGAATGCCAAAAAAGTTGGCTCCGTTCCCTGCACTCTTACAGGAAGCTGGAGAAACTCACGGAGCCAACGGAACTGAAAAGGTCCAGAACTTTAAGAAAAACCTCGTGACTGAGGGCGCACTTATTGTTGCATCAGAGTTAAATCGAACTATAGAAACTTTAACAAATGAAGTTACGGATCTTCGAAGGGATCTGGATCTAAAGCCGAATATAAAAGTGGTGAAGAAGAAATCGAGCCAATAATAGATTCAGATACTCTACAAGATGAAACGGGCCAAAATTACCATGTAACCAAAGCACCGTCAACAGCGTCTCTTGAACGCTTTTGACGGTGCTTTTTCTTTGTGTTGCTATTAGACCTTTGTTGATTACTGATATTTGTTGAAGTAAAATTTACTTAAAAAGGGACAGAGAGGAAGGAATTTCATTGTTTGAGGATTTGATGGACAGTGTATTTAGAAGGGAACTGCGGGAATCACGCAATATAGAGTTTAAAAGATCGTATAGCTGGTCAAATGCAGAGCATAGGCATAAAATTGTTAAAACTGCTTTAGCATTTACGAACGTGCGTGATGGCGGTTTCTTGATTCTTGGGGTAGAGGATGGGAGTGGAAAACCTATTGGGATGCTGGATGACGACTATGAGCGTTTGAATAGTGACCACATAATGGCCGAAATAAATAACTTTGCTGATCCATTTGTGGAGATACAACTAGAAAAGGTCGAGCGCGAAGGGATGAAGTTTGCAATAATTAAGTTTTTTGAGTTTACCGAAATACCTGTTGTATGCAAACGACAAGGAGAAGCCAATTTGCGACAGGGGCACATATACACGAGAGGTACTAGGATGCCTGAGAGTATAGCTGTACCAGGACAAACTGAAATGAGGGAGATTATTGAACTTGCTGTCGATAAAGCTATTCGCATTTTTGAAACAAGACGATTACGGCAAAATCCCCAGTTGCAAGTGACACAGCAAATCAATGATTCCCGCAAATTTGAAGAAGAACTGGGGGGGATATAATTAATGACAAAGCAACAAGATATCATTGAAAAAATAAAGACAAAAGGTTACACCAGAGTTATTCTCCGTCCAAGTACTCATGAGAATGAGAAAATCAAATCATTAACTGAATGTCGATCAATAATTGAGCAGTGCAAAGTCAGTATGCGTGGCTGGGATTTCCCCCATATTGACCGGGATTTACACGGAAACGATCAAAGTTTTGTTTTTTCCGGAACTGATTGGAGCAGGTATAAAGAATTATGGAGATTTTATCAGAGCGGGCAGTTCGTTTATTTGGGAGGACTGTACGAGGACTGGGAAAATGAAACGGTTGGTTTATTCGGACCGCAGGATCATTCCCTAGGGTTCAAAGGTTATGCGATCGACGGTAATCTATACCGCTTTACGGAAATCCTTGAATTTGCTGCTCGATTAGTTCCCAAAGGTGTCTTTGATGGCCTTGTCAATGTTGAGATTACCCTATTTGATACTGCGGATCGAAGATTGTTTTTTTATGAACGAGGTCGACATTTAGTACAAGAAGCTAAGTCGATGATGTCTGAAATTAAATTTGAAAAAGCTTATACCGAAGATGAAGTATTGACTCGGGGGCATGAGATAGCAGTTGAAATTGCCCAGTTTTTCTTTGAAAGATTTAATTGGCAAAATCTTAGAATCGAAGTGCTAAGGGAGCTACAACATAAATTTATCTCGGGTAGATACTAAGATGTGGTGTAAATGCATTGTCATAAAGACATATCCTTGAAGAACCTCAACTTAACGCACAATGGTTGGATGTGGATTTGTCCAGCCGCACCTCACCGCACTGAACTCCCTTCTAAGCAACTCAGGGCACCCTTTATTTAGGGTGCTCTTGAATTTCGCTTTTTGATGATACGGTGAACGTACCCCAAATGACGCAAAATTTTTAGAAAGGAAATGGAAGGGAAGTGTCGAAAACACTTTAAGTGATCACATTTTTTCTAGGGAGATGCTATCCGTGAAACTCTCATCATTAATACTTAAACTAAAGGGTTTCTTTGGCTTCCTACGAAAAGTGGATGAGCAGGCAAAGGAATTTCCTCCGTTAAGAGAGAATGAGATACGGAAAAGGGATCTGGTAATTGAGACAGAGATGGATAGTCAAGTTGCCGAGGAAGCAGGTATTGAACGTCACCATTCTCACAAAAGTTTGGGTATTGTAAAGGCTGACAATATAGTACGCTCAAGTAATGACAATGAATCATTAACAGTTTACTTGCCTGTAACAGATGAACTTAGCAGTGAAGAATTACTTATCGATAACCATCAGAAAGAGAATGTTGAACCGACTGTAATCGATCAACAACCACAATTAATAGTAGAAACATTTGAATCTGAAGAAAGTAACCCTAAAGCAACAGAAAAGGAAACTCTAGATTTCGCTATATTAATTGAGCCCAATGAGGTCAATTTAATTGATAAAGATGGTAACACTATTCTAATGAGAAGCGCAATCGCTGGTGATTTGCGAAAGGCTAAGCGGGCTCTAGAATTAGGTGCTAACCCGAACCAGCAAAACAAGAGTGGTGCTACGGCAATAATACTGGCTACACGGGCAGGCCACATAAATATAGTGGACCTGCTTGTACATTCAGGTGCAGACATTCATTTAAAGACTAATCTAGGTCTGAACGCCATGGATATAGCCATTAAGAAAGACAACATGGAGATAGTGCGTGTCCTAAGAAAGGCCACCCACATTAATCCGATCAAAGAAACTAATAGACCTAAAGTAATTAAGGAAGATCAGCGTAAGGGTATAGTTGTAGTAGACAGACCCCCCAAAAATCCAATTACCCTCCACAAACAGAATAAAGCTGATCAACTTACGCAGTTTATTAAGGGGAAAATCCCGGAACAGACCAAATTAAAGTTTGATGGCTTCTACCACATGACTCACATGAATAACGCCGCCTCAATAATAAAAGAAGGTAGACTCTATTGCCGAGCAAAAAATCACATGAATGTAGATATGGCCCAAACATTGGAGACAACAAGTAGTGTGTTAAATAATACAGGTTTTACAGTGAAAAATTATTCGAGGCTGTACTTTAGACCCCTGACTCCTACATATTATTATTTTCAAAAATCAGGGGCAATGGTGCTTCTAAGATTTAGCGAACAACTTATAGGCTCTGAAGGTGCTATGTTTTCAGTGGGTAATGCCGGAAAATACACACCACGAATACTGCCTGTATCTATAGGGAATATAAAACAGCTCGATTTTGACTTGTTGTTCATGTCTTCAGAGGTAGCCACAACAGATTATGAAAAGGACCTCAGGCATACGGAACTGCTAATACCTAATTATGTTTCAATACGATACCTTGAAGAAGTTTACTTCATGACTAAATTGGATCTTTCTATTTTCTCTGAGACATATGGATTGGCAAGCGATATAAAGTACAGTGTCAATTTAGATAAATTTTTTCAGGAGGCGAGAAAGATTGTCTTATAATTATTATCCTGGCAGTGTGTTTGAATGTGCTGAAGAAAACAAAATTGATACGATAGTAAATACAGTTAACTGCAAGGGCTTCATGGGGGCAGGCTTGGCGCTTGAATTCAAACTTCGCTTCCCAGAGATGTACGTTGATTACGAAGAGAAATGCTCTAAAAGGGAAATCAAAGTCGGTTCAGTCGACCTCTACTACAGTCAAAGCACAAACACCAAAATATTGAATTTTCCAACCAAGGACGATTGGAAACAACCCTCAAGAATACAGTGGATTGAGAGAGGTCTCAGTGATTTTCGAGACTCCTATAAAAGCTTTGATATTAAATCAATTGCCTTCCCAAAACTAGGAACAAGTAATGGGGGGCTGGAGTGGAACCAAGTTAAATCTATAATGGAAAGGTATCTTTCGGGAATAGATGAATTGGAGATTTTTGTTTGTACTGATGAAAAGGTTCCAAGTGGAACAGAGGGTAGAATGCTTGAAATAGTCAACTCCCTGAGTGAAGATACGCTTAAGAGAATCGGGCTGAGAGCAAACGCTATTGATTCCTTGAAAAAAAATGTCCCTGTAAAAAGGTTTTTTATGATTAGCAAGGTAGATGGGATAGGAGTAAAGTCTTATGAATCTATACATAGGTACTGCTATCAAATAGCAAAAGATAATAATCCCGCAAGAAACAGTAGTGCACATTCAGAGCAAATTACATTTGATCTTTAAACACCCTCTCGAAAGTTTAAACCATACCCGGTGGCATGAATTATTAGTTACTGGTAAGGGGTGAGGCATTGAACGATACGGGCAGGTTGTTTAAAACTCGGACTCGTGTTCAATCGTATAATTTAATCAATTATGTTTAGCCACCCACAAGGTGGCTTTTCTTTTTGTGCCTGGGGACATTGAAGAATGCCCAAACGTAACGAGAAAATAATAAAATTTATATTATTTTCCTGATTAGTTAAACTTCATAATATCAAGGGGGTCGAGCTATGATTCTACTTAGAAGGTATTCGGACATTTTAAGCCTAAGGCGAAATTTTGAAGTCTGCACGGGTCTGACAGAGCATCTCGAAAACGAATGGGCAGAACTCTTCGATGAAACAGAAGAGGAAGGCGATGACCACGATACGTTTTTCTCTCAGCAACACACCCACGTTGCGATACTGGAGAAAGGTGACACAGACCTAAGGCCTGTAGGACTGCTAGGCAACCTTTGTGAACAGTGGTTGGAGTTTGTGGAGATGTTACGACCTGAAGGGGCGCGGGCATTCTACAGGATCGGCATACTCGCTGACAACGAATACTTTGTCCTGCTGTACGCAGCCCAAAACACGCTTGACCCCGAAACTGAATCATGGCTTGCCTATCAAGCCCAATCCTAGATCCCCTATTCCGCTTACGGAGTAGGGGATTTTCAATTCAAACATAAGGAGCGACTATACGAATGACCAATCCAGTCCAGCAAATCGAGATGTTCCCTGTTACCCAGATGACCAAAAAATCCTCCGCCAAACGCGTCAGTATTGTCAGCCTTAAGATGGTTCGCGAGTCCACCATCCTGTACCCCGAGAGGTCCATCCGTTCTCCGCAGGACGCAGCGCGGCTCCTTCGTCCTCTGCTTCAAAATGAGGATCGCGAGCATTTCCTCGTTGTCTGCCTCGACACTAAGAATAATGTTAACTCCATCACAACCTGTCATATCGGATCGCTTAACGCCAGCATCGTCCATCCTCGCGAATGCTTTAAAACCGCTATCCTCAGTAACGCTGCCTCCATTATCTGCGCACACAATCATCCGAGCGGCAACGCAGCTCCATCGCAGGAAGATATACAAATTACTTCTCGTCTCAAGGAAGCCGGTGAGCTACTCGGCATCGACCTGTTGGATCATCTGATCATCGCCGGTGATAATTTCTGCTCACTCAAAGAGGGCGGACACATCTAAATAGAAGGGAGTAAAGATGGCTTGTTCAACAACACACGCTACATGACACGGGGCATTCAGGAAGAGGTACACTTGGGACTCCAGATCATCATCTGGCAATTGATCGACGACTGCAAGGCGAAGGGGCTGAAGCTCGACTATCTTCAGGTGTTCGAACTCAGCACCGAAGTAGTCGGCGGACAACTCGTTCAGGTCATCCAACACCGGCAGGAGGAGCCCCTCTACCGGAGAACGCATCGATTTGCTCCCATTGAAGTGCCACAGGAAACTACGATATGGGCAATCGATGACGGTGACCATTCCACCATGCTCTTACCGAGCGAATATTAGAGAGGGGAAGCTGAAATGAAGTCGTGGATCGTCATCCTGCTTTACGTCCTACAGCTGATTTTGGAGGGCCTAACGAAAGAAGCGGCAGTCCAGAAGGCCGCAAGCCATTTCGGAGTATTAGCTAAAGACATTCGACGCAAACTGTGATCAACAAATCACAATTGACTTCGATTGGGGGAACAGGCACGCCCTGTTCTTTTTTTCTAGGGGGTTAGGGGGCAAGGTGGTTAGAAAATTTTTTTTTTATTTCATCAGCCCAGCCCGTCCCGGTGCCGCTCGATCAGACTGTCCAAAAGCGCCGATATGTTATCGATGCCGCCGCTTTCCTTCAAGCACTTCAGGTATTCGAGATTCTCCGGCTTCAGCATCGCGGTGAACTTCACGTGCGTCTGCTTGTAGGCCTCGGACGGGTCTTTTTTTGGCCGTCCCCTTTTCTCTATCTGCACTCCCGCCGTTTTGAGCCTCCCTAGCAGGATTGACTTTCTTTTCTCTTCAACCCGTAACCTATTCTGTAGATGGACTTGTTCGACGCGGGTCATTTCTTTGGCAACCTGCTTTCTTAACTTAACAAGCTCAGCTTGGCATAAGTTAAGCTCAGCTTTCCATCGTTGAATGTCCTTTTGCTTTCTCTCCTCAAGTTGTGCAGAGAAGGTGGAAAAGGACCGGATTCTGTGCTCCATTTCAATTCTCCCCTTAATTATTGCGAATGTAATGAATTGTTTTCGGGTCGACCAAATTTTTTGTAAAAAGAGGCCTTATTTAATAATCTAAGCTATGGTGTTACCATTTAGGAGACAACAGGCAACAGGAGGTTACCATGACAACAGAAACTAGCACCGTATCCCTACGAAAAATTGCTCTGGAATTGCTTGATGAGGAAATGAAACAGGACAAAGAATTCGAACGGCTTCAGGTCCTTTACGAGGAAAATAAGGCCAGCAAGAAGGAAAAAGAGCAATACGATGAGCTTTTCAAGAAATATACCGAAGCAAACTATTATCGAAACATTCAGCGATATACTGAGCAGATCATCCAGTTTAACCGGGACTTTGTAAAGGAAGATGGGCGGGACGAATACTTTATTGACGGTGACCAAGAATGGCTACTGAAAGTATTTCTGCGTGAGTACATGAGGCCGTTCAGCAAGAAATCCCGGAGTAAGCGTCTGACTCAGCTTACATTTGAAGAATTCGATAATTTTGTTCAAAGCATCGAGAGGGCGATTCAGGAGGCATTCCCGGACAATGAGGAGGAGCGGCAATACCAGCTACATCTGCTGAACCTGTACACGAACTACAAGACCCGCCGCGCTGTGTTCGCGACCAAGCAGGAAATCGAGAGGTTGGTTTCAGAAGGAATGGCCTCCACCAAGGGGATCCAGAACTTCCACGCTAGGCTTCAGTTCTTAGAAGAGTATCGGAAGGATATGAAGCGGCTTACAGAACACTTCAAAAATGAGGTCCACTTACACGTCGAGGCTGAGGAAGCTCTCCTAAATGACATGACCGATGAAGATATCCTCCTCACAAAAGGCCTGTACACGAAGGAAGAGGAGGATGCCCTTAAGGAAGCATTCGATCAGGATGTACACCAATCGCGGTTCGGGTACAGTGAAATGGATATCCGCGACATTCTGCGGATGCCTATCACGGAAGACGAGAAAACTAGACTGCAAGAGAAGCTGGAACAATGGCAAAAAATCATCCGAGCAGAATATGAATGAACCTACGGACAGGAGGAGACCCCTCCTGTTTTTCTATCTGTAGCCTCTTCTTTACCCCACGCCACCTAGCCACCTCACCCCCAGCAGTGCACAACGCCTATTCCTATGACAAAAAACAA
This sequence comes from Paenibacillus sp. IITD108, assembly GCF_036541265.1. Classification (NCBI taxonomy): domain Bacteria; kingdom Bacillati; phylum Bacillota; class Bacilli; order Caryophanales; family Paenibacillaceae; genus Paenibacillus; species Paenibacillus sp. IITD108. Next base: position 248,305 of record NZ_JAZHCT010000002.1, on the reverse strand, counting down.
AATGGTTTCTGTCCTAAAAGCCAGGCCTTCCAATCTATAAGATGAAGATATTCCAGCAGGGCAGACATCGACGCAGCAAACGAAGCTACGACAAAAAACGAATTGCTTTCTGTCCTAAAAACGCGGTGTCCCAACCTGTAGGATGTAATTATCCCAAGCGGGGCATGGCAAATGGAATAAACGTTTGCTAGCGTCCTGCTGCGAAATCACAGTTTTAGTGGGGGAGGGGTTTTTCTGAAAGCTCTAAATACGCTCCGCCAGCTTGGTTGCCTCCTTGCGGTTAAAGAGCGTCATATTCACTACAAGTTCCCGAGTAGTGTGGAGTTCAATCACAAGATTGTGGCGGAATGTTTGAATGAGGTACGCCGCCACAAGGGGCTGGCACTTGATCTGCTGACCCGTCCACTTGCGGAATTTCATCAGATTCTAGCAGTCGATCTGGAGACCAGCGGGGACGCCATTCGCCTCATCTCTTGGGCGGACGGCAAGAACAGCGGTGTTTCGGAGAATGCCAGCGTTCTGGCAGGTAAGTTAAGGGACCCTTCCATTCTAAAGGTGTTCCACAACGCTCTCTTTGACGTACCGTTACTGATTAAAAGTGGTTTCGATGTCAGCAACTACACCGACACCATGGTGTTAGCTCAGGTCCTGCACAATCGAGTCGCTCAAGAGAACAGCCTAGCCGAATTGGCGTGGAGGTACCTCGGGGTTACGCTTAACAAGGCCCTGCAAGCGGAGGACAATTGGGAAGGCGTCCTGACAGAAGGCCATTACGAGTACAGTAGGCAGGATGCAGAAGTGACCTACCGTCTCTACCATGTCCTGACCGATCGGATTGAGGACCGCTACCTGGAAGGAGTGGCTCGTCGCGAGATCGCCGCGTTACCGGCAGCGGTTCACCTCCAGATGGCCGGTATCCCCTTCGATTACGAAGGATGGAAGGCTGAGCTTCATCGTCTGGAAGCGGAACAACTGGCACTTCAAGGGACGATCGGGCTGGAACTGGGCCGTGAGGATATCAATCTTCGCTCCCCTCAGCAACTCAAAGAGGCCCTGCTCCAACTCAGCATCCCCGTCCAAGGCACTGCCGATGAGGAGCTCGCCAAGCACGAAGGTACACATCCGGTCATCACCAAGCTCCGCCGCTACAAGAAGATCCAGAAGACACTGAGCGCCTACAGCGAAAAGCTCCGCCAGCGGATCGAGCAGGACGGGCGAATCCGAGGAAAATGGCGGCTCATCGGAGCGAATACATCTCGGATGGCCTGCAACCAGCCAAATCTCCAGGGTCTTCCGAGCATCGCCAAGCCCTACGTAAAGGCCCCGGCGGGGCGGACGCTAGTTATCGCCGACTACTCGCAGATCGAGCTCAGGGTCATCGCCCAACTCGCCAATGAGGAGCGAATGATCGAAAGCTTCCGTTCTGGGGAAGACCTTCATTACAAGACCGCCTCCCTCATTCTGGGCAAACCGGTCGAGGAGGTGACGCCCGAAGAACGAAAGATCGCGAAGACGACCAACTTCGGCCTTCTCTACGGAATGCAGGCATACGGACTCATGAAGCGCATCCAGACCCAATGCGGGATCGACATCTCGCTTGAGACGGCTACGACGTTCCGTGACGGGTATTTCTCCAGCTACCCTGCCATCCATCGGTTTCAGGACCACGTCCTGCAAGCCGACAGGCTCGAGACGTTGGGAGGGCGTTACTGGTGTCCGGGTCATGCAGACCTCAAGAAAGGCGCTATTCAGCGGCTGAACTACCCTGTCCAGGCTACCGCGGCTGAAGGCTTCAAGGAGGCACTGGCCCTACTGATCGAGAGGCTCCCAGGCGGGTGGCTGCTGGTAGCCGCGGTGCATGACGAGCTCGTGCTCGAAGTGCCGGAGGAACAGGCCGATGATGCCGCAGCATTTTTGGCTGACGTCATGACGGAGGGCATGTCCAGTCTGATTGACAAGGTCCCCATCCAAGTTGATGTGCGGCTCAGTCCCTACTGGAACAAAGGCTAAAAACTATTTCCATCCTCGGCAACTCCCTTGCCACCCCACCCCTTGCTAGGGGGCAGGTGGCGAGGTCAATCATACAAAACCTAAAAAATACTAAGGAGCGTGCTCAGCATGACAACATCCAATATTCTCGAATTCGGCCCCCGCAAGCCAAAACTTGACCCTATTATCTACCGCGCCAAGATCGCCAATCATGAAGTTCTGACGAACTGCAATACCCCCTATGGGGTAAGGAACAAAGTTCTCGTCACCTTCGAAGTTGAGAAGCCGACCGGGACGGGTATCAAGGTTGTGATAATTCGCCAGTCCTACTTAGTTTCAAACCATCCCGGCTCCATGTTCGACAAGCTGGTCTTCGGCGTGACGGGGTGTCCGGTCGGCAAGCGGTTCGACCTGAACTCCCTGCTCGGGGCCGAAGTTATGATCCAAATTAAGCACCACGTCACCTCAGATGGTGACACGTTCGACAACGTCGATTCCGTATGGCGCGAATCGCAGGACCTGACACAAGGCGCAATCTAAAACCCCATACTTGAGAGGAGAAATGACCATGTCTACACAAACCCCATCCGTATCGCCTGCTACGCTGTCTCAAATGTCTCCCAGTACGTTCTGCACGTCGGACTTCCTTCGACCGTACAACCCTTCCTACCCGGCTCTCCTTCATAAGGTAGAGGCCTTCCAATGGATCAAGACGCAAATGGCCACCTCAGATTCGCCGATCTTTCAGACGGCGTTGTCTAACCTTCATCCATTGGGGGAAGACGGCCGGAGATTTCTGCACCTCTGGCTCCGAGATCAGCCCTCCTACTCGGCAGCTAGCGTGGACGAGAAGTTCCGGGCTGCCTGCTCGGAAAAGCCAGATCCCGCAACCTACGGGGATCTGGCGGCCCTCGGGTTCGTTTCAGATTACAACCTGGAGTCTACTCCGTTGGAAGATGTACGGGCATACGCGGTTAAGAAGCAGATGTACACCTATGGACTCTCTCGCGATGAGAAGGGGAAGCTCATCCTGAACGCTAACCTCTTCGTGCGGGGTTGCCTCAAGCGCATCAAACTATGCCTTGTGGGAGGGACGGACTTCTACGCGTACCATCAAGGCGGATTCTGGGTACAGCTAGAAGAGCTTCAGGTATCCCAGCTTCTTCGGGATATTCTGCACGAAGCAGCTCCCTACTCCTGGAAGACAAGCTACAACAAGGAGTATCTGGCGGCTCTTCGCCTCTCTATTCCGCAGGTTAAAGGCATGAACCAGAACCGAGCGTTCTTAAACTTGAAAAACGGCATGCTTAACACCCAGACCATGGAATTGGAGGCGCACCAGCCCTCGTACTTCTCGACCATTCGTATCCCGATTGAGTATCGGTTAGGAGCGACCTGCCCGAGGTTCCTTCAGTTCCTTCACGAGATTATGGACGGAGATCAAGAGCGTATTCTCCTTATTCAGGAGATGATGGGTTACTTCCTTACCGCAGAGACAATCGTTCAGAAAGCGTTCTTCTTCTACGGAAGCGGCGCAAACGGGAAGAGCCTGCTTGCCAAGATCATTACCCTGCTCTGCGGAGAAGAGAATGTGGCGAACGTTCCGCTCAGTGAACTGAGCAATCGTTTTGGTCTTCAGAACCTGCCCGACAAGACGCTGAACATTGCCACAGAGAACGAGTTCTCAGAGAAGGCTTTCAACACCTCCATGTTCAAAGCCATTACGGGAGATGACACCGTTCATATCGAGCAGAAATTCAAGAAGGCCTTCAGCTACAAGCTACTCTGCAAGCTGCTGGTGTTGCTTAACACGATGCCTCAAACGAAGGACCTTTCTCACGGCTATTTCCGGCGCATTCTCCTCATCCCCTTCAACAAGCGCTTCGAAGGGGCTGCAGAAGATAAAAATCTGCTGAATAAGCTGCTCGTTGAACTGGAGGGTATCCTGATCTTTGCTCTTGAAGGCTTGCAGCGACTCCGGACCAACAACTACGTGTTCACGGAGTCCGCAGCGGTGCAGGAGAGTGTTGAGGACTATCGCCGCGACCAGAATCCACTCATTGAGTTTGCGGAAGAGAAGATACGGCTGGTGCCTGAGGGACGCATCAAGCGTCCTGATCTTCCGAATGTCTTCCGTGACTGGTGTATCGCCAACGGACACGAAGACTGGGCCCGCAAAGATACGCAAATCTTCTGGTCCCTCTTCCGAATGACGATGGCTGAGAGAGGCTGGGAATACACGACAAAGAAGGTGCAGGGGACCGTTTACCTCGCCGGCCTAGCACTCAACCAGCTTCCACAAAGCCCGAATGCCGAGAATATGCTCCGCTTCGCCTAGTGTTGAAAGTGGCAAGCCCCCTCGCCCCCTATGCCACCAGCCTTTACTTTGGTGGCTAGGTGGCGCGGTAGCAGGCCGGTTGTAGCTTGCCACAATGCGTAAGTCCCAACGGTTGGAATATATATTATATCTTTGTAAATGTCTTACCATTCATTTCAGTCATCAGGGAGGTAACTTATGGCACATCCTACATCTACCAACACGTCTTACCAACTGGTAATTGACATTTTGGCCGACCTCGTGAAGGAGGCAATGGCTTCATATGACTCATTCGGTGACAAGCCAGAATCGGCCTCAGAGACAAAGAAGGAGTAACGACTAAAAGGAAGGGTGGTCTACACCATTAACATGACTAATGTAGCTCTTTATATACGAGTATCCACATATGAACAGGCTGAATATGGTTACAGTTTGGCAGCACAACTGGAGGCCCTGCAGGAGTATTGCAGGGCTAATCAGTGGACTGTCTTCGAGGCCTACGTGGACGAAGGCATTTCCGGGAAGCGGGCGGACAACCGTCCTTCTCTCCAGCGGCTCCTAGCAGATGCGGAGCAAGGTCGGTTCCAGTTAACCATGGTGTGGAAGATCAACAGGCTCTCTCGCTCCGCTTTGGATCTACTGGAGCTGGTCGAGCGCCTCAAGCAGCATAATGTTGCCTTGCGTAGCTTGACGGAGCCCTTCGAGACCCAAACCCCGATGGGGCAGTTCACCCTCCAGATGATGTCTGCTGTTGGAGAACTTGAGCGTAAGACGATCTCCGAGAATATGCGTCTTGGGAGGCAGCGGAGAAACCGGCTGGGGAAATACTGCGGTTCCCGAATTTTGGGCTACGATGTGGAGATGACGGGCTACCATTCAGCTCGCCACCAAACCACCGCCCTAACGATCAATCTGCAAGAGGCAGCTCTCGTGCAGCACATGTTCACCCTGTACGCCGAGGGAATGGGATATAAAGCCCTGATGAACCGTCTGAATCGCTCGGGGTATACGACGAAGGGAGGAAAGGCTTTTAGCCTGAATACCATTCGATCCATTCTCAAGAATGTTGTCTACGCGGGATACATTCGGTTTTACGACCCAGAGAAGCAAGCAGAAGAAGTGGTCCAAGGAGAGCATGAGCCCATTATTCCCCTGCCTTTGTGGGAGGAAGTGCAGCGGCGGCTTCGGGATAATTCGGGTCGACCGAAAAAACGGGTCTCCCATGAGTTTATTTTAGCCTCTCTTTTGCGCTGTCCAAGCTGTGGGGCAGGTATGGTGGGAGGCTACACAACGGCGAAGCGAAAAAATGGGACCAGTAAGCGGTATATTCACTATGTCTGCTCCCATTACCACAACAAGGGCCAAGCGGCCTGCAAGCCGAATCATGTGCAGGCAGCAGCGGTTGAGGGCGAGGTATTAAGCCGCCTAAAGCAACTCATTACTCACCCGAGGCTCCTCCGAGACATTGTGAACCGCGTGAACGATCAAACCAGGCAGCGGCTAAATGAGCTAGGTAATCAATTGCAGCGGAGTGACCGTCAGATCAAGGAAGAAGTCGGTCAACGGAAACGCCTATTCGATCTTTTCGAACAAGATCTCATTAGCCAGCAGGAGCTGGCCAAGCAACTCGGGAGCATCAAGGAATCACTGGCGGCCTTTGAACATGAAAAGGCCCGACTGGAGCACGAGCTAGAGATGGAACATAGCAGGGAGGTATCCTTGCCTCACATCCAGAAAGCTCTGGAGCAGTTCAATCTCCTTTGGCAGCCGTCCTCACCCGAACAGAAGCGGCAATTGCTTCGGAGCATGATCGAGAGAGTCACGATCGGGGAAGACAAATCCATTCAGGTTCACTTGAAAGAGGTGCTTCTCGAGATTTCCTTGCAGCTGGCTGATTCGGCGCAACAAGCTAGTTAATGCTCAAGCTTCACGAAAAATTTCCAACGCTAAGAAATGAACCGCACGATGATCAACCATTCGAAAAGGGGATTTCTATGTTAACCAATCATCGTATTGCTATCTATGCAAGGGTATCTACAGAGGAACAAGCGGAGTTCGGCTATTCCATCGACGCTCAACTTGACACACTCCGAGCTTACTGTAACCTCCATCAGAAGGTCATCGTTGGGGAGTACGTGGACCGCGGTGTCAGTGGTAAGTCGATCGAGGGCCGCTATGAGCTGCAAAAACTGCTCCGAGACGCAAAGCAAGGCCTCTTCGATGAGGTTCTTGTGTGGAAAATCAACCGCATTAGCCGCCGCACGATTGACCTCTTGAAAATCGTGGAGGAACTGAGCCAAAAAAGAATTACATTTCGTAGCTTCTCTGAGAACTTCGAGACGGAAACCGCCATGGGCAAGTTCGCCCTCCAGATGCTCGGTGCTGTCGGGGAACTAGAGCGTAATACCATTGTTGATAACGTAAGGATGGGTATGAAGCAGCGAGCTCGGTCTGGTCAGTGGAACGGTGGAAAAGTGCTCGGGTACCGCAGCAGCCAAGCAGTCCGCGGCCAAAGGCATCGGAAGGACTCCACCTTGGAGATCGTCCCCGAGGAGGCAGCCATTGTGCGGAAGATATTCGAGCTCTATGCATCCGGTAAGGGGCTCAAGGCCATTGCCAATCAGATCAATCGCGAAGGGCACACGACCAAGCGTGGAAATACCTTCAGTACGGATTCCATAAAGCAAATCATCTTGAATCCTGTCTATGTTGGGAAGATCCGATACCTACAACATGAGAACTGGAACGAGCGACGGAGAAAAGGCAAGAATGCCACCCCTATGCTGGAAGATGGTGGCCATGAACCCATCATCTCAGAAGAATTATGGGGAAAGGTTCAGATCCTTCAGAAGTCCAAAGCTGTTACAACATCAAGAACCTTCGACGGCAAGTATACCCTGACAGGCCTCTTACGCTGTCCCCAGTGCGGCGCAGCGATGGTGGCAAGCCGGACCGTCAACAAACTCAAGGATGGTTCAAGGATTGTCCGCCGCTATTACTCTTGCGGCAACTTCAAGAGCAAGGGCAGCTCTGTCTGCTCCGCCAATAGCGTAAAAGCCGAATATGCTGAATCGTTCGTTTATCAGCGATTGAAGGAGGTGATCAACAGTGAGCGGATTCTTGCGGACGTCATCTCCGCCATGAACCAGCACCGGAAGGGCAACACGATTCCGCTCCAGGAGGAGTTGAAAGCAATCCGTCAGAAGGTTGAGTCCATTGAGGGCAAGCGGCAAAAGTATTTCGGCCTGTTTGAGGACGAACTGGTGGACCGCGAAACCCTTGCCAACCGGCTGGAGGAACTGAAGGCAGAGAAGGAACGACTTCTCGCCAGAAAGTCTGAGATCGAGTGGGAGCTCGGCAACGACAATAGTCAGACGGTGGATTTCGATTATGTCCGGGCTATACTGGCCCAGCTTGACCAGCTTCTCTTCAAAGCCTCTACTGGGCAAATCAAGTCGCTGCTGCACCTGGTCATTAAGCAAATCAGCATCAAGAACCGTAAGATCGAAGCGATCGAATTGAACTTCGATGAAGATATGCAGAAGCACTTCTTGGCTGCCCCTTCCGACGATGAATCGGAGGGGGCTTTTTCTGTTTTGAGGCCACGGCCACTGCTGTACAAATTCAGCTTGGTCATTTGACCACCAAACGACGAAGGGAGAAAACACAATGAAAACCGTTAATGAACTGATTCTTGAGAGGCTGAAAGAGGAATTCGAGCGCAACGGGTACAACCCTGCCCAGCAAATGTTCGATGATAATGTATGGGTCATGACAGCAGCAGTAATCCCGTTTGAGGAAGAACTGGAGGTTGCGGATTTGCTCCCGTACTCACTGGAAGATGTAACGCTTCGGGAATCGTACTTAAACCAAGGTAAGCCAACCCATATAGTAAGGGTGGTCCTCCGAACAAACGGCTCTTACGGCCTTTGCGAGTATGTGGATGGGACGGACGTGTATTTTTCAGTCGACCGAAAAAAACAAAAAGCTGACTGCTTAGTTTGGTCCGATACTTGGGTTGAGGGGCCTCCTAAGTTTGAGGGAGGGAGCGTTGAATCATCGCTTTCTTGGGTCAGAAGGATGGGGGAGCCGTTCATCATTTTTGTTAAAGATCCTTTTATTTGATTTTGTATCATATTAACGCAGCAGGACTATCCTGACGATAGGGTAGCCCTGCAACTTTTAAATTGTAATGATGACCAAGCTATAACCACAAGTCATCATTAAAAATGAGTCTCTAAAGCAAAGACAATGAGATATTATATATTAGAGCGATGTCTGATCGACTGGCAATCAGGGATCACAGAAAGATTGCTTTCGTGGGTCAAAGGTATGGCTAGGCCTTCTATATTCAAGAGATAGACCCTTTCTTGAAGTAAGTGTTGTATAGAGATATTCAATGGCTGCATTGACCTTTTTAAGAAAGGATGCAGAAATAGCCGGAAACCTGTGGGTGGAGTCTGGCCTTTCCTATGGTGAGAACTAGGTCGATTATAGTATTTCATAGCAACGATACATTCTATAACTAGGTATTATTCCAACCTTTTATAAGAAACTAGAAATAATCCATTAATAAATGTTGACACTAACCATAATCCATTGTATATTTAAAACACAGAAATAAAATAACTAAGAATAATCCATAAACAACAAGTGGATTATACTAAGGAGGAAACAAAGTGGAGCAATTAGGATTTAGATTTTTGGATGAAGTACGTTCAACAGGCAAGGATTATTTATCAGAGTTTGATGTGATGCTCGATCAAATCATTTCTTACAAAAAGGGAGGAGTATTATCTCAAGAAGTTCAGTATCCGCACGTAATGAAGGAATTAATTTTTTTGCCCGCAATTCAACAAAATGAAATCTTAGAATTCATCCTTCGTAAGATCACCTCCAGTTCGGCATCAATGTCTGGAGAACATCAAGATACTGAATTCGTTACAGAATTTTTTAGCCAAATAGCAAAACATGTAGTTGGAAATCGCCAAATTACTATTGCTGATATAACTTCAGGGCTTGGTTTCACACAGAGAAGACTCATTAATGAGTTGGAAGTTACAGAGGCGATATCTTATGAGTTAAAAGAAGTGCTTGTAAGAATCCAACAAAAATTGGCTCTGTTATTAGATTTGAATGTTGTGGCAGAACAAAGGAATATTGTATCTGAAAATGTTGACGAGTCTGTTGTAGATCTTGTGGTTTATAGTGCCCCTATTGCAGGTAAGGTCCCAGCGGCGGACATTAATCTAGACGAAAGTGTTTTATTGGGGGAAATAAAAACGACTGAGGTTGATCTGCTGTGCCTTGATAGAGCAATGAGAATAGTAAAGCCTGGCGGACATGTGCTGACGCTGCTATCAGCGGGATTTCTTTTCAAAGGGGGAAGTACGCAAAAAGTTAGAGAATCTCTTCTGAAGGAAGCACATGTTAAAGCGATTATTACAATGCCGTCCAATTCTCTAATGCCATACGCAGGGGTATCAACCTGTATGTTATTACTACAAAAAAAGGCGGTTGGATTAGTTCAGCCGAAGGATGTTATAATGGCGGATTTCAGTCATGTGAAGCTAGACCGGAAACTGAAAACTAGCCCTGTGGATATCGACGAATTTAATGAACTATGCCAATTAATCGCTGGAGGAATGAACAATGGGAATTAAATTAGTCGAATACGATAAGTTGCAAGAAAGATGGGAGCCAATATTTTACCTTAAGCAGCCATCTGAAAAGATTTATGTTGAAACAAGGCTACTTGAAGAGGTGTGTAGTATTTTACCGGACAGTCGTCGGGTGAAATTTGATCAGGGAGAGGAATATTTGCAATACGTAGATGGGAGTTGTATCGATAAAAGGACCGGAATGATAACAGAATGTAAAGAGGTAACTGAGGAAGTTTCCAAAAGGCTGCGTTATCGTATGACGGCAGGAGATATGTTGATCCCACTAGTAGAAGTTGGGGTAATGGTCCCGACTATCGTCTCCTCACCTCAGGACCGGTTTATCCTGGTATCAGACATTTTTGCAGTCGTTACTCCAAAGGTAGACCCGCTTTATCTTTATTGGGCTCTAACGACAGAATATGTTAGGGATCAATTCGAGGCAAGAAGCAAAGGTGCAATGATCCGTAGAATCAGTTTGTCAGACCTGAAGGAGATAACTATACCTTGGCTAACTGAAGAAGAGAGGAAAGAAAAAATCCAAATGATTAAGCTGCAACTTAGTCATTTGGAAAATAAAGATAAGGAAACTATCTCAGAAAAAATCGATAAAATTGTTAGTAGTCATTATAACATAAAAGTTCCTAATGATGCTATTGGGGCAGTAGTTAAATTACCGTATTCAGAACTGATTGAAAATCCACTATGGACATATGCGGCACTTAATCCCCAAATTTCTGAGTTTCAAGAGATGATTCGGGGATGTGGGAATGTATCTTCATTGGAAGAGGTCTGCTTCACAATTGATACCGGGGTTAATCCGACAAAGGAAAAGAACGGAGGAATTGAAATTGGGATAGTGAAATCGAAGAACATAGAAGTATTTACGCTTAAGGATGAGTTTGACACTATTTTGGTAGAACACCCCCGAGATAAGGAAACCCTCAACGTGGATGATGTATTATTTCGGCATAAAGGTATTATCGGCCCAGCTGCAATTGTAGGGCGGGAAAACGAAGGACTTCTATTTCATGACCATTTATTAAGATTAAAAGTAGATCCAGAAATTATCGACCCGAATTATCTTGTGATTATGCTAAATTCTTTTGTGATTAGGGAACAAGTTAAACAATATGTAACAAGTAGTACTATTAGCTTCATATCCAAACAAAACTTTGGCAAGTTATTAATTCCGGTACCCACCATTTACGAGCAAAAATCGCTTGTTGACCAAACACATCGACACTAAAGGGAAATTGTAGCCCCCTGAGATATCCAAAATAATAAATCCATCTCAAGGGGGGCTACTTGTTAATAATAATCCAAAGGAACTACTTGTAAACATGGTTTTACAGGAACTAGAAACATCATGTCGAATTAATAATTATGAGCATTCTTGCGCTTTAACGAACATTCGTTTCCTGACAGCATAATAACATCATCACATGATAGAATGTTGAAGTGCATATTCAGCCTGTTAATGATGAGGTGGATATATGAAAACAAGCAACTTTGCTTTTCTAGCAGAAAAATGGCCGATCCTAGCATCACTCGGTCAATTAGCTGAGGAGTACCTTCTTAAAGACCCCAATACAGCGATGGTTAAGATTCGTCAGTTTGGGGAGACGCTGGCTCAGCTGATTTTAGCAATAGAAAAGGTAGCTGAGCCTGAGGACAGGTCACAAAATGCTCGGTTACAAGTATTTCGCCGGGAGGACTTGGTCCCTTCAGAGATGGTGTCCTTTTTTCACTCGATCAAAAATATCGGGAACAATGCCGTGCATGCTTTGCATGATTCTAAGGGTGACGCCAAAGCAGCCATTTCCTACGCATTCACTCTGGCGGTATGGTTTATGCAAACCTACGGCGATTGGAGATTTGAACCGCAACCACTTGACCTCACAAGAACAGAGCAACCGAGCACCGACAATGAGGTCATTCTGACCAAACTTTCCGCTGAGTACGAGAAAAAAATAGATGAACTGCAGAGTCAGTTGGAGCAATTCCGGCAGGCGCAATCTACAGTGGAAGAACGAAACAACCGTAGAAAACAGTCTGGTAAGGTTGCCGCTGCACTTCTAGACGAAGCGGAGACAAGAAGGCAATTCATCGACCTGCAACTACGGAACGCTGGCTGGGAAGTGGATTCAGATGGCTTGAAGTATTCAAAGGGTACACGTCCCGAAAAGGGAAGAAACCTGGCTATTGCTGAGTGGCCATCCAAAAAGGGGCGGGCAGACTATACACTCTTTGTTGGGCTGAAAATGGTCGGTATCATCGAGGCAAAGAAAAAGGCGAAAGACGTATTGTCTGACCTGGCCCAAGCTAAGAAGTATGCAAAAGAAGTACAGCATGGGGGAGAAGAAGAGTCTGTTGGAACCTGGGGAGAATATACGGTGCCGTTCCTGTTTTCTACGAACGGTAGACCCTATCTCCAGCAGCTTGAAACGAAATCAGGGATTTGGTTTCTGGATGCACGAAAGAACACTAATCATCCTCGTGCACTGAGGGATTGGTACGCACCTGGAGAACTTCTGGAGATGCTTAAGCAGGACATCGACGAAGCACAATCTAAGCTTCAGAGTGAACCGCTGGACTACCTTGGTTTGAGGGAATACCAGTATCGGGCGATTAAGGCCGTTGAGGATTACCTTGGTGAAGATCAACGTAACATTCTGATTGCTATGGCTACGGGGACAGGTAAGACGAGAACGACGATTGGGCTCATTTATCGCCTTATCAAAGCGAAACGTTTCAGACGCATTCTCTTTCTTGTAGATAGAGAGGCTCTCGGGCAGCAGGCACAGGATGCTTTCGAAGAATCTAGGATGGAAGACTTCAATACCTTCACAGAAATATTTGAGCTGAAAGGTTTGACTGATAAACGACCTGAGGCAGAGACTAAAGTTCACATTGCTACTGTGCAAGGGATGGTCAAGCGGATCCTATTCCCAAGCGATGGTGAGACTGTGCCAACGGCAGGTCAGTACGACTGTATTGTAGTTGACGAGGCGCACCGCGGCTACATCCTTGACAAGGAAATGACGGAACTCGAATACCAATTCCGCGACCAGAATGATTATATCAGTAAGTATCGGACCGTACTAGAGCATTTCGATGCTGTGAAAATTGGTTTGACCGCAACACCAGCCTTGCATACGACGGAAATTTTTGGACCCCCTGTTTTCACCTATTCATATCGGGAGGCCGTAATTGATGGGTATCTAGTAGACCATGAGCCTCCGCATCAGCTGGAAACCAAACTAAAGAAACACGGTATCCAGTGGAAAGTAGCTGAGCAGGTCGAGGTCTACAAAACGAATTCCAACACCGTGGAGACAGAATATCTTTCTGATGAAGTGAACATCGAAATTGAAGGCTTCAACAAGATGGTGATTACGGAAAACTTCAATCGAACGGTAATTGCCGGGTTGGTGAAGTATATTGATCCTGCCTTGGATGGCAAAACATTGGTGTTCGCGGCTACAGATACCCATGCCGATCTTGTGGTGAAGATCTTCAAAGAAGAGCTGGCCAAAGAATTTGGTGAGGTAGATGATGATGCCGTTCAAAAGATCACGGGCACGATTCATAAACCTTCGGAAGCCATTAAAAAGTTCAAAAATGAGAAATTGCCCAATATCGTCGTAACGGTAGACCTACTTACAACGGGCATTGACGTTCCCAAAATCACCAATATCGTGTTTTTACGAAGGGTGAAATCGCGTATTTTATACGAGCAGATGCTGGGGCGTGCTACCCGATTGTGCCCAGAGATCGGCAAGACCCATTTTTCAATCTTTGACGCGGTAGGAATATACGAGGCACTGGAATCGGTTAGCACAATGAAACCGGTTGTTGTAAACCCTTCGGTCACATTTAAGCAATTGGTTGAGGAGCTCCAGCATATTGAAGACTCAAAACAGCAGGAAGACCATATTCAGCAAATCATTGCCAAGCTGCAGAGGAAGAAAAAGCTGCAAAAACGGGAGCAACAAGAGGAGTTTAAGACACTCTCAGGCGGACGTAATGTTGAAGAGATGATCGAATGGCTGAGAAAAACGCCTCCTGCGGATACGGGGAAAGTATTGTATAACAACCAGCGTCTTGTTACATTTCTAGATGAAAAGTTTAGCGAGCCGACTAAGCTATATATTTCTCGCCATGAGGATGAACTTCTCAGTCATGAGAGGGGTTACGGGAAGGCAAAGAAGCCAGAGGATTATCTGGACCAGTTCGCAGTTTTTATTCGTGAAAACATGAATGAGATTCCGGCACTTCAGATTGTTTGCTCTAGGCCGCGGGATCTGACGAGACAGGATTTGCGTGAATTGCAAGTGATTCTTGCCCAAAAGGACTTTACTGAGACGAACCTTCGCACCGCTTGGGCACAAATGACCAATCATGAGATAGCCGCGGATATTATCGGGTTTATTCGCCAGAGAGCACTGGGAAGCCCGCTCGTTGGACATGAAGAGCGGATTAAAGCAGCGATGCGAAAGATCTATTCGATACGGGCATGGGACCCGAGACAAAAACAGTGGTTAGACCGAATTGAGAAGCAGCTGCTCAAGGAAACCGTCTTAGGGCCATCTGCACAAGAGGCTTTTAGTGTTGCCCCATTTAATCAGGATGGTGGGTTTAATCGGATTAATCGGGTCTTTGACGGGCAGTTGCAACAAGTACTAGACGATATCAATGAAGCATTATATGCGTGATGAAAGGACGATACAAAAACCCCTATGAATACACAAGAGATTGTACAGAAACTTTGGAACCTATGTAACGTACTGCGAGACGACGGCATCACTTACCACCAGTACGTATCAGAGCTAACTTATATACTCTTCTTAAAGATGATGAAAGAAACCGAGCAAGAAAAACTTATTCCAGAGGGTTATCGTTGGGATGACTTAGTTGATAAAGATGGCGTAGAACTAATGCGATTTTATCGACAACTGTTACTCGACCTCGGTACCACAGGGAATGCAAAGGTCAAGCAGATCTATGCTAATGCTTCGACGAATATTACTGCTCCGGCAAACCTGAAAAACATCGTTTCATCTATCAACAACTTGGATTGGTTTAGCGCGAAAGAGGAAGGTTTGGGGGATCTTTACGAGGGTCTTCTGGAGAAAAATGCGAATGAGAAAAAATCTGGAGCGGGACAATACTTTACGCCAAGACCTCTGATCAATGTGATGGTGAAGTTGATCGATCCCCAGCCGGGTGAGCGCTGCAATGACCCGGCAGGTGGTACCTTTGGTTTTATGATCTCCGCTGATCAGTACGTACGAAGCAAAACAGGCGATTATTATGATTTAGGCGAAAGGGAAGCAAGTTTTCAACGTAAAGAAGCATTTAGTGGTTGCGAACTAGTTCAAGACACTCATCGGCTTGCTCTTATGAATGCGATGCTTCACGGCATTGAAGGCGAAATTTTGCTTGGTGATTCGCTCTCTAACCTAGGAAAAACGATGGGGAATATGGATGTCATTCTAACGAATCCCCCGTTTGGTACAAAAAAAGGCGGGGAGCGTCCAACTCGGGACGACTTGACATTCGCTACTTCAAACAAGCAGCTAAATTTCTTACAGCACATTTACCGTGCCTTGAAGCCTAACGGCAAGGCTAGAGCGGCGGTTGTATTACCGGACAATGTCCTGTTCCAGGACGGCGACGGTCAGAAGATTCGGGCGGATTTGATGGACAAATGCAATTTACACACCATTTTGCGGCTTCCTACAGGCATTTTCTACGCCCAAGGTATTAAGACGAACGTGCTCTTCTTTACCCGCGGCGAAACAGATAAAGGAAACACGAAAGAGGTTTGGTTTTACGACCTGCGTACGAATATGTCGAAGTTCGGTAAACGTAATCCACTCACTGAAGATCATTTTAAATCATTTGTTGAGGCATATACTGCAAAAGACCGTTACCAAATATCTGATGAAAGATGGAGTGTGCTAACACGAGAGCAGATTCGCAATTTAGACGATAATTTGGACCATGGACTTATTGCTGATGAATCATCTTCAATATATGATAACCTGCCAGACCCACTGGAATATATAGATGAAGTCGTCGAGAAACTACAAAGGACCACCATAATATTACAAGAGGTCAGTAATAACTTAAAGACATCAAGCGATAATAATATCATCCTCGTGGAGGAAGCATTAGAAAATAATAAAGCTTTAATGACTCTTTTGGAGGCTGCAACTGTTTCTGAAGACGATTTCCCATATGACCTTCCGGAAAAATGGGTTTGGGTTGAACTTGGTAACATTGCAAAATTTATAAACGGGGATAGGGGCAATAATTATCCATCACAAAAGGATTTCATTAAGAGTGGTATTCCATTCATAAATGCAGGCCATTTAAAAAACGGTAAAATAGACATAGCTAAAATGAATTACATTTCAAAGGAAAAGTTTGAAGCTTTGGGAAGTGGCAAAGTTATGGAAGACGATGTTCTTTATTGCTTAAGAGGGACATTGGGGAAGGCTGCTATAGTCAGTAATATTGATGAGGGAGCGATAGCCTCTTCACTAGTTATTTTGAGACCTCACAAGGGTATTGTCTCAAAATATATTTATTATTACCTAATTAGTAGTATTGGAATGTCAATGATCAATATTCATGATAATGGTTCAGCCCAACCAAACTTATCAGCGGGCAATGTGAAAAAGTACTTAGTCCCTATTCCTTCTTATTATGAGCAGCGACGGATTGTTTCTAGGCTAGAGGCTACATTTAATAGGATTGACAATGCAAGACGTATAATTGGTGATCTTAAGGAATTCGAGATTCTTAAACATTCCGCATTATACAAAGCATTCCGAGGGGAGTTATTTGACCTAGTATTTAACGATTAGTTACTACAGTATTGTAAATAGACATATGATTTCTTTGTTCCAGGCACCTTATAGGTGCCTTTTTTTCGCCGTTACCCCCGTTACGGTGAACCGTATCATAAGTAAAGGAGATAGTTTCTATTTTCTTCTTTAACAATGCATATATAAGAATTTTGTTGGTGTAGATAATAATTTCACTTAATGTTAAAATATTCATGTTAATAAGAGTGTTTTTAAGGAGATATTAAATC
This sequence comes from Paenibacillus sp. IITD108, assembly GCF_036541265.1. Taxonomy (NCBI): domain Bacteria; kingdom Bacillati; phylum Bacillota; class Bacilli; order Caryophanales; family Paenibacillaceae; genus Paenibacillus; species Paenibacillus sp. IITD108. Next base: position 231,231 of record NZ_JAZHCT010000002.1, on the reverse strand, counting down.
TATGGCAATAGATACTATTTTGATAAATATTACATCTAATTTTTTGTATGATCTTATTAAATGTATTAATAATAGAACTAGGTTAAAAACGATAGAGAGCTTAGTGAAATCAAAAGAGAGTATACTATTGAAATCAGACCTTACTGAAAATTCAGGAAGTTTCTACAAATTTTTAGAATTAACGAGTACCAGAATGAGTTTTCTAAATTTCATAAGATACAATTCATTTAAGCATCACTATAAGAAAAATGATGTTAATTTCGGATTAAATAAGAATAAATTTTTGGAAAATTTATCGGAATGCGCAATTGTATTTGTGAAGAATAATTCTGGAAAAAATTTGAACGAACTAGAAGTGAAAAATTACTTTCATGATGTACTTGAAATAATTGAAGAAAAAATGATAGATAATTTACCCAAGGAACTATTGTCAATTCCATATTATTTATCTTTGGCTGTTCAAGAGTTGGAAGAAAAGATATTTGAAATAAATAGAACTAAAAGTGAAATTGCAAATATTAATTTTGAGCAAATTAGGATAGATTATGTGAAAAATTTAAAAGCAAGGTATAAAAAAAGCCATGTATACGGTATTGATAGATTAGATCTTACGGAATTTTACATTTTTCCAAAGTTTTTTATTGAACAGAGAATTGAAGACAATTCAATAACAATAAATAGTCAATCAAAAATTATTGATTGGCAAAATTCTTTGAATATATCTAATATTATTTCAATAATAGGTGGTCCCGGTTTCGGAAAAACACTATTTTTAAAAAATCTCATAAATAACTTTGAAGACTTAAATATATTTGAAGGCAGCAATTTACTACCGATATATTGCAATTTAAAGGAATATACTAACTTTTCAAAGAAAAAATCATCAGCATATTCAATAGAAGATTATCTGGTAGATTCAATGATCTTTAATACAGGAATTGATAATAATCTGATAACTAAGGATTTTCTTCGGTATTATATAAATAGTGGTAGATGTCTGTTGTTATTTGATGCATTGGATGAGGTTGATGTTGAAGAAAGAGAACATATTTCTGAGATAATAGTTAGCTTCTTTAAAACATCTAATAAGAATAATAAAGTATGTATTACTACAAGAGAAAGAGGGTTAATTCCAGAGACACCGGTTGTTCTTAGGGTATTACCAATAAAAAAAACAGAAATAGAATCTTATTTAAGGAAAATGTCCATTATAAATAAGTTTGATAGTGAAGATATTCCATTGTTTTTAAGTCAATGTGAAAGTTTAATTCAAAGGGGATTTCTAACAAATTTTCTAATGGTAGCGTTAATGGTGAATATTTTTAAATCCGAAAGAGAACTTCCCGAAAACAAAATTCAACTGTACAAAAGCTGTACAGATTATATATCTCGAAAACGTGAAATTAATGATAAAAGAGTTACTTATAAGTATGATCTTATTAGGACTCTTATAGGAAATGATTTAACATTTGAGGAGTTATCATTTTTATGTAAAAGAACAAACAAAGAAGCTGATCGTATTGCTATCGAGAAATGTTTATCTAAGGCATACAGGACGTTATATTTGGATGGTAATCAATTATTAAATGCTATTGACGAGTTCCTGACATTTTGTTCAGAAAGAACTGAATTATTCGTTCAAGGAAGTGAAGATCACTATAAATTCTTTCATCGATCCTTTTTTGAGTATTTTTATGCGAAGCATATAATTAAGACGCATAATAATAATGAGTTATTTGAGGAACTTCTGAACTTTACAGCTGATTCAGAACTATTTGAGTTAACAATTGCACTCTTAAAAAATGAGTACTACGGGCGTTATCAAGAGTTTTTAGACCACATTTTTTATATCTGTGAAACAACAGAAACTATAAAAGAGATTCCTATTGTAGTAACTATGCTACTAGAGTTTATGGTAGTTGCTGATGAAGAGTATTATTGGAAGAGATTTTATGGATTATGCTTCGGAGACAAAGAATTATTAAGTTATTTAGATGATGAATCAGATAAGGTATATAATGTGCTAACTAGGTTTGGTGATGTAAATACACTATATGAAAACTTAGTTAGATATTACAAAACTCATGTTATTGGAGAGTGTGCAATATTTTACCCACTTTCGAAGTTTATTATACCTCGTGTTATACATACGGGTAATAATGCTGCTAGATGGTTCGTAGGTATTGAAGCAATTAGTAAAAATAATGTAATTGAGAAGATGATTAAGTTAATTACTTTCGAAGAATTTCAGGAGGCCTTAAGTATGTTTTCTATCGAATATAGAAAACAAATTTCTGAAGAGGATCTCGAATATGAAGATGGAATTTTTACGGACCTTAGTGAGGAAAGCGAAAATCTTAGTGAATACATTTACAGACATATGACGGGTAGAATTGAATAAATTTAGACATTATATTGAGCATAGTAATGGTTGCTTTTTAAGAAATAGAGTGAACGGTAACATAAAAAAGATTAAAAATGAGGATGCTGATTTCAGCATCCTCATTTTTAAATGTTGTCCGCATACGACCACCGTTATTCTAGTTTATTGTGGTTTTCTTTAATTACTATCAGTTAATTATAGCTTATTTAAGCAATAAATAAATCTCCTTTAGATACACTACGGTGAACCGTATTACAAATAGTGGTAACGCGGAGGGTTGAGTTGAAGGTAGAAGCAGCGATGCTCAATCTGCGGATTGGAGCTTAAGTAAGTACTCGACACATGTGGAGAACTGTGTGTCGCTCGTAAGGAAGTAATATATCAGAGTCACATTTACCTGCCAGTCGATACCGAGCGTTGTTAGTACTTGGGCTTTTTATCTTCTAGACGTGCTTCACTACTCAAAGAAATGAAAATATATCAAAGGAATAATTTAGCTGGGAGAGCGCTTCGCTCACAATGACAAGTCAGGGGTTCGATTCCTTAAGCTTCATAAAGAAGAAAGAGGTTGGTCTGAGAATTAACTTCTTTCTTCCTTAGTACAGCTAGAGGGCGAATCTTGGACTGAATAAAAACATTCATAAAATTTTGTAGTAGTCCAATCTGATAAGAGCTTCTCTTAAGTTGTTCTATCTATTTAGAGTGAACACCCGTTAGGTCCACAAACCCTATCAGATGAACCAAAACTTTTCAGGTCAGGTTTAATCAACTTCTTCTTCAGCAACTTGTTGTAATGCATTTTCAAAAACCCCTTGGGGCTAACCGCCTGAAATAGCATATTTACGGTTAATAACAAAGAATGGAACACCAGTGATTTGCAATTTAGATGCTTCCACTTTATCATTTTCAAATTCAGCCCAATATGCATGGGCATCTTCGACAATTTTTCTTACAGCTTTTTCATCAAGACCTGCTTCATTTGCTAAAGCGATAAGTTGCTCATTGTCCGGAAGAAATTTATTTTCAGTAAATACCGCATAAATATCCGTTCTGGATATTCCTTTCCTTTACCGACTTCTTGCGCATACTTTGCGACACGGTGTGTGTTCAATGTATCTTGCCATATCATATTGTCATAACGATACTCAAGTCCTAAACCTTTCGCTTTTTGAGTTGTGCTTTCTAGCATTTCACGAGCTTTTTCTAGAGGCTGCCCTGTTTGTTTACTTAGTGCTTCCAATGTACTTATTGTTGGGGTAGTTGGGCTAATCCTACTAAGGAAGGAACATACTCCCAAGATATTGATTCAACTTCTTTCTGCATTCTTATAATTATCTTCTTTAACTCAATACGAAAAGCCTCATAAGTAATGGCAATGGTTTTTGGGGCGAAACCCGAATGTGCAATTAAAAAACGATAACCGCAGTTTTTCGATAGTAGGCAAAAATATTGGCGGTAATGTGCCGGGGCGCTCGTTCGTTCTATTAAGCTAACGGACAGATTTACCGAATGCTCGAAATTACTTAAAAAGGTAAAAATAAGTGTAGATATTCATTACTCCCAAAATTAGGGTGATACTAAATCACATAAAGGAACACTTGTTCCCAAACTGGTTATTTGTTAGTATAGATATATAACTAATCCAGTATTGGATTTTGGAGGTGAAGGGATGGCGGTAAAGCATACCCCGACAAACATTGTGCACAGTGGAGTCAAAGGCGGTAGAACTGGCTGTGGTTTTAACACTAATGAGAATCCAACTCATTGGGTTGATAGTCACTCCAAGATCACCTGTGACAAAAACGGTTGCAAAAACTAGGCATTTTTCCATCAAGAGCCCGTTCTCGTTATTGCTGAGGGGGCTCTTGTTATTTAATGTTAGGGTTGTCGAAGCACTAAACGGCAAGCTTTTTATCAAGGATTAGCGGGCAGGGGCTGTGAAAGACGATAGCGAATTATGAATGATGTACTCCTGCAGAGGTTGAGCTTGATGAATCGGATGACATGAAATTATTCCTGCTACTCTAGGAGAGGGGAGGTCATTGGGTGAATATGCTCGAAAATCTCAATAAAGCTTTAGACCACATTGAACAGAATTTGGAGAATGAAATCGAAGAACATGTTATTGCAAGATATGCGAATTGTTCTGTTTATCATTTCAAAAGAATGTTTTCCTACTTGGCGGATATTTCTCTTCATGAATATATTCGTCGCGCCGACGTCTAACTCTCGCAGCATTTGAACTAAGGAACAGCTCAGCCAAAGTTATTGATGTTGCCATGAAGTATGGATACCAGTCACCTGACGCTTTTATACGCGCTTTTCAAAACCAGCATGGAATGATACCAACAGAAATGAGAATATCGAATCAATCTCTAAAAGTGTATCCTCCAATGACTTTTCTATTATCTATTGGAGGTGGCGAACCGATGAAATTTAGAATTGAAAGCAAGGAAGCATTTCAGGTAATTGGAATAACCAATCGAAATGGGTGAACGCCCTGGTGTCGAACAAGTTTGGAGATCAACCGATCACACCACGTTCGCTGAGCTGAAATCGCTTAATAATGTAGAGCCTTACGGTATTCTTCATGTGGATGTAGCCGAGGGGGCTGGACGAAGAATGGCTGATTACAATTACTATTTATCAGTTGTTTCAACGAAGCCATGCCCAGATAAATTCTCTCAATTATTTGTACCGGCTATGACCTGGGTTGTAATTGATATAAAAATTCCTTGGGGGCCAGAAAAATGGAAATAAATTTACGGGGGATGGTTCCCAACTTCAGGGTATGAGCAAATTGAGGGACCTGCAATACAAGTAGGGCCAGAAATCCAAGTTGGTGTAGAGAAGCAGATCATTACAGAAGAAGTTGATGTCGAGCCTTGGATTCCTGTTAAAAAGGTTCGGTAGAGCAAGCAGATTACGTGATAGATGCATTAAGAGAGAGCCATCCTGCATCAGGGGTGGCTCTAAAGCATTCAGTTTTCAGACAGCGGACTGAACACTACATATAAAAGAAACGAAGCGAATCTATTTCGTATTAGTCGCTTGATTCACACTCTTTAAACCATCCGATCCTAGGAAGTAAATAAATATGTGATTCGAAATAAAGATAGGTAAGATAGAAGTCCAGCAAGCTCTTTGGCTGCATCGTGAAACAAGAGTTCACTGTTCTCTAATCATAGTCGGAATATGGACGTTCCAGCGGTTGAACGGAAGCGGCTTGCCGGATTGTGTGTCGTCCATAATCATGCCATCGTAAGCGAGAGTGTGAGCCAATGCCTCCATCGAATTCTAAGAAGGGTCGGCCTTCATGTAGCCGATATATTCCCCAGCAATACCAAGTGCTTCCGACATGTAATATTCAACCGCAACGCTTTTTCTGTCAGCTTCAATCTGTTCAAGTGCTCGACGTATTCTGCCGGAACCGGCTTATGGCTATCGTTAATAAAAAAATGAGGCTCATACAGATACAGCCTTGTGACCTGCTCTTCTAATGGCTGGCTGCCTTAAGAGCCAAAATTGCACCGGAAGAGCTTCCGAATAGAAGTGCTTTGCCCCCGGCCATTTGAATTAATGCCTTAACGCTTGCGCCAGACATGCATTGGCCTTGCAGGTTCGAAATCGCGCTGATCCAGCCTTCCGGAGAAGTGATGGACGTCAGTCCGGGCTGACCGAGCACCTCGCGCCGGGAGTCGCGAAAGGTGCCTGATCCAGCCGACTGAGCCGTCCTCTTTACACTAAATTTGCCTTATAAAATGATACGGTATGGAAATGAGCTCACGGTACGTTTCCGCCAGCTCATTTTTAATGCCTTAGTCTGCCTGCAAAAAAATAGATAGTTAAATCATCTCTTTTGCAAGTATCTTCGTCGAAGGTAATTCACCTAAATCGCCAATACCCCGTTAAGCTGAACCTACCACAAAAAAATATTTTTAAAACTTTTTAAAGCTGCTTTGCAGGAAAATACGGTTCCAGAATGGAATTCGTTGGTGGTATTGAGGAAGTCATACATGTTAGATTTAACCTTGAAGCAGCACCTCGAAAGACAGGAGGGAAATAAGATTATAGAAAAGTACGGAAATGACAAAGAGCGTTTTCTAAAAGACATAATGAATTTGATGGTGCTAATAGAGGGTGGATCCGTTGAACTGCGCGATTATATCAATATGAATAAATGGCTTAGTTCGGATTACACGTTATCAGACCCTGGAAGTGGAAGTAATAGAAAGGTTATTACATGGACGGAAACGATTGAACCTTTCTATGTAATGAAGTATCCGGTAACACAGCATTTGTATCATTTTGTACTGAACGAAGAAGAAGTAGAACCGAATGTGTGTAACCTCCCAATTACGGAAGTTTCGTGGATAGATTCGCTTGTCTTTTGTAACAAATTGTCCAGAATGCTTGGCAGGACTGAATGCTACAATATCGACAGTGAAAGTAAGAACACGATATATAACAACAAGGCGAATGGCTTTCGTTTGCTATCAGACGCCGAATGGCAGTATGCATGTAAAGCGGGAACCACGGGATATCGGTATGCAGCAATTGATCAAATCGCATGGTATCTAAAAAACTCCAATGGATCAGCTCAACATGTCGGAAAGCTGCTGCCTAATCCCTGGGGGCTTTACGATATGATCGGAAATGTGTGGGAATGGTGCTGGGATCTATATGATACTAATCGATATGGGAATTATAGGGTCTTCCGCGGAGGCAGTTGGGCTGAGGTTGAAAACAATTGTGGTTCAACGGTCAGAAGGAAAAGCATGCCTGAATTCAAGATAGATGACCTTGGTTTTAGAATAGCACTTACAAAACCTTGAGAACACGAGATCTAGAGAATACGATAACACACACACTAAATACATTTTCCCTAAAAAAGGAGGCTAATATGAACGAGACGACAGTTGATTTGCAGTTATTAGAGAATTTGAAGCCGGAGTTAACATCGTATTGCTACAGAATGCTTGGATCTATCGAGGACGCGGACGATGCTGTCCAGGAGACTAGCATACGTGTATGGCAAAGCTGGAACTCATTCAGGCAAGAATCCTCGTTTAAAACATGGGTTTACCGTATCGCAACTAACTTATGTCTGGATAAACTAAGACAAGCTAAACGCCGTATCCTTCCCGTTGATCTGTCAGATCCTGCGACCTCTATTATAGAACCCAGGAAAACGCTGCCTGACTCTTCATGGATATGGCTTGCTCCTGACTTTGGGGAGAATCCTGAAGATGCCCTCATTCGCAAAGACACCCTGCAGCTCTGCTTCATAGCCATCTTACAAGCCTTACCGCCTCGTCAACGTGCTGTGCTTATTTTGAAAGACGTATTTGAGTGGACCTCCAAGCAAATTTCTGAAACACTAGGCATGTCGCCAGCGGCCGTTAACAGCGCCCTACAAAGAGCTAGAGAGACGATGGACCGGACCAAACTGCGTTCCGACGAGCTCAGCCGAATGGATGTTGAGCCTGATCACGAGCTGCTGTCCCGGTATGTGGATGCTTTTGAGAAATTTGATATTGATGCGCTTGTTGCATTATTCCATGAGGAAGGCTGTATGTCCATGCCTCCATTCCCGATGTGGATACGTGGCAAGGACGATTTGTTCAAGTTCTTCTCACTGACTCGCTGGCATTGCGAGGGTTCCCGCTTTCAGCCGGTAGCTGTGAACGGAGGTTATCCCGCATTAGCACAGTATGCACCGAATCCTGAAGATACAACCATCCTGATTCCTTGGGGGATTCACGTTCTCGAAGTCAAGGATCAGAAAATACTCCATGTTCAAAATTTTATTAACACCAAATTATTTTCTCGATTTGGGCTGCCGGAGCAAATTCACCGATGAATTTTGAATTCGACTGACGTCTATATTATTGAGAAACAAAATAACGATGATATTAAGAGAGGTGTCGTTCAAAATGGATATAAGCAAATCGACAAAAGTAACCGTTCAGGCAGTAGTGAAAGCGCCAATTGAACAAGTATGGAGCTATTGGACAGAGCCGAAGCACATCACGAAATGGAATCAAGCATCCGAGGATTGGCATGCGCCGAGGGCGGAGAATGATTTGCGAGCTGGTGGAAAGTTTCTAACTAGAATGGAAGCGAAGGATGGAAGCATGGGGTTTGATTTTTTTGGGGTATATGATGAAGTACAGCAGCATGAGCTGATTTCATACACCATAGAGGATGGAAGAAAGGTCGAGATCACCTTCGAGGATCTAGGCGGCGAAACGAAGGTTGTTGAAACTTTTGATGCTGAAAGCACCCATCCCGTCGAATTCCAGCAAGCGGGCTGGCAAGCGATTCTGGACAATTTCAAACAATACACAGAAGAAGGGGTGCAAGGATGACAGTAAAGCTAACCCCTTATATAACACTGGAGGGAACTGCAAAAGAAGCTATTCAGTTTTATGAACAAACAATCGGCGCAAAGGTTCTCTCGATTATTACTTACGGAGAAATGCCGGAAATGCCAAATACTTTTAATGATGAACTAAAGAATCTCATAGCACATGCAAAGTTACAAGTAGGTGAGACGGAACTCATGTTTTCTGATGCTCCAGGAGGTCTGCATATAGCAGACGGAAAACGGGTTACCATATGCATTACAACAAACGATGTGGAAAAATCAAAACAAATTTATGAAGCCCTAAGGCAAGATGGGCAAGTCAATATCCCTTTTCAGGAAGAGTCTTTTAGTCCTGGATTTGGAGATGTAACGGACAAATACGGCGTCACCTTTCAAATCTTTACGGAATATCAAAACTAAATGAAGAATAAAGAGCTGTCCCAAGGTGAGCAGTAACAAGTGAATAGGATATAACTATAAAAGGCACCGAATTTGGGTGTCTTTTTCGTTCACTCTATAAAGGTAATTAGAAGCCCTTAACATATCACAACGTGCTAAGGGTTATTTAAATTTGATTTTTCAATTGGTATGAACACAACCACTTACATCATCGCTGTTTCCCGAATAGATGCACCATTTGGCGGAAATGATAGGTAAACCATCATTGAAAGATGCAAGTATTATCTACCTAATTCGTACCTAAACATGACAATTCAAAGGGGGTGAATGTATATGCAGGAAGAAGAAATTATACTTGAAATTCAAAAAACATCTAAGCCCATTAAGACGATGGAAGATCTACATATGGTCGTACAAGCCGTTGGTGATATTGAGATTGTTATGCAAGGTGCTCAATCAACCGCTTGGACATCGGGCAATTGACGTTGTTTACCACCCGGAATTTGAGTGTGGTAACTATGTGCCATCCATACTCCCAAGCCGGTATGATGCTTTTATCTATGTAGATCAGTCACGAGCACTGGAACCGCTTAGGCAGCCTGTTCTATAAATGGGCACTATGGTTTAGTTTCTTTAAATTTCGCCCTAATTTGCAATTTGTTCGTAATACTAATAAATGTCCACTTGCCATCTAACTATTGTCTACTACGAAGAGTTGAAATTCCGATTATGATTAGACTATTAACGATGGGAGGTTGTGGACAATGATGGCTCAAGGTATGAAAAGAGTATTATTTTGCATGGCATTAGGATTGGGGTTAATTACTTTCTCAAGTGTGATATGTGCGGCTGCAGATACTATAGAAGATATAGACAATAAGGCGGCGATTTATAGTTTGCGTCTGGTTGAAAGCGATTACAATGGACCGTTAATACAGGTAAGACGATCAAGCGACAATGCAGTAGAGGATATTTACAGTGCTGCTAATGGTGAATTGGCCATCGATGCATTGTTGAAATTTGTAGGAAACTCAAACGGTCATGTCGCGGTATGGTATGACCAGAGCGGGAATGGAGCTGATGCGGTGCAAGCCGTTTCCAATCTTCAGCCGCTGATTGTGAGTGAAGGAGCAGCTCAGTATGTGGATGGCAGGCTAGCCATTTACTTTGATGAGTACAATGAACTGTCTCTAAGCTCGATCAATACGCCTGCTCCGCTTTCAATTAACTTGGTAGGAAGAACAACGTTCGGGAATGGCAGCCGTTTTATATTTGATCCTAATGGCGCTGAAGTCTACCGTTGGAATGTTGCTCCTGCAGTCAATGAACTTCGAGCAGGCAATGCTGGTCATCTGATACAGGCCTCGGGTCTTGATTTTCGAGAAAGCTTCGTAAGCACCAGCATCATTAATGGTTCATCTTCTTCCATTTCATTGAATGGCGATGTTGTTCTCGGCAATATGGGGACAGCAGGACTTACATCTGCTGCAACCATCGGAAGCAATGCGATAGGAGTCGGACTGGTAGGATATATGCAAGAGGTGCTTGTATTCGCTGACGCATTGACTTCGGCGGAACGATCCGTCATTGAGGCCAATCAAATCGAACAATATTTGACGCCGGGTAAAGTTAGGAAAATAAAAGCCGCCGTATCCAGCAATCAAGTGAATATAAGCTGGGCAGCGCCCATCTCCTCTTATGCATCGGTCACCAACTACAGAGTCGAGTATAAACTTTCTGCTTCGGATACATGGCAGCTGCATAGCAGCACAGCTTCTAGATCGGCTATTGTGTCGGGACTGGATGCGAATCAATGGTATGATTTTCGAGTTCGGGCCGTTAATAGTTATGGCGCAGGACTTTCATCCGATGTATTATCTCGCAAACTTGGCGGTTCCTGGGGGAAGATTGCGGATGACTCCGCTCAATCTAATGTGCTGGCTTCAACCCTGATGTTTCCGGGAATTCCGAACAGTAATTTTATGTCCGCCTATACAGCGCTGCCATTAGAAACAGAAATGGGATTTCAGGAAGAAGATATCCGGCTTCAACTGCAGCGTATGAAATCGATCGGTATAAATGCGGTGCAAATCAGCTTTTTCGGCGCTGACACGTTAAGCGGTTCCAAGTTTCTTCCTATGAATGCATGGAGAAATCGTACTGATGGTCAAATTTACGAGGACTATGACCGCTTAATTTCATTAATTGAGGAAGAAGGACTATATTTCTATCCTCTCATTGAAACGTCAAGCACAATGCCCTTCTATTTGGATTTTGGCGTAAATAATGAAAACATAGTTAATAGAATTGGTTACTGGGCGGAACGCTGGGGAGATTCCCCGAGCTGGCTTAAGCTGTACAATCAAGATGGCGAGGCGAAACAGGTTGTATCCTTTATTGAATCCATAAAAATAGGGACATATTCGGCCAACTTTTTTAAAGACAATCTTACAAATATAGCGGAAGCTGTTGCAGAGCATTACGACATTGAAATTGGTTTTGCTCTGGATCCGACAAGACTGCCAAAAGAAACGGAGGGCGGATTGCTGCCGGGCGCATATGGACCGAGACCTGCGGATCTAGCTAATAATGAGTACGTTCTGTTAATCCATCCTTGGGAAATAACAGTTGATGGAAGCAGTGACGAAGCAAGAACGCGATGGGCTACAAAATTATTGAAGACATGGAATGATGCGGGGTTTCCGACAGCTTCCTTTGTTATTGCAGGTTACGATTCGACCAATGTATTCCCTGACAGCGATGTATATGGTAAAACACCGCAATGGCTGGAATTGCAGAAAACACTGGCTACATCGGGGCTGGGTTCGGCAGGAATCACCTTTGGTCCGTGGAATGGATGGACAGAATGGTTCCATATTACAACATCCAGAGGGAGTACAGGCGATACCAACCTGAATTGGGCAATGGAAAGTATTCGCATTAATCAGCAGCGCGCGAGCACCAAGCCTGGATTTGTAGAAAATTTAGCGGGAACAGGAGCAAGTTCAAGTCTCAAACTGACTTGGCATGCACCGATTTCTGATGGAGGAAGCGAGATTACCGATTATAAGATTGCTTACAGGGTAAGCGGCAGCGGCACTTGGTATGAATGGGCTGATGGCGTCTCGCCAATAACCGGGGCCACTATTACGGGACTTGCTGCCAACACGCTCTATGAAGTTCAAGTTAAGGCAGTCAATGTTAACGGAGATAGCGAAGGTATTACAGTCGTTCAACTAAGTACATTGTAGATGCAAACCAATTGGGAAGCTAAACACTTTCTCTAGCAGCATGTCATAGGATCGCATGACAGGAAAGCTATAATTAGCTAGTTTTAGTATGTTACTATATAAGAAAAAAATAGAATGGGGATATCCCATTGAGAAAAGCTATCCTTAATATGTCACTCTCCAACAAAATTGTGGCCATGGTATTTACCATGGTCATGATTCCTGTTTTTTTGATAAGCTGGTTTTTTTTCAGAGAAATGCAGCATTCGATTAGGCAGGAAGTAAGCTCGAACTATGTTCATTTTGTAGAACAGTATGCAGTAAATTTGAATTACAAATTGGAGATATACAAAAATTTGTTGCAAACATTATCATCTAATCAAAACTTTCAAACAATTATGCAACAGCAATATCAGTATGATACCAAAGATTTAGTCTATATTAGTAATTTTTTTACATCGGAAATGAAAAATGTTATCTTTTCTGACTATCCGGAGATTTACAATATTATGTTCTACGCCGAGAGTCCGCAATTTCCGAGAGATGGCAGGCATATTGCCAATCTTGAAGCTATGGAGGAGGAGCATTGGTATTCCGATGCTCTATCAACCTTAATGTTGGAATCTCTAGTTTTTGACTATCAAACATTAGGATTGAAGAAGAAAATTGTTTCTTTTACCAGTCCAATGAAAGATTTGAGCGATGGCACTTACAACCGCACGTTGGCTTTGATCAAGATTGATGTTGACGCCGCTCTGATCTTTGAGGAAAGCCTTGTAACGAATTATTCCAGTGATTATCAGTTTGCCATTAGAGATGGCAAAAATAATATTTTATTTGCTTCTCATGAGCAATTTACTGCTCAGCTTGACAACGATACTATGCAGAATAGAGACGCGATTGTGCATTTGACATCAGGAGAGGTTCTAATAAGGAAGCCCGTTGAAAAATTGAATGGAGAGGTTCTTTTTCTATTTCCTGATTTTGAAATCGAACAAAAAACGAAAGCCGTTTTTAGTAAGGTTGTCACATTTGTCATCGCCATCATTATTTTTACATTTGTGATGAGCTATTTGATGTCTCTCATATTAATGAAGCGCTTGCGACGTTTTATAAGAAAGATGGATAGTGTTAAGGAAGGAAAGCTGGAAATAACCGAATATATTGAAGGCAGAGATGAAATTGCCATTATCGACAGCCAGTTTAATACCATGGTGCGGAGACTGAATGAAGTCATTCAAGAGAATTATATTCAAGGGCTGTACAAGAAAAGAGCAGAATTGTCTGTTTTGCAAAATCAAATTAACCCGCATTTCCTGTTTAATACGCTGGAATCAATTAATTCCATGGCTTCGATTATGGAAGCCCGGGAAATCAGCGCAGTTACGGAGAGTCTGGGAGATATGCTGCGTTATAGCATTAATATAAGCGACAGTCTGGTTCCGTTAAGCAATGAGCTTAATAATATTGTCCACTATGTAAATATTCAAAATGTACGCTTCGATGACCGGTTTTTGCTCTCTATTCAGATTGCGGAGCATCTGCAGAATGTCAAGGTGCTGAAGCTTATTTTGCAGCCCATTGTTGAAAATGCAATACTCCATGCTTTTCGTGGAAGAAGAGGCGTCGGTCGAATTGAAGTGACGGCGGAGCAGCAGGACGGGCAGTTAAGGCTTGTTATTTCTGATAATGGCATAGGCATGTCTTCGGAGGTTTTACAGCATCTGAATAATACGCTTGCTTCCAGTGAACATCACAGCGACAGTATTGGACTGCACAATGTTCATTCCAGGGTTCATCTGACCTTTGGTCAGCAATACGGGGTACAGATTGAGAGTGTGCCAGGCGTCGGAACGAAAGTCGCAATAGTCATGCCATTTGCAAAATAGGAGAGGACAGCTATGTATAAGGTGCTTATTGTAGATGACGAAAAGTGGATTCGCAAGGGGATCGTGCATAAATTGCAGCAAATAAATGTTCCGTATGAATGGGTGAAAGAGGCTGCTGACGGCAGTATGGCGATGGATATCATTCAGGAAGAATGTCCCGATATTATTATTACAGATGTCAAAATGGATGATGTAGACGGTATTTCCTTGATCAGGCTAGTTAGGGAAGCGGGACTGGATGTGCGGTTTATGATCATCAGCGGCCATGCTGAATTTGAATACGCCGAGCAAGCGTTAAATATGGGGGTAATGGGTTATTTATTAAAGCCGATCAAGGAGGAACAATTCCGATCTATATTTGCTAATCTTTGTGAAGATGTGAAGAAAGGCAAGGAGAGGCAGCAGTCAGAAGCTAAGCGGGAGATACAAATGAAGAAGACCAAGCAGCTGATAGAGGAGCAAGTGCTCAATCATGCTTTGTCTCAGAACAAGACCAAGAGTGAAGAATATTTTCCTAGCGATCTGCTTGCAGAGTGGGAGCATACAGCTGCTCCGTTACCAGAGTATTTTCAACTTTTCGATCGTCCCAATATGCAATATACGCTTGTCATCGTTCATATTGATCGAACGAATTACAGTGGTGAACGATTTAAATATCAGGATTTGGGTTTGATGAAATTCGCGATTAAAAATATTTCAGAAACCTTGTTAATGGACAGGCAATTTTTGATCGGAAATAATTTGAAGGACCAAAATCAGGTTCACATACTACTGCAATTCGCACAAAAAGATGGGCACACAGCGCAAATTGAGCAATTTATTTTCCGCCTGTTTACAACCGTGACCAAGCTGTTGAAAATAACGGTTACCATCGGAATCAGCTCGACTTTGCCGCAGGTTTCAGAAGAATTGTACAAACAAGCCCGCGCAGCATTGGATTTGAGGTTTATTAAAGGGAATCATAACGTATTTTATGCCAAGGATGTATCTATGTCCTCACGTATAGATATTCCGATAGAGCAGCTCAGCCTGCTCAGCAAAGCAATCGAGCTATCGGATTTCAAAAATGTCGAAGTTATTTTATTAGAGCTGCTATCCAACAAAAAGCTTAAGGACGCTTCATTATTAGATTTTCGTTTGATTTACATGGAGATTATTCGGACTTTGATGCGATTATGCTCTCAGCAGCAATTAGAGCTGCCAGATTCGATTGATTTTGATTTTATGAATATGGATTTGGTGCAGCACTTTGATCGCACGGAAGATCTAGTGCAATATTTACTAACAACCATTGTCACCTTGGTCAAGCCGGAACATCGGCTGCCTATGGACTGCAGCGCAATTGTTCAGAACATTAGAGGCTATATGCAGGCCAATTACGCTGACAATTTAACCGTGAAGGAGCTGTCCAGAAAGTTCGCCATTAACTCTAACTATTTGTCAACCTTGTACAAGGCGGAAGCAGGCATTACTTTTGTCAAGGAACTAACGGGCATTAGGATGGAGAAGGCTCAGCAATTGCTGCAGCTTACTGGAATGTCTATTGCGCAAATTGCCCTAAGTGTGGGATTTGAGGACGTTCATTACTTTCACCGCAAGTTTAAGCAAATGTATGGGATTACACCGCTTGAATATCGGAATCAAGCAGCCAAATAAAGAAATGGAACCCCGGGATTGTCGATTTTAGAATCGATTTGAATCGGGTTCCTTTTTTTTATATCAAATCTGATAGAAAACGTATGAGTTTCGTCCAATACACAGCAAAGATTAATCCATTATGCAACTATCCAGAAAATTTTATGATAGATACATTAACACTTTAGAGAGGGCGATACTGATGTTTAACGGTTTGGAATTACATCCTAATAATTTGTGGAAGTTATCAAATGCAAGATCGAGATCCATTTCTCCTGAGAATCCTACAGGCGAAGTTGCAGGCGGAGCCAAAGCTGAAGCTGACCCGAATGGTCCCGCGAGAGAGCTTGGATTGGGGTGGAAATGCAGGCCTTGCGTATGGGTAAAGCCTGGGGAGACGCTGGTTTTAGCGGATATTCAAGATGAGGGTGCCATTCAAAGTATTTGGTTTGCTGGCACAATAGGAAGAGATTTTATTTTACGGATTTATTGGGATGACTGCGAGCAGCCGTCAGTAGAGTGTCCGCTTTCGGATTTTTTTGCAACTCCGTTTGCATTTATGGATCCGGCTGTGCCGACCAAGGGGCCATTCGCCCAAATCAGTTCAATGATGGTGGCGGTTAATCCGAACCGAGGCATGAACTGCTTCTGGGAAATGCCTTTTCGAAAACGCTGCTACATGACACTGGAGAATATTCATCCTTCTCAGGATCAGGTTATTTATTATCAGATCAATTACACGCTTACTGATGTGCCGGATGATGCAGCATACTTCCATGCTCAGTTCAGGCGGCAAAATCCGTTGCCTTATGGCGAAGTATACACGATTGTGGATGGAATTGAGGGCCAGGGGCAATATGTGGGCACTTCCATGGGCTGGGGGATTAATAACAACGGATGGTGGGGAGAAGGGGAAATCAAATTTTATCTCGATGGCGATGAGCAATTTCCTACCATTTGCGGTACGGGTACCGAAGATTATTTTGGCGGGGCATTCAATTGGGATGTAGATGGGCAATACCGGACTTATACAACGCCTTATATGGGTATGCATCAGGTACTAACTCCGGATGGGTTGTATCAATCCCAACACCGGCACGCTATGTACCGTTGGCATGTTGTCGACCCGATTCGCTTTCAGAATGATTTGAAGGTTACTATACAGGCTTTGGGGTGGCGGGACTCGGGACGTTTTTATCCCGGAACGCATGATATTAGTTCGGTTGCATATTGGTATCAGGCAAAGCCAGCTAAGAAATTCCCTGTCTTTCCAACACGTAATCAGGTAGAGATAGTATGATCTTGAAGAGGATATGGAGGTACAAATATTTATATTTATTTTTATTTCCGGCCTTGATCTATTACTTTATCTTTGCCTACATTCCCATGTATGGTGTCACATTGGGGTTTAAACACTTTCAGTTTAATAAAACCATGTGGGAGCTTCCTTGGGCGGGGTGGAAATACCTGGATCAGTTCGTTAACTACTATAAGTTTTGGGATTTGATCCGTAATACGCTTGTCATTAGCTTTTTGAAGTTAATGTTTGGCTTCCCAGCTGCATTAGGGCTGGCACTGCTGCTGAATGAAATAAGAAACCGATGGTTCAAACGTGTCATTCAAACAGTATCATATCTACCCTTTTTCGTATCCTGGGTTGTGATTATCACCCTGTTCTCGAAAATATTATCTCCGAATGCAGGTCCAATCAATGAACTGAAGGTCAAATTGTTTGGCGGAGATCCTATTTTCTTTATTGGAGATCCATCATGGTTCTATTCGATTGTGGTCATGTCGGACATATGGAAGCATGTAGGGTGGAACACAATTATTTTTTTGGCTGCAATATCCGCGATCAATCCCGATCTATATGAGGCTGCCAGCATGGATGGCGCCAAGCGCTTCCAGCGCATGTGGTACATCACGCTGCCAAGTCTCAAGCCGATTATCGGAATATTGCTCATATTGTCTATGGGAGGGCTAATGAGTGCAGGCTACGAGCAGATTTATTTAATGCGGCAGCCAAGCAACTTATCCGTGTCCGAAATATTGGATACGTACATTATCCATATGGGCCTTAGGCAAGGGTATTACAGTCTGGCTACAGTAGCGGGCTTATTTCAAGGCGTAGTTTCCTTGATCATTATTTTCACGGCTAATACGATCTCTAGGCGTGCGACGGGTGTTTCCTTATGGTAAACATTCAAGGAAGGGAGGTCTTACGCTAATTGTTCTACAAAGAAACGTTAGGTGAAAAATGGTTTACCCTGTGCAATTATGTCTTTCTTATCTTATTTGGATGCAGCACCGTGTATTTGTTTTATTACATCTTCGTGCTTTCCTTTAATGATGGGATTGACGCTTTGAGAGGCGGTATTTATTTCTGGCCGAGAGAATTTACACTGGCCAATTATGCGACTGCTTTTGGCAATCCCAATATAATAAGTGCATTTCAGCTTTCATTGCTTCGCACAGGGACAGGAACCATTTTATCGGTTATGCTGACTTCTATGGCGGCTTATGCGCTTCTGAACAAGGAGCTGCCCGGAAGGAAATACATTATTTTCTATTGCTTTTTTACGACCTTATTTAGCGGCGGAATTATTCCGTTATATATGCTGTATAAACAAATCGGCCTGATCAATTCCATCTGGATTTACATTATTCCGGGCATGTACAGCTTCTTTAATATCATCATTATTCGAACCTATTTTGAGAATATTCCCTACAGCCTGTCGGAGTCTGCCAAAATAGACGGCGCAAGCGATTTGCGTATTTTCTTTCAAATCTATTTGCCGCTGGCCAAGCCTGTTTTGGCGACCATAGCCCTGTTTGTGGCGGTAGCGCATTGGAATGATTGGGTGACGGGAGCCTTTTTTGTGAATGATCCCAATATGATTCCTGCAGCAACGCTGCTGCAAAAAGTGCTTGCGGAAACATCGTTTGAGGCGAATGCAATGCAGCAAAGCATGAATTCCGACTTGATGGCCAGAGCAGTATCCAATACAACGCCTGAGGCGTTAAGGATGGCTTTTGTTATCATCGTTACAATTCCGGTTATATGTGTGTATCCATTTTTGCAAAAGTATTTTGTAAATGGTGTTATGATAGGCTCGATTAAAGAGTAATAAAGTACAATTATTTTGAGGGGGCATTGGACGATGAACATTTGGCTTAAGAAAAGTTTCTCGCTTTGTATGATTCTATTGCTTTGTTCAGTTGCTGTAATGGGTTGTGCGGGAACAGATAATGGAGCTTCCCCAACTGTCTCGCCTAAGACGAATGCAAAAAGCGGCGGCAGCAGCGACGATAAACCGGAAGAGGTCACGTTGAAGCTGTTGGTTGCCTGGCAAGGCCTGTCCTTCTTGGCGCCTTCCGATCTTGTAAATAATCCTGTTGCCCAAGTTATTAAAGAAAAGACAGGGGTTACGCTTGACGTCGAGTGGATTACAATTCCTGAAATTGAGCGTTTGAATTTATTGTTTGCTACCGGCAACATGCCGGATATGGTGATGGCTCCTTATTGGGGAGGACAGGATGTGCATACGGTTGCGATCAAAAAGGCGGCCCGAGAAGGGTTGATCATGCCGCTTAACGATCTGATTAATCAGTATGGACCCAATATGAAGGATGCTTTTACTGTCGGTGTGGCTTCTGACTTCAGTGAAAACGATTTGGAGGATGCATCATTCAATGGCGAGCACTATTTCCTTCCTATGCACACTCCTTTGAGTCCTGATGACACGACGCAGTGGGCGTACAATGTATTCGTTAGAAAAGATATACTCGAAGCATTGAATGTTAAACCATCCGATATTCGTCATTCCGAAGATCTGTATCCGTTGCTGCAGAAAATTAAAGAAGGTGATTTCAAAGATACTGCAGGGCGTCCCGTTATTCCGTCGGGTGCATGGCAGAACGGCTGGAATTACTCTTCTATGCTCAATTCATTCTCTGAAAATAATTTTACTGCTTTCACAAAAATTGACGGCGAATACCGTCATGGCATCTTCTCGGAGTTGACTGACAAGCGAGTATTATTTATGAGAAAGCTGGTGTCAGAAGGTCTATTTGATCCAGAAGCATTCCGCCAAAACGATACGGTCGCCAAAGAGAAAATGGCAACAGGGCGAGTAGCTATGGTTAGCGCACACTATCCTCACATGAATACGGTTCTAAGCCAGTCTTTATATGTGGATCATCCGGAAATGGAATATGTACCTGTAGGACCGATTGTGGATGCAAACGGTGAAAATACGATGGTGGAGTCTAAAGTATTAAAAGGACAATCCGGCGTGCCGGGACTATTTATTACAAGTGACAGCAAAAATGCGGAAGCGGCGATGCGCTACTTAAACTTTATCAACAGTGAGGAAGGCAAACTCCTGGCATATTTAGGAATTGAGGGCGAGCATTGGACGATGGATGCGAACGGACAACCGAAGCACACGGAACAGTTCTTGTCCAACGCCAAAAACGACCCGAGTTATGCAGTTAATCAGGGGATTGGAAGCGTCTATACGTTAGGTGTATATGGTTTGCCGAATCGTATGTTCACAGCAGCCGGCGATACAGCAGATATTGACGAGTTGTATGAGACAGCGAAGAATATATACGGTTTGACAGTAGTGGACGGTTATCGCTTAAGTTATTTCAATGATGAATATCCGGAATTTGATAAGATTCAAATGTTGCTGGATAGCAATACCCAGCGTGACATCATCGAGAGCGCCTTTTTTGCTGGAAGTGATGATAAGGCACTTCAGATTTTGAATGATTACCGCGAACAATTGGTCAAGGGTGGCATTCAGGAATACGAGGCGTTTATGAACGAAAAAGCCAAAACCAGAGACGATATTATTCATTAATCTGCCTTTCTATCATGTTATCTCAATTCTCATCTGGTACTCTCAAGGAGAACGTCCATCACGGGCGCTCTCCTTTTACAATTTAACTTCCATTACAGTTGTTTATTGCCTGATGTATAACATCTTCTCTTCCCGTAAACGCTGAAAATATTCTATTTAACGAAATGCGGAATTCGGGGGGATAGTACATGCTAATCGGAAGTCACGTATCTATGGGCGGCAAGGAGATGTTGCTTAAAGCCAGCAAAGAGGCTGCTTCTTACGGAGCGAATACATTCCTGATATACACCGGTGCTCCACAAAATACGAAACGAAAACCGATCTCTGATTACAAGATTTCAGAGGGGCATGCGCATATGAAAGAGCATGGAATCAGCAATATTGTTGTTCACGCTCCTTTCCTAGTCAATCTGGCAAACTCCGTGAACAATCAAGTGATTCCAAGAATGAACGCGGCTCCCATAAAGATCGGCACGAGAATATCGGACATGGGTTCATAGGTCTGCATGCCTTGGACTATATTGTTCACCATCCTCAACTTTCTAATCTACCCAAACTGCTTGAAACCCCATCTATAGGACCTATTAAATACAAAAACCCTCCGTATAAACATGAAATTGCTTTACTGAGAAGAGAATTAACAGAACCAATAGAAAAGTAGCAGACTGTTGAAAAATAATTCTAACGAAGCTGACAAGCGTTATTTCAACGAAAATAGCTCATTTTAGATTGTAACGAAGCGTATCAGCTCTATGTGTGAACAAAAATTAGAATAGTATCCAATGCTATTGGTAATTATTATTTAAAGTTGGAAATTTAGGAGGGGCTTTTAATTGAAGAAAAATAATACTGAAGTATCAAAGGAATTGAAACGCGAAACCTTAACAAATAGACAAGGTCATCCGATTACGGATAATCAAAATTTACGGACAATTGGCAACCGTGGTCCTGCTACTTTAGAAAATTATCATTATATCGAAAAAATTTCGCATTTCGATCGCGAAGAAGTACCGGAGCGCGTTGTTCATGCGCGTGGTGCGGGTGCTTTTGGTTATTTTGAGACGTATGGCAAGGTTGGGCAAGAACCTGTTGAAAAATATACCCGTGCCAAAGTGTTTTCAGGTGCAGGTAAGCAAACCCCTGTCCTAGCTCGTTTTTCTACAGTAGCAGGCTCAAAGGATTCACCAGAAACTGCCCGTGACCCCCGTGGCTTTGCAATAAAAATGTATACGGAAGATGGAAACTGGGACTTAGTCGGTAATAATTTAAAAATATTCTTTATCCGCGATGCAATGAAATTTCCAGATATGATTCATGCATTTAAAGCAGATCCAGCTTCAAATATTCCAAATCCAGAAAGAATGTTTGATTTTGTGTCACGTACACCGGAAGCAACTCATATGATTACGTTCTTATTTTCGCCATGGGGAATTCCAGCGACTTATCGTCACATGCAAGGCTCTGGCGTTAATACGTATAAATGGGTCAATGATAAAGGCGAGGCTGTCTTGATTAAATATCACTGGGAGCCGAAACAAGGAATTCGAAACTTGACGCAAGAAGAAGCTGATGCAATTCAAGCAAAAAACGTTGGGCATGCAACACAGGATTTATATGAAGCTATTGAGGAAAGTAATTACCCTGAATGGGAGCTTTTCGTGCAAATGATGAGCGATGATGAGCATCCAGAGCTCGATTTTGATCCGCTTGATGATACAAAATTATGGCCAATAGATAAATTTCCTTTCTTGCCGGTTGGTAAAATGGTCTTAAATCGGAACCCGACAGACTATCATGCAGAGATTGAACTTGCTGCATTTGGCACAGGAGTATTAGTGGATGGGCTCGATTTCTCCGATGATAAAATGCTGCAAGGTCGTACCTTCTCTTATTCGGATACACAGCGTTATCGAGTGGGAACAAATTATTTGAAATTACCGGTTAATGCGCCAAAGGTGCAAGTTCGAACCAATCAGCAT
The DNA here is from genome assembly GCF_036541265.1 of Paenibacillus sp. IITD108. Taxonomy (NCBI): domain Bacteria; kingdom Bacillati; phylum Bacillota; class Bacilli; order Caryophanales; family Paenibacillaceae; genus Paenibacillus; species Paenibacillus sp. IITD108. Next base: position 208,478 of record NZ_JAZHCT010000002.1, on the reverse strand, counting down.
CGTGGCCAAATGGATGTACCTCGTGCAGAAGAATTCGGTGGAAATCCTCATATTAATTATGAACCGTCGATGATTGGTGGTTTGCAGGAAGCTGATTCAACTAAGCGGCCAAAGCATGAACCTATGTACAATGATAAATTGCAAAGCGCGCCAATTGATCGCCCAAATAACTACGGACAAGCTGGAGAGACGTATCGTAATTTTGAAGAGTGGGAACGAGAAGAGCTTATTAAAAATTTGTCGAATGCATTAGCTATTTGTGATGTGCGTATTCAAGAGGCAATGATTGAACACTTTACACAAGCAGATGAGGATTATGGTCGTCGTGTAAAAGAAGGCATTGCTGCAAAAATGAAAGAAATGCAAGTGTATAAGGCCCAAAAAGGCGAAGGTTCTATTTCTGCGAATGAGGCTGTAGATAAGGCTGAAAATGCGGGAACAAAAGCAGAACCATACTAAGTGGCTAGCGCTTCGGCAGCTGACATTTTTCCAGCGGTATCGGTGAAGGGCGACAATAAAGGCAACTTCAAGCCGCATCAGGCCACACTGTGCGGAGCTGATGCTTTGTTAAGAATGTCTGCTTGGTAAGCTCGGATATATGTAATTGCAAGGAAGCTTTTGCATGGTTCTTACTGTGCAACGGCTTTTTTTGCGTGAAACTGCGGAATTGTATGGCTGCGGCATCTCAGTATTCTTTTTGTAATGGAAGAAACGGCTGCAGCATAGTGTCGCTGGGCGAGTGAAGTCAACACATCAAATATGACTTTTTTGTTTTTTTACGTTATTGTATAAAGGACATAATTACAATGAAATGGATTGAATCACATGCAAGAATCAGAACAATGGTCGTCGAAGATTGGTTTTATTTTATCAGCAGCAGGATCAGCTATAGGAATAGGTGCAATATGGAAGCTCCCTTATGTCACCGGTATAAGTGGGGGAGGCGCCTTTTTTCTTCTGTTTATTTTATTTTCTTTGTTTATGGGTCTCCCATTGTTATTGGCAGAGTTTGTTATCGGCAGAAGCACGCAAAAGGAAGCAATTAGCGCTTATCGTAGTTTGGCTCCTAATAGCAATTGGCATTGGATTGGAAAAATAGGGGTATTTACTTGCTTTCTCTTATTGTCTTTTTATAGTGTAATTGGCGGTTGGATTGTTATCTATTTTGCAAAAGGTTTATTTGGCGGAATCATTAGCGAGGGAGCAGATTACGGTTCCGTTTTTAATGCGACGATTGAAAATCCGATCTTGGTTATTGCAGCGCAGTTTGTATTTTTAGCGATTACCGTTGCAGTTGTTGCAAAAGGGATTCAAAATGGAATTGAAAAAGCAAGTAAAATTTTGATGCCTGCTTTATTTGTACTTTTTATTCTTCTAATCATTCGCTCACTTACACTTGATAACGCAATGGAAGGTGTGAAGTTCTTTCTAGCACCGGATTTCTCGAATATTACATCTCGAAGTATTTTGTTTGCGATGGGACAGGCTTTTTTCTCCTTAAGTGTCGGAGTATCAGTAATGGTGACGTATAGTTCATATCTTTCAAAAAAGGAAAGCTTGATTCAACCAGCTGTTTCAATCGTTACAATGAACTTATTGATTGCTCTATTAGCAGGCTTAGCAATCTTTCCAGCTGTATTTTCATTGGGATTAGAACCAACTGAAGGACCTGGTTTGCTTTTTGTTGTATTGCCTGCCGTGTTTGATCAAATCGTTTTTGGAGAAGTGTTCTTACTAGCTTTTTTAGCATTATTTTTATTTGCTACATTAACCTCGGCCTTTTCTATGCTAGAAATCATTGTAGCATCTGTAGTGAAAGGGAAAGTAGAGAAAAGAACAAAATATGCATTTATGGTTGGTGCTCTAATTTTTGCAGTGGGAGTTCCCTCTGCCCTATCTTATAGCACTTTTGTTGATGTTTTAATTTTCTCAAACAATTTATTTGATTCGGCTGATTATTTAGTTAGTAATATTTTAATGCCGCTTGGAGTATTTTTGATTTCTATTTTCGTTACTAATAAGATTAAGAGAAGCACTTTGCGAGAGGAACTATTACAGCATTCTCGCTTAGGGGCGTCTGTGTTTCAAATATGGTTTTTTATAATGAGGTTTATTATCCCTTTAGTCATTATCGTCGTATTTCTTAATATTACGGGAATACTTGATAAAATAGTAAAGGCTTTCTAAATGAAGGGCATTACGATAACTTGAACAAAGATAAAGAAATTGCGAAGTTGGATAGGAGAGGACTTATGGGAATAATGGCCTGTTACTTGAGTTTAAATGATGCTCTGGCGGATGAAGTGGCACAACTGGACAATACAGCTATCCCTACCAAGATTGAGCAATTGATGGAAAATCGACTCTGTCCGGTTTACGAGATGGATAAATGTTGGGACGGGCTGCATTTTCTTTTAACTGGTGTATCTGCATCTCAGCCGATTGAAGATGATCCTTTGAGCGAGGCGATTGTAGGTGTCCATGTTCTGGACACAGAAGACTTCATAGCAGTCATTGGCTCGGACGAATTGCCGCGCATTGTCGAATCACTGCAAGCCGTCGATAGGATTGAGTTACGAAAACAATTCAAACTCTCAGCATTCAGGGAACAACAGATTTACCCGAACATTTGGGTCGACGAAGAGACAGATGAGCTTTTCGCAGAGTTAACCTTGGAACTGAAAAACTTGATTTCCTTTTATGAGCGCAGTCGTGACCAAGGGCATGATATATTGATTAGTATTTACTGATTTAAAGTCTTGACCCCTATATAGGCCCAACACGTTAGATCAATCGTTCCAATAAAGAATCGTTTTTGCACATAAAACCGCCTCAGCTCATTCCATGACCAGCCCGCCGGTAACGGGCGTATAGGTTCCGGTCAGAAAGCGCGCGCCGTCGCTGGCGAGAAAAGAAACAACGCCCGCCACATCCTCCGGCTCGGCGATTCGGCCCAGCGGCGTAAAGCTGCCTATCATGCGGCTCTCTTCCTCAGAGACCATAGCAGGCTCATCGCTTCGAATGAAGCCGGGCGCGACGACATTGGCTGTAATCCCGCAGGGGCCGAACTCCTGCGCAATGTAGCGCGCAAACGTATCAAGTCCGCCCTTCGCCGTACCGAATGCGAGATACGAAGGGGTAGGGTCTTTGCCCTCCGTGCTGGACAAATAGATGATCCGGCCGAATTGCTGTGCCGTCATCGCCGGGATGACGGCTTTTGTCGATTCGAACGCCGCCTTCAACTCATCGGTCAACTGCCGTTCGAACGATTCCCAGGACAGCTCGGCAAAGGTCGCGGCTTTAGCGCTACTGCCCGCATTGCATACGAGAACATCGATACGCCCGAAGGTGTGCTGCACGGCATCCGCAAGCCGTTTCATTTGCTCCGCGCTGCGGGCATCCGCTTGAATCGTCAATGCCTCGCCGCCATTCGCAACAATCTCGGACACAACGGCCGCGGCGGCCAGCTCATTTTCAAAGTCGTTGACGACAACCTTCGCTCCTAGTTTAGCAAGCTGAATGCACGTCGCTCGTCCGACTCCGCGAGCGCCTCCGGCAACAATAGCTACTTTTCCATGTAAGGACATCATGAGCAACCCATCCTCTCTGAACTTATTCCTTATCCAATCCGCCATACTGTTTCGCTATATCCAGAGCTATTTGCTTTACTTTTGCGGCCATATCGGCTGGCTCGAGCAGGGTAACATCGGTCATATAATGAAATACAGTACGAATCAGCCAACGTTCATTTGAATAGGTCGTTCGTACAAGAAGCTGACCGTCGGGCAATTGTTCAATATCTTTTTCATCAAAATGGTCCATGACAGACACGGCAGCCGACGCTTTGAACAGAAGGACAACTGCAAACCTCTCATTTGCCTCATAGATTGCAGGTATTTTCCATCTTTCGTTCAACTGCGCAAGCGACTCCGCACGACGCAAGAACGTTTCGGCCTGCAAGCTCAATTCGCGAATTCGGGTCAGCTTGAATATGCGATAATCGTCGCGCAAGCGACAGTAGCCGTGCAAATACCATGCATAATTTTTAAGTACAAGCGCCATCGGTTCGACTTCACGCTCTTGTTCGCCGCCTGTTCTGCTCGTGTATTTGAAGCGGATGAGCTTTCGCTCATTTATGGCCTGGCGAAGCGAATCGTAACGGCCTTGATCCTCCTCGCTATTTTTCCAAGGGGTAAAGTCGATATGAATACGGTCTCCTTCACCGGCCCGGCCTTGCTCGGCTTGCGCCACCATCGCGCCAACCTTGCCGAGGAGGAGATCCATATTCGAGCGGTCGTAAGCTTTTGTAGACTCTAGACCGCGAAGCGCAGTGGAGAGGGCGGTCAGTTCGTCGAAGGAGAGCAGCTGCCGATCCAACCGGAAGCTGTCCATAATCTCATAACCGCCCTCCATGCCGGTATAGGAGACGATGGGAATGCCGGCCTGACCAAGCGAATCAAGATCGCGATAAATAGTACGCAGAGATACCTCCAACTGATCCGCCAATTCCTGTGCTTGCACCCGTTTTCGATTGAGCAGCAAAATCGTAATCGTCATTAACCGTTCAAGCTTCATGGTCATCTCTCCTAAGTCGGCACGATGCGGCCTGCCGATATTTGAATTAGTGTGCGGTTGCGTATTCTTCGCTTTCGGCGGCCGGGTCCATCGTATCCCTTGTCATCAGGAATGCCGCAATCAGTGCAAAACCGGCGGGAATGACGCTCCAGGCAAAGGTTGATCCGATGGAGCCGGATAGTCCGGCGGTAATGGCATCCAGAAGCTGAGGATCGACAGACTGGCGCAACGCCGGGTTGAGCAGCGAATGGGGATCGCTTAAGTTCAAGTCGGCCGGAACCGCTATGTCGCCTTTGCCAAGCGATTCGGTGAGTTTGGACAGCAGGCTATGGCTTTGGACAATTCCGAAAATGGTAATGCCAAGCGCCATGCCGAGCGAACGATTGAAATTCAAAGTTGCGCTTGCCGCCCCGCGCTGCGCTGCAGGGAACGAATGAAGCACCGCAGTGCTTAATACCGAGAAGGAAGCGCCAATTCCCAGACCGATCAGAATCATAATTCCTGTAATTGAAAGTCGAGTAGATTCTACCGTAATTTGTGAGAGAAGAGCAAGACCCGTCAAAAGCATGGCCAGCGTCCCGATCATAATGGTCCGGTATTGCAGCTTCGTCATTAGAAAACCGCCAAGCGTCGCGGTGACAACCGAACCGACCATCATGGGCAATAAGGTTAGCCCTGAATTGGAGGCGGAACCGCCAAGCACGCCCTGCACGTAAATCGGAATGAAAATCGCCGCCGTCATATACGCTGCACCGCTGAGCATGGCGACCAAATTGCTTGTTGTGTAGAGTCTGCTGCGGAACAAGCTGAACGAGATGATTGGCTCCTCTGCTTTTTTCTCAATAAGAACAAGCAAGAAAGCGAGAATCGCGAAGCCGGCGAACAGCCCTATAATTTGCAGGGAATCCCACGCATACGTTTTGCCGCCCAGCTCAAGTCCAAATATAAAGCAGACGACAGCTCCTACGAGCAGAACCGAACCCGCCCAATCAATTTTTTGCCGCGAGTGCGCCGCCGACTCCTTGTAGAACGAGGCAATCAACAGCAAGGCAATGAAGCCCAACGGCAAATTAATGTAGAAGATCCACGACCAGTTGAGATGATCGGTGATGTACCCGCCGAGCAGCGGACCAACTACACTCGACAGACCGAACACGGCTCCAAATGCGCCCATCATTTTTCCGCGATCCTTTGGAGGCATTACATCAAACAATATCGTGAACGTAATGGACACCATCGCCCCGGCGCCGATCCCTTGCACAGCGCGATAGAGGCTTAGCTCGACGATGGATTGCGCCATGCCGCATAATGCTGAACCGATCATAAACACGATAATCCCGAAAATGAAAAAACGTTTGCGTCCATACATATCGGACAGCTTGCCGAAGATCGGCATGCAGGCCATTTCAGCGACCATATACGCTGTGGTGACCCATACAAACTTGTCGAGTCCTCCCATCTCTCCGACGATCGTGCCGATTGATGTTGATACAATCGTGTTGTCCATGGACGCCATCAGAAGGGCAAGCAACAATCCTCCAACGATTGCTGTCAATTTGTTTTTCATACACTTCCATTCCTCTCTTATTCCTGAATTGATTGGTGAACAATCATCTGAATCCATCATAAACAATCCTTGTTGACATCTGTCTGTCAGGGAAGAAAGGTTTGCTTGGGATTTTTTTTAACAGTTGTATAAACAAGTCACTGGCCAAGAGCGCCGAAGGCTAATAACTAAAAAAACTATTTCCTATACAGGATATTAATGCTACTATGGAACTAATTTAATATTGGGCATGCCTTGGCCGCTTCTGGCGGCAGGGGGAATGGGGTGTAAAGCCCCGCGAGTCGGTCACTGTGAAGCCTCTTTTGGAGGATAAGTCAGAATACCTTAAGGCTGTCCTTGTTTCTGCCGGAACCGGAAACTGCTTTTTTCGAACACGCAATCCGTGTTCTGGTTGTTTTATTTACATCTGTTTGCCGGTTCTGGCAGGCAGATTTTTATTTTTGGAGGAGAGAAAATGAAACAACGATTACTATCTCTATTTCTGACGTTGGTCTTGGCGGTGAATTTGATCCCGGCGACTGTTTTTGCGGCGGGCGCCTGGGACGGTTCTGCCCAAAGCCAACCAGCTGCCGATGGCGACGGCGTATACCAAATCGGTACGGCAGCTGAACTGGCGTGGTTTAGGGATCATGTTAATGTAGAAAAAGACTATACCGCAAATGCCGTTCTAACGGCCGATATTGACTTGAACAATCAAAGCTGGACCCCGATTGGCGGCGGCAACGGTTACGCCACAACCTACTTCGGAGGCAGATTTGACGGTCAGGGGCATGTGATTAAAAACTTTAATATAAACGCCAACTATAATTTTGCGGGCTTTTTCGGATATGTAAAAGGAACAATCACAAATCTGCAAATTAAAGATGCAGACATTTCTTCCAGCAGCAACAATGTTGGCGGCATTGCCGGGACTATTATTGATGGAGAAATCTCGAATTCTTCTTTTTCTGGAACGGTTACGAATACGAAGAGCAGTTCTGGATATGCGGGTGGTATTGCCGGATATGTGGGAAATACAAACGCCACTTCTCCCTTGATTCAAAGCAGTGCAAACTATGGCACGATTACTGGCCCTTATGCGGGCGGTATTACTGCTTATGCAAAATTTTCATTAGGCATTAAAAATAGTTACAATGCGGGAACGATTATAGGACCAGACAAAGCATCTGGCCGTGTGGGCGGTATCGCAGGGCAAGTTATGAACAACACTCCGATCGAGAATAGTTACAATATCGGAATTGTCAGCGGAACCGTTAATATCCCCGGCGGAATCGCTGGGTTTAGCGGTACTTCTATTACCAATAGCTATTGGCTAAATCCGGAAGTTGGGATCGGAGGCGGTACGGGAACAACAAGTTCCGTCGACAGAATCACCTCCCCGGAAGGCTTGCTTGAAAAACTGGGCAGCGCTTTTGTAGCTGACACGAGTAACGTCAACGGAGGCTATCCGATACTTGCGTGGCAGTCGGGCAGCGTTACGGCGCCAGATACAACTCCGTCAATTAGCCTGAAGGGCGATACGACGCTGTATGTTCAGCAGGGAGCGGGCAGCAACTACACGACGCTGACTGCCGTTAAGACCAATATGGATGATCTTGACGCAGGTGATGTGATTTGGAGTATCGAGAAAAAGGGCGGTGGCGATGCCGCTAAGATCGCAGTGCTCGAGGGAATTGAAAATACAAACGACAGCGTCATCGTCAGGGCGGTAGGCGGCGGCGTTGTCACTGTCACCGCAACGGTCGTTGCGGATGAAGTGAAATATACGGATTCGCGTGACATTACGATCATTCCGCAGATTACAACGGCGTCAATTGCGAACATTAATACGCCTGGTGCGGTAGCTGTTGGACAGACTGTTAAGGCGACGGTTTATGTAAATGGCGGCGAAGAGTACGATTACGATAACTATCCGTCGTTAACGTATCAATGGAAATATCGTTCAGCGAGCGGAAGTATGACCGACATTCCGGGCGCAACCGGACAGACCTTCACTATACCTGCGGCATATAACGAGTGGGATTTCCTGCATGTAGAGGTGAGGAGCGGCGGTACATTGGTTGTAGACGGAGCCAATGTCTATGTCAGCATTCGCTCTAAGGATTACGGTGAACTCTATCCAGTAGCTTATGATCCAGCCTTTACTCTCCCCGCTGATAAAAAGGACGACACTGCAATCGATTTGCCTGTTACCCATAAGATCAATGGTGTGACGTCGAGCATCGTATGGACTTCCAGCAATACTGACGTAATTGACGTTGACGGCACTGTGATGCCGCCTGAGAGCGGCAAGGAAGCAGTAACGCTGACAGCGAGGTTTGAATATGGCGAAAGTTATGCAAACCGCACGTTTATTATAACAGTTTGGTCGGAATCGGCCGTGGCTGAGGATACAGATAGTAACAGAACATACCTGCAACAAGCCGCAGCCGCTCTTGGCAATTGGTACAGCTTGGTTCCTGTTTATGGAGCTGACACCAATGTCGCGGCTATGCTGACCACCGATTTAGCTGCCAAGGGTTATGGGGATATTTCAGTGGCTGTTAAAGCTGCGACCGAGGTTTATGGCAATAGCAGCATTGCCTCGAACGGCGATATTACTTATTTCTATGCCGATCCGAACAGTATGCGGGGGTTGTGGTTCGGACGCTATGACGTGTCTTTTGTATTGACAAAGGGCGATGAAAGCCTGGACCTTAAAGATGTGCCCGTTACGATTCACTGGGATGTTAACGAGGTCAAGGCTGCTATGAGCAGTCAAATCCTGAGTGGAGTGGATGAGACTGCCATCCTTGGGACAAATACTGACAAAAATAATGTCATATCAAATCTGATTCTGCCTAAAGTGGTAAACGACAAGAAATGGGCGTTGATCTCCTGGACGTCCTCTGATGCGGGCGCTATTGCCATCAGCAATGAAAATCAAGGCACTGCCGACACATTATTTTCCCCATACATTGGACAGGTGATTCGAGGCGCGAAGGACAAGGATGTTACTTTGACTGCTGCCTTTACCTTCCAACGGACGAGCGCTGAGCCGTCTATTGTGATGTATAAAACCTTTACTGTCACGGTTAAGGCGCTGAGCGGGGCTGAGGCGGATGCTTTACGAGCTGAGCTTTTGCAAAAGCTGGATGCAGGCTTTTCGTCTGCCGGCTTGAAGGATTACGTTACGGGGCAACAACTGAATGCTGTAGAAGATGTTTATAGCGCCATGAACGATATCCAGCTGCCAACGACCCGAGATTTCGGTGTCGACGGGAAATACTATCCTGTGACGATTACGAGCAGCGATGAGGATACGATAGCCGCACCAGATGTGGCGAATGCCGCCCGAGTGATGGTCTATCGACCTCTTGCGGGGGAAACTGTCAAAACCGTTACATTGACGGTTACATTATCGGATAAGCAAAAGGGTGTAGCGGCCTCAAAGGAATTCCAAATAAATGTGCAGCCGCTGACGCAGGCGGAAATTGACGATGCGCTTGTGCTAATGGATATGGCAATTTCCGGATATTTCGACGGCTTGAACAATGGTAAATATGCGGATTCCTACTCAGTTACCGGAAACTTGAGCTCATTCAAGGAAGCGGTATGGAACGACACACATGATGCTATTGCTTGGGTATATTCCGAGCAGAACAGGCTACGAAACGGCATAACTTCTGACGAACTTGAGAATTGGGCGGAGCAGGAGGCTTGGCGGGTGTTCCGTTCAAGCGATCCGTCAATCCTTGCCCATGAGTCGCTTCATCTAGTTGCAAAGCCCGAGCAGGACACCTTTGTACGCGTCAATAGCGTACTTACGCATGAGGTGTTTGGAAAGTATTGGGATAAATTTGCCGGTGTTCCTGGCTATGAAGTATTCAAGCTGTTGTATAAACAGCCGGTATCCGAATATATAATGGTGGAAGGGAAAAATCATCAGAAGCAGCCACAAGATACTTTATTGGCTTTGCGCAATTTAGCGGTTGCCCGGATTGACACGCCGATAGAGGTCGGATTTACCTTGCAGGGGACTGGCGGCATGTTGATACAGACAACGGTAAGAGGCCTTAAATCGGGACCAACTGTTTTTGAGGTGTTCCGGACAGCGCTTGCCGAGGCGGGATATACCTATACTTCAAGGGGAAGTTATGTGCAAGCCATTACCGATCCGAACGGAAATACACTATCAGAGAAAGACGGCGGTCCGAACTCAGGTTGGATATATAAGGTGAACGGCGTTATGCCTTCGATATACATGAACGGGTTTTCTTTAAAAGACGGCGACAAGATTGTCGTGTCTTTCACACAGGATTACACAAAAGAAGACTTATTCGAGAATTCAAAACCAGATGGGAACTTGTCGGGAGGCGGTAATACAGAGCAGCCGAATATTACGGTTCCTGCAGGTGATGAAATTTCGCTGAATGCCATAAGGACAGGTAGTACAGTAGCCATCGATATGCCAAGCAGTATAGTAAATGATATGATCGATAACTCCAAAGATAGCACACTTGTCCTCGACTTATCGAAACTCACTGGTGTCACCGATGCGGTATTGCCGACATCGGCCGTGACACAGCTTGCAGACGCCAAGCTTGATCTAGAAATCAAGCTGCCACAAGGAACGATGACGTTTGCTGCAGGAGCGTTACAATCGATGAAACAGGCAGTCGGCACAACTATAACGTTGTCGTTGAACGCTGTCACACCATCAGAGCTTACGACGATACAGAGAGAGGCGGTCAAGTCTGGAGATTTGGTATTCAACATTTCGGCTTCGTCCGATGCACAAGCTATACACAATTTCGATGGAAAGATTACAGTAAGCGTGCCGTATTCTGGTGCGCTGCCAGTAGCGGTATGGTATTTAAACGATAGCGGAAAATTGGAGAAAATCCCTTGCTCGTATAACACAGAGGAAAAAACGGTTACGTTCGTGACCTACCATCTTTCATTGTATGTTGTGGGCATGTATCCAAATCCTTTTGCCGATGTGAAAAGCGAGGATTGGTTCTATAGCGCAGTAACATATGCATACGGAAACGGTCTGATGAAAGGTACGGAAGCTGACAAGTTCAGCCCGGAAAGCGGGCTGACGCGCGGCATGGTTGTAACGGTGCTTTACCGTTTTGCAGGAGAGCCGAACGCAAGCAGTTTATCCAATCCGTTTAACGACGTAGTCAATGGCAAGTATTACACTGACGCTGTGAAATGGGCGGCGGCAAATGGCATTGTGAGCGGATTAGGCAATGGCAGATTTGCTCCGGACGATTACGTAACGAGGGAACAGATGGCGCTTATGCTCCTGAACTACGAGCTGTACTCTGGGAAAATACCTCACGATATTGTTATGGACCGAGAGTTTGCCGACTGGAATAATATCAGCGATTGGGCCAAAAGCGCAGTAAACAGACTGACGATTCAAGGCATAATCAGCGGCAAACTGAAAAACTTGTTTGATCCAAAAGGTAATGCAACCCGTGCGGAATTTGCCACTGTATTATATAGATTTGCAGAGGCGGTTTCAGCCGAATAAGTTACGAGTAAAAAGGTCTCGACATCGTCGAGACCTTTTTTACTGAAATTTTAATATTGCTATCCAGCTCCAAGTTAAACAAGACCTTCCCCATTAATCTTAACACCGTCCAGTATCGTATTCCCCCAGGCAGGAAGCAGACTGGTCTCTCCCATAAAACGGCTTCCGGCTAATGAACTATTATGAAAAGAAGCCCCTTCAAAGCTGCACTCCTCAAACCGGCAATACATTAGCATTGCGCCTCGAAGATTAGCTTCGGAAAAATGGCATCGTATGAATGCTGCGTCGTTCGCTATTGCTTTGCTTAAATTACTTCCTGTAAAATCACAATTCTCAAATCGCTTACTTATTCTTGCATTATTCAGATTTGCCCCTCGAAACGAACAGTTGCTGAATTCATGAGTTACATATCTGCTATTCAGCTTGACTCCATCAAAGCAACAATTTGTAAATTTTGAAGTGTTTAAACTTGCAGTCTCTACGAAACGAGCGTATGACAAATCGACTTGTTGTACGGTCAGATATTGAATGGTCTCGGTCAAGACGACGCCTCGAAAATCTTCCAGCCCTGCATCTGTTTGTCCAAAGGGCGACGATGGAAAGACTCTTTCTTTTTTATGCAGGTTTTGTTTGCCCGTAACAGCAGCCAATGCCCGATTTGCTTCAGCGATCTGCTCATCATTCCATCTTGCAATTAGTTGCTTCTTGTTCAATATAACAACCTCCGCACCCTTGTTAGCATTTTTAACCATTATAACAAAGCTGGTAATTTACATATAGTTTCCAAGGATGTCCAGACTAAAACTAAAGGCATTTCTATCAAAAATCGTCGTTTTCTCATATAGAAAACATATTGAACGTTTACTAAAATTGGAATTGTGGTTGTACTTTCATTACAAGTGGAATCTGAAGTGAAACGGGAGGGGAAAGTGAAATGAAAACTGGAGGGAAGTCTGATGCTTTAGATGGTATGGTTGTTGGTCAAAGCCGGGTTCTTACCGATTCTCAAGTGACAACCTTATGGGGCGGAATAGATGCACAGTTTTCACCAGAGCATGCTGTTGCTGCCGTACAAAGTCTATTGCCGCAAGAGGAATATGAGCAGTTGTTCCCTTATCGAATTGGTTCGACGGAATGGCATAAATTGTCTGCTGATCAACCAAACTACAATGCGGAACAAACGGACTACTATTCTTACAGCAGTTTGATAGCCGCCGTTACAGAAGTGGCTAATATTAAATATAAGCTGGAATACAGGCAGGACGATATGAATAACAGCCGTGTATATCGATTAGATAAAGAGACAAAGAAAGAAACGCTTGTTTACCAAAATGCTAACTATAACACTCCCACAAATGTAAAGGTTCCGATCCTATCACAAACGGTCGATTTCGGTTCTTTTATTAAGGAAGGGTCTGACTTAAAGCGAAAGCATGAGCTGGCAGCTTTTCTCGCTAATATTTCTCACGAAACGGGAGGAGGCGGGCCAGCATCCACAGGAGGCCCGCTTGCATGGGGATTATTTTGGAATGAGGAAATCGCTTATATTAACACCAGCACTGTCAATTATGTTGAAGCTAATGAAAACTTCCCGCCGGTTGCAGGCAAATCGTATCATGGACGCGGGCCAATGCAGTTGAGCTGGAACTATAATTACGGATTAATTAGTGGAATTATATATGGTACCAAAGATAAGCTGCTGAAGCAGCCTGAGCTTATTGTGAATGATGGCAAGCTAGGCTATATGACGGCTATTCTGTTTTGGATGACGCCGCAGCCTCCAAAGCCTTCCGCCCATGATGTGATGATTGGTAACTGGTCGCCTTCTGAATCGGACATTTCTAAAGGATTATCGCAGCCTGGTTTTGGGATTACGATTATGATTATTAACGGTAATCTTGAGGGTAACCTGGATGAAAGTGATCGCCGAATCGGGCGTCGTGTTGGGTTTTATCGTAAAATTACAGCACAAATGGGGATTTCAATTGAAGGGGAGAAGATAGATACTTTGGGCATGAAACCTTTTTGAGCCCTAAAGAATGAACACAGTTCCTGCAATTAATATGTATTCAATCAGGGCGCCTTTGTTGAGGTGTCCATTTTTCGCTGCTTGTCTAATTGCCACAATACATCGAACAATTGCCGAAAGGCAAGCCATCACGTCAAGCGGGAGCATCCGTTGTTGGGATAATCGTTAAAGACTGCAAATTTCACATATGGAGAAAAGAAATGGCTTATGTACAATTTGAGCTTTCGTTTATTAAACTAGACTAGCATTCGAAAAAGATTGAAATGAGGGAACAAGCTATGCCGTTAAATGCTCAAAACCGTAAACAGATCTACTATAATGCTCTTGCTTCCTATAATGATGTAAGCGCTTTTCGTTTGGAGGGGGAGGCCTCCATATCATTTCCACATGGTGTTATGCGCATGGAAAATAAGCTGGATCCGGATGAAGGGCAAGCATCCAACTTCGTCTTTTGGTGTCCCGAAAATTTCCCTGCAGACATTGCGGTTACGTGGGATTTCCGCCCTGTAAGGGAGCCTGGGCTGTGCATGTTATTTTTTTCAGCAGCCGGCCGCAATGGAGGATTTGTTCGATCCGCATTTATCCCGAAGAACGGGACCATATGGGCATTATCATAGTGGAGACATTAATGCGCTGCATGTTTCTTATTTTCGCCGCAGGTATCCAGAGGAGCGGGCATTTCACACATGCAATTTACGCAAAAGCTATGGAGCACACCTTGTATGCCAAGGGGCAGATCCCATACCTAATGTAGAGGACACATCGGGTTTTTATCGTATGGAATTGATGAAACAGGGAGCGGACATCACTTTCTCAGTCAATGGTTTGCAAGTGTTCCATTGGACAGATGATGGCCATACATATGGCCCTTTGCTAAGCGGGGGTAAGATCGGATTCCGGCAGATGGCGCCGTTGATCGGAGAATACGCTAACCTTACCGTATATTCGCTGGAATAAGAGAATATTATGGCTTTATGTTTTATATGATCAACTGACTATTTTATTTATTATGTAATGCAGACTACTAAAGTTAACATCTTTTTATGGTAAATATTTATTTGTGGCTGTTGATGAATAGTGAGCAACGCCCAAACTTGATTATAGCGATCAACCGTTTCTACTTGCTTGTTGTATATCTAAAAATGGAGGTTATGCGATGAAGAAAAAAGTGATAATCTATTTGATCGTATCTATGCTAATGCTAATAACTGTACCGCACAGTGCTTCGGCAGCTGTCGATTTTACGGATATTGAAGGATCGTATGCTAGGGATGCGATTAAGGAATTAGCTGAGCGAGGTATTTTAAACGGCACTGGTAATGGAAGTTTTAATCCGACAGGGAATATTGAGAGGCAGGATTTTGCTATTATAATGGCAAAAGCGTTAGGGCTAAATCTATCTGAAGCTCCTGCTTCAGCTACATTCAGTGATGTGCCGAGCAGTCATTATTCCTATGCGGCTGTAGAAGCTGCAGTTAGAGCTGGTCTTATTCAAGGAATGGGTAATGGGGCGTTTGGCACCGATGCGAATTTATCGCGTGAGCAAATGGCGGTAATATTTGTTAGGGCGCTAGGATTAAACGCTGAAGGCAGCGGAGATAATCTGACTTTTTCAGATTCAAGCAGCATATCTTCCTGGGCCAGAGATGCAGTTGGAGCAGCAGCTAACCTTGGTTTAATAACAGGTAATTCGGATGGAAGCTTTAATCCGCGAGGAAATGCAGAAAGGCAAGCCGTTGCAGCTGTTGCAGCAAGATTTTTAAAGGCAGCAGAGGAGATATCTACACCTAAACCAACTGCAACGCCGGAACCGACGCCGTCTCCGTCTCCAACGCCAGAACCGACACCGGCTGCAACACCAACGCCGACTACAACACCTGAGTGGACACCTCCGCCTCAACCTAGAGTGGCAACACCGATTGCAAATTTGGTAAGTGGAGATGAAGAGTATATTAGAGTGATCGAGCTTTCAACAACGACTTCAGATGCAGTCATTTATTATACTACGGATGGAAGCAGACCAACATCTGCAAATGGTACAGTGTATAGCGAACCGATTGTTCTTCAATCAGATATAACTGCAACGATAACGTTAAAAGCTGTTGCTGTGAAAGCTGGATATGTTAATAGCAATGTAATGACCGAGAGCTACGAAATTATTGTTCCAGAAGAGGAAGGGCCAGTCATTAGCGAAGGGTTTCCTTTAATAGAAATCGTTGGCGAGACCGAGGAAGCAGAACAGCTCATCAACATTCATGTTCATGCTAGCCACGCAACTATGGCTTATTATGTTGTTGTCCCTAATAACACGGAAGCACCTACTGCGGAACTAATAATAAGTGGTTTAGACAGTACTGAACAACCTGCGATAGCCAACGGTAGCGAGGATATAGGTCCAAATACTTTAATATTCGAAACTGTACGTCTTTCATTAGATGTTACGGATTATGATGTGTACGTAGTTGTGGTGGATGCAGAAGAGAGAACAAGCGAAGTTCGTAAAGCTACTGTAATGGTCCCAGAGTACCCAGTAACATAAACTTCATAAACAATTTCTAAGCCTCAATAAGTGCGGTTAGCAAATAGCCAAAACTAATACCTAATGAAAAAGGCAATCACCTCAAAGTCACCAATTGTGATTTGCGGGTAATTGCCTTTTGAATTTTTATGTCTTGAGAATGGCAACTGACATTCAATAGAGAAGGATAATTTTGAATTTAATAGGTAATAATATAAATACCCATTAGTATGGCGATTAATTAATATTTAACCTATACTAATGTTGACTAAAGAGCAAAAATATACGATAATTAATGTATGAGAATTATAATTATTATAATCTGATCATTATTACATTACTTAATGTTGATTAGAGAGAAACGGGAGGAACTATCATGGCATTAATCGGCAAAGAGATTCAACCATTCGCAGCAAAGGCTTTCCAAAAAGGTCAGTTTATCGACGTTACTTCTGAGAACTTCAAAGGTCAATGGAGTGTAGTTTGCTTCTATCCAGCGGATTTCACTTTCGTATGCCCAACTGAGCTTGAAGATTTGCAAAACCAATACGCAACGCTAAAAGGCCTGGGTGTAGAAGTTTACTCTGTATCTACAGATACTCACTTTACACATAAAGCATGGCATGATCATTCACCTGCTATCGGCAAAATCGAGTACATCATGGTTGGCGACCCAAGCCACACCATCTCAAGAGCATTTGATGTATTGAACGAAGAAGATGGTTTGGCTGAACGCGGTACGTTCATTATCGATCCAGATGGCGTTGTACAAGCTGTAGAAATCAACGCTGGCGGTATCGGCCGCGACGCTTCTACAATCATTGGCAAAATTAAAGCCGCTCAATATGTTCGCAACAATCCAGGCGAAGTTTGCCCGGCAAAATGGCAAGAGGGCGCTGAAACATTGAAGCCAAGCCTAGACCTAGTAGGTAAAATCTAATTTAACATAGCAAGAAATAGGCGACAAAAACAATCTTTCCGGTTGATTTTGTCGCTCTATTTTTAATAATGTCCTTTTAATTATAAATTATAGATATACACGTGGAGAAAAGTGAGGTGAATGTCTGTTACGGCAAGATAGGATGGATCCTAGCTCGCCTAGGTAGCAGCACGATATATGCTATTGGATAATCAAATAAAAATACAATTACAGCAATATTTAACGATGCTTGAAGGCGATCTTGTATTAAAAGTGAGCGCTGGCAATGACAAAGCATCGCAGGATATGTTAGAGCTTGTAACCGAGCTGGATAAAATGTCTCCTCGTATTTCGGTGGAGAGAGTGCAATTAGAGCGTACGCCAAGTTTTAGTATTAATAAAGCGGGTGAAGAATCCGGCGTTATTTTTGCTGGATTGCCATTAGGGCATGAATTTACATCTTTAGTACTGGCGCTTCTTCAAGTAAGCGGTCGTGCGCCAAAGATTGATGACAGTGTGATTAAACGGATTAAAGCGATCAAGGAACCGATGCATTTTGATACATTTGTAAGCTTAACCTGCCATAATTGTCCTGATGTTGTACAAGCTTTAAATATCATGTCTGTTTTGAACCCGAATATTACACATTCCATGGTTGAAGGCGGTACGTTCCAGAACGAAGTTCAAGCAAAAGATATTATGGCTGTGCCTACTGTATTTCTGAACGGTGAAAGCTTTGCAAGCGGGCGCATGGAAATTGAAGATATTCTTAGCAAATTAGGCAGCAAATCAGACGGCTCTGAGCTCGCCAATATTGAACCATTTGATGTATTAGTGGTTGGCGGCGGTCCTGCCGGTGCAAGTGCAGCTATTTATGCTGCTCGTAAAGGTATCCGTACCGGTATTGTTGCAGAACGCTTTGGCGGCCAAGTAAACGATACTCTGTCTATTGAGAATATTGTAGGTACGAAATTTACTGAAGGCCCTCAATTTGTATCCAGCTTGGAAGGACATGTAGCGGAATACGATATTGACGTCATAAAGCCGCAACGTGCAGCCAATGTTACTCGCAAAGAGCTTGTTGAAGTAGCACTTGAGAATGGTGCGGTTTTAAAAAGTAAAACGGTTATCCTTTCTACTGGAACACGATATCGCCAGCTGGGTGTGCCAGGCGAGGAGAAATATAAAAATAAAGGCGTGGCTTACTGTCCGCATTGTGACGGTCCTATTTTTAAAGGGAAAAACGTAGCCGTAATTGGCGGCGGCAATTCCGGTGTCGAAGCTGCAATTGATTTGGCAGGCATTGTGAATCATGTTACGCTGCTTCAGCATCGTGCTGAGCTAAAAGCAGATAAAGTATTGCAAGAACGCCTGTATAGCTTGCCTAATGTAACGGTGCTGCTGAACGCATCAACACAGGAAATTACAGGTACAGATAAGGTGAATGGCCTGACCTATATGGATCGTGCAACCGGGAATACTCAGCATGTTGAGCTTGACGGTGTATTTATCCAAATCGGATTGCTGCCGAATACAGAATTTTTAAAGGGCACAGTCGATCTTAATGATCATAATGAAATCATTATAGACAAGCATGGCGCAACAAGCATGCCAGGCGTATTTGCTGCAGGCGACTGCACGGATACCGTATACAAGCAAATAGTCATCTCTATGGGTTCGGGCGCTACAGCTGCATTAGGGGCGTTTGATTATATGATTCGTCATACGGCAGCACCAACTCCAGAGCCGGTGGCGTAACTTTAATAAATAAGGAATGCTCAATAACAAAGTAACCTTCGATCGAGGGTTGCTTTTTTTATTTGGAATCATATAAAAAGGCCAGGCATACTGCTGCCGGGCCTTTTTACACACGAACATTACTTATAATGTTATCGTTTTGGGGCCAGTTCTATGGCGGAGCGTATTGCTGCGATCATGCTCTTCTCATCAGCGATATTTTTTCCGGCAATATCAAAAGCTGTGCCATGATCGACTGACGTCCGAATGATGCCGCCCTTCAAGCCGACTGTAATGTTTACTCCTTCTTCAATGCCCATTACTTTAATAGGCGCATGACCTTGGTCGTGGTAGCATGCAACGACGATATCGAACTCGCCTCTTCCTGCTCTGAAGAATAAAGTGTCGGCAGGATGCGGACCCGATACGTCTATGCCTTCACGCTGAGCTTTTTCAATGCCGGGCACCAGCTTTGTTTCTTCTTCTCCGTTGCCGAACAAGCCATTCTCTCCGGCGTGCGGATTAATGCCGCAAACAGCAATTTTCGGGTTCTTAAAGCCTGCATTGATAAGCGTATCATGTGCCAATTTAACAACGGTATAGGTTCTTTCCGGAGTAATGCTCTCTATGGCAGCAATGAGACCCATATGGGTAGTTAAGTGAATGACTCTCAGGTTAGGAGTCGTCAGCATCATAGAGAAGTCTTTGGTTTCCGTAAGTTCAGCAAGTATTTCGGTATGTCCTGGATAGAGATGTCCTCCCAAATGCAGTGCTTCTTTGTTAAGAGGGGCTGTACATATTGAGTCGATTTGCTTATCCTTGGCCAGTGCAATTGCTTTGGCTAAATATTGAAATGCCGCATCGCCTGCGGAAGCAGAAACGACCCCGAACGGCAAATCAGCAGGCAATAAATTTAAATCGATCACATCGATAACGCCATATTCATACTTGGCCTCAGAAGGATCTTGAATGGCATGGACCTTTAACGCGGAATTGACGATCGGCAGAACTCTTTCCAGTAATTTAGCATCACCTATAACTAATGGCTTGCAGCTCTCGTACATTTCTTGATGACCTAACGCTTTAACGATGATTTCAGGTCCAATACCTGCAGCATCCCCCATAGTAATACCGATAATTGGTTTCATTATTTATTTGCTCCTTTCAATTTGTTTATGGCATGCATAAACACGTTCTCTGATCCGAATCCGCCGGCTTTAGTGACTACATAAAGGTTATCCACCCCTAGAAAGGCAGAGATAGGGACTCCGATTTCCAATTCGTCCAAAAGTTCGAATCCCTTTATCCCCCACAAGCTGCAAATTTGTTTTGCCGTATCACCGCCGGTCATAATTACGCCTTTGAAGCTTCTCTTTTCGAGCAGATCTGCACAAATCATCCCCATAGCCTTTACGATCTCATTGCTGATAGCAGTATGATTAAGTCCGTTTGCTTCACCAGCTTGCCATGCCCGTTCAATGTCTGCTTGTTCTGCTGTCGAATAGATAACAACGTCATGACCTTGTTGAGCTTTTGTATAAGCCGCTTGCTTCACTTTTTCTATTTCTTGTTTTCTTTCCGATTCATTCGATACGGCTTTATAGGATTCAAACGGAATAGGATAAGTAGTTGTCGATTCAAGCAAGGCATTTAACTGCGCTCTTGAATTTTTATTGACACTTCCAATAACGGTTAAAATAGGACCTTGATTAGCGGGAATGGACAAGTTGTTTTGCTTCCCGGGTATTTCATAGTAAGCAGGCAAATAATTCGCGATACCTGCAGAGCCGACCCATGCAAACTGATAAGGCAGGCTTTTGGTGAAGCTTAAAATTTGCTCAAGCTGATATTCTTCAACAGAGTCAATAATGAGGTAAGGAATATTGCTTTTGAAATACTTTTGCAGCTTGTTTTGAATATGCTGTTCACCTTTTGCAAGATCATCGACTGTAACCGTTCCGATGTCACGCTTCGTCTGTTTTTTTAGTAGATCAGGAAGATAGGATACAGTTACTGGTGTCTTGGGATCTTTGGAAATTTCCGTTTCCCCTAAAGGAATGCCATTTAAAAAATGGGTAGATTGACGAATGACCCGGTTGTTTTTAGGATAACCAGGTGCAATCATCATAAAATCAGGCTGCAGTGCATCGTATACAGCGTCAATTTCCGCACCGATATTTCCCCGCATTGTAGAATCCAGCTTTTTGAATATCGATTTGAATCCTGATTTCAGTAAAAATTGAGCCGCCTGCTTCACTTTGTCGTAAGCTTCCTCGTGATCGATGGAGCGGCTGTCGGTATCAAAGACGACCGCTTCGTAATGCTTCACATTGGCTTCGTCCATGTCGAACAGCACGGTAGTTTTAAGGCCATGACGAGCTAATTGCACACCGCTATCGTTAGCCCCTGTTAAATCATCAGCAATAATCGCTAATTTCATAACAATCTCCTCCAAAATAATATAAAGCGTGGAAAGAGAAGAAGGTTGCCCCTCTTCTCTAAGTCCGTTCGTTGTATTTGGCTAATCCGCCATTTTTCTCGACATATTTGGCCAGAAAACCGATAAAGATCGGCAGTAAAATAGCGGTTGTTACTACGCTGGCAGCTACTTGTACAGTAGCAAGTTCGGCAATCGGAGCAAATGTTGCGTTGACGGCCGCAATTGCTGCTGGTGTTCCAACGGCATTTCCGGCTGTGGAGCCTTCCGAAGCGCCAACGACTGGATTCCAGCCAATCCATTTGAAAATAAAAAATCCGATGCCTCCTGTCAGGAGAACGGTAAGTACTCCGAGGAGAATCCCGCTTAACCCACCTTTAATGATTGCGTCAAAGTTAATCCCCATACCTAAAGCGAAAGCAAAAAACGGAACGAGCTTATCGCTGCCTTTATTTAAGAAATCACCCATCTCACGGTCGAGGTTACCTATAATGACCCCTATTAAAAGCGGCAGGACTACGGCTACCAAAGTCATAGCGGAGAACATGCCAGTTGCAAAGCCCATCGCTCCAAATATCGATAGGGATACCATCGTTAGAAACGGACCATCGCTCAGCGCTAGAAACGGATAGGCTGCTTTATCGTCTTCCTTGCCGTACTGACCTGCAAGTGCAATATATAGCCCGCCATTTGAGTTGGTCATGGCTGCTATAATCGCCATTGGCGCCAGTCCGAGGAACAGCCCGTTAGAATCGGCAAGCCAGAAACCGAGAAGTCCGATTAGGGAACCGAGCACCCATTTGAAAACTAAAAGTGTAACGCCTTTGCCTACGGACGATCTGGCTGTTTTTAAATTAATTTGTGTTCCTGCAATTAATAAGAACAAGGCAATTAAGGCGCTGGCGCTGTTGACAAACAAGGCTTCTGTAAAACCGCCAATCCTCAACAAATTTGGAAAAAACGTATTGATCGTTGCTGCTAATAAAAGGGGAACAACCATCATGCCCCCAGGGATTCGATCTAAAGTGGCTTTGATCTTCATCATCTTGACTCCTTATTTAGAGAATTGTAAATATTTAAAACGTTTACATCCATCATATTAAAATAACTAGTTTAAAAAAGCAACATATAAAATTTAGAAAAAGAATAAGTGTTCAAATTGTTTAAAAATGCAACAGTAAGTAGAAAAAAAAACAAACCTAAAATTATTCTTTAAGTTTGCGCCATAAAGTAGCCCGGTTTATTCCCAGTCGTTCTGCTGCTTTTGACTGGTTATTATTCTCTTCCATAAGGACATGTTTTATTATCTCTTTCTCTATTTCCCTTAAAGTACCATTTAACGAAATGGTGCCGGCGATATCCTTTGTTGAATCTGTTACTACACTTTGGATCGTGTCTGAATGAATGACAAAATCCTTTTCAATCAGAGCAATTTGCTTAACGATTTGTTTTAAGTCATCAATATTGGCGTTGCGAGTATAATCTTTCAGCAGCTGTAAGGCATCATTGCTGATTTTAACAGGTGCAGTGCCAAGACGCTGATGGAAATCGGCGAGGAAATATTGGACCAAAGGCTGAATATCCTCTTCCCGCTCAGCCAGACTTGGCATAATAAGCTTGTTTATGCGCAGCTTTTGAAAAAAGAGGCTTGCTGAAGAATCAGTTGTAATAATAAAAAGGTGAATGTTCTGCTTAAGACAAGCTTGGACGAGCTGTGCCACTTTTTTATGATCCTGAATAGGGTCTATATTTTTTATTTTAATGGTTCGAACATTGGTCAGCGCATCCTTATCGATATTGTCAAGCTGACATTGCTGACAATCAATCGTAATCAGCATACCGTCCTTCGTATATGCTTGATGAATGTAGCTCGTTATGAAATCTTTGCCCGTTCCTGGATCTCCCTGTAATAGAATGGGCTCATTTCTTTCGTACAGCACCTTTATCCGATCAAGGAGGAAACGGATAGGGGCGGAGATCGCCGCAATAGGTTCATTCAATGTATCGGCGTGCAGAGTTATTCCGTCTTGCTTTAAAATATTATATTTATTTTTTTGCAGCATATAAATTTTGTATAGCTGGCCATTAATGGATTGATAGTAACCGGCGATGTCTATCAGGCAATCATTCCACACGAAATTTCTCGTTATTTTATTTTGTTGAAGGTCAAGATCGGCATGCAAGAGCGAAAGCTGTTCTTCCGTTATAGGGCTGGAGAAAAAGTCTGTTAAATGCTCATAGATCAATTCATTGTTAGCGTCATAAATAAGTAAGTTGCGATTTTGCTGTAACGTAAACTGCTCCAGAATATAATTTATTTTATTGCTATTGTATAGATATCCATAGATCAGTTTTGCATCTTCCAGCGACCTGATGATCGTCTCTTTGCCGGATTGAATTAAAAAACCTTTAAGACCGTAGGCATTAGCCGTTTCAAGAGTAATAACATCGCCGGCGATTTGCTTGAAATTCAAATTTTTGAGCTCCAGCAATAAAGGAGCTACTTCATCCGAGCTATTGATGGTGAATACCTCCAGCGGCAATTCCAGCAAATCAATGATGGCTTGCGCACCCGAAGTAATGCTTGGAAATCCGACGATGGCGGTTTTATCCTCGAAATGACTGGCTAATGAGAGGGAGCGAATCATATCATAACCGGATAATTGCATATCAATAACGGGAATAGAAACGGCTTTTTTAATTAATTTTGCGGTACCGCCTCTGCTTATAATAATATCTGTCCCTTTTTTCTCTTCAGAAAGGGCAATTTCCGCACCTTTTGCCAAGTCGCCAACCGAATAAGCAATATCCAGCTCCGGAAATAAAGGTATGCATTCTTTAATAATGTATAGCATCGATTCATAAGGTGCGATAATATGTACTTTTATTTTCATGAAATCACCACTTTCTTATCCCGCTTTGCTGCACAATTTTTTTCAGTAGTTTTTCTTATTATAGCGCAACTGTAACGGATTCAACCAGTTGAAACGATTTCGAATAGACTGGCAAGCTCTATCCTGCTCCATAATTCAAGCCTGCTGCGAGAGGTGGATTTTAGCAAATTTTCAAGTCCAATAAAACAAACTAATTTTTTTGCAGATTTTGGTGATAATAATTCTCATTATTGGCTACACTATTTCTGAACAAAAAAACGGACAGCGATCAGGGCTGTCCGTCGTTCATGAAGCTAAACATCATTAAACCTTTGGTTCGAAGGTTTTGCAGTCGGTTTCTTCGGAATTGGATGCTTTCTTACCACGGTTGAAGACGACATAAATGGAAGAAGCTCTGCAATTGTTTCCTGTCGCCCAGTACTTGCAGGTGTTGACCTCACATAAAACGTCTTTTGCCAATGGACTCACCTCCTTTCCTTATCTAGGATGGACGGATGGAGTCCTTTTTTATACCTTGCCGAAAAACGATCTCTCTATATAGCAGTCCCTTCTGAAAAATAGTGGAAATAGCTCGATTAAAACTTGCAACTATCATATAATAGTAATAGCGTATTTTAATCTATATCTAATAGTGATACACTAATATTAAGTTATTATTGATCCAGAAAGATGTGTGACAAAGTCGCGCCCTGCTTCGCTGTGGCGCTTAAACATAGTGCCTGCATCCTTTCTGCAAATCGTAGGGTATAAGGACGGTAAAAATGAGCGACAGACAAACCAAAACAGATGTTATTTTAATTGGCGCCGGGATTATGAGTGCAACTTTAGGGGCACTGCTGAAGGAATTAGTACCGAGCTGGGAAATTAAGGTGTTTGAAAAGTTAGCAAGCGCAGGTGAGGAAAGCTCTAACGAATGGAACAATGCGGGAACAGGGCATGCTGCACTTTGTGAGCTTAACTATACCTCCGAAAAACCAGATGGATCGGTAGATATTAGCAAGGCAATCTCTATTAATGAACAGTTCCAAATTTCAAGACAGTTTTGGTCCTACCTTGTAAGCAGCAATTTGATCCGCAATCCTCAAGATTTCATTATGCCTTTGCCGCATATGAGTATGGTGCAAGGCGAGAAGAATGTTAAGTTTCTAAAGAAACGCCATGAAGCCATGTCCAACCATCCTTTGTTCCAGGGGATGGAATTTTCTGATGATCCGAATAAGCTGAAGGAATGGATCCCGCTAATTATGAATGGACGGACATCCAATGAACCGATCGCAGCAACGAAGATCGACTCTGGTACAGACGTCAATTTTGGCGCATTAACTCGCATACTGTTCGATTACTTGAAGAAGAAAAATGTGCAATTGAATTACAAGCATAGTGTAGATAATATCAAGCGTACTAGCGATGGCTTGTGGGATTTAAAGGTGCGTAACCTGGAAAGCGGTACGGTAGAACGTCATGCTGCGAAATTCGTCTTTATTGGCGGAGGCGGAGGCAGCTTGCATTTGCTGCAAAAATCCGGTATCCCAGAGGGCAAAAGTATTGGCGGTTTCCCGGTAAGCGGTCTGTTTATGGCATGTAAAAACCAGGAAGTTGTAGAGCAGCATCATGCGAAAGTATACGGAAAAGCTCCTGTTGGCGCTCCTCCAATGTCTGTTCCGCATCTGGATACAAGATATATCGATAACAAAAAGTCGTTGCTTTTCGGACCTTTTGCAGGATTCACTCCTAAGTTTTTGAAGAATGGTTCCATGCTCGATTTAATTACATCCGTAAAACCTGATAATCTCGTTACGATGCTAGCAGCAGGTGCCAAAAATATTCCATTGACTAAGTATTTGATCCAGCAGGTGATGCTGTCGAAAGAAAAGCGTATGGAAGATTTAAGAGGGTTTGTTCCTACAGCTAAAAGTGAAGATTGGGAACTGGTAGTTGCAGGTCAGCGTGTACAGGTTATCAAAGACACTGAAGCTGGCGGGAAAGGTACGCTGCAATTCGGTACAGAAGTCATAAGCGCTGCTGACGGTTCAATTGCGGCTTTACTTGGCGCTTCACCGGGTGCTTCTACAGCCGTTCACGTCATGCTGGAAGTAATCAAGAAATGCTTCCCGCAGCAATTGAAGGAATGGGAGCCGAAAATTAAAGAAATGATTCCTTCTTATGGCGTATCGCTGGCTAAAAATCCTGAGCTGATCCGCGAAATTCATGCTTCAACCTCTAAAACGCTTCGCTTGGCCGGAGAACTGCAAGCAGCCTCAAAGTAATCTAGTAAAAATAAATAGCCTTTGTCCTCAAATGGAGGATGAAGGCTTTTTTGTTGTACACACGATGCAGGTTTATCTATTTTCTATATTTATATTTTTTCCAGCACTAAAAAACGCAGTGACAGCAAGCAATTTGAATCTATTATCATTAACCGTGTGAAAAAAGAAGAGCAAGGAAAAAGTAAGATTTACTTTGGTGAAGCGCTTACATAAGATTGATTTTGCAGTGTAAATCACGTTGAAGGGAGAAAGAAACAGATGAACAGTCAACGATTAAAGAGGGGGTTGCGAAGGTTTTTATGTGCAGGGCTTTGTATAGTCATTGTGTTTTCAATGTTTGGCTATACTTCACCAGTGCGTGTAAGTGCTGCGCCTTTGAGCTTAACCAATCCAGGATTTGAAGACGGAATGGAGGGATGGACACTTGTAGTAGGATCACAAGATCAGGTCACGATTGACAGCACTATTGTGTCAGAGGGCTTAAAAAGTTTGAAAATAGCGGATACCAGCAAATCTGCCTCTTATATGGTGGAAAGTAATAAAATTGCGGTTAACGAGGGGTACAAATATACGGCAGCCGCAAAGTTTTATCAGAAAGGAAGAACGGCTGGTTACGCCAATATAAGTCTTGTATTTTATAATGCGGATCATGCGCTAATCCCGATTTCTCCTGTAGCAGAAGCAACTGCAACTTATCTCAATAATGCCTGGACAGACTTATCTGTCAGTCGGAATGCTCCTGACGGAGCGGCCTATGTCAGTATCAGGCTTGCCACAACAACGAGTTATGTCAGTGAAGGTGCTTATTTTGATGCAGTCAGTTTGGATGAGGATTCCGATGACTATAACATTGCTGAAAGTGACAGCCAAGCCTTGTAAATCGGTTTCGCACAAGGAGATAATGCGGATACTGTAAGGAATGGAGTAGAACTTCCAACGGCTGGCATGGCTGGATCAACCATAGCCTGGGATTCAAGCCACCCTGAGATTATTACGGCGGATGGAACGGTATTACGCCCATCATCGCTTATCGGAGACCAGCAAGTGACTTTAACAGCGATCGTGCAATTCGGGTCCGCCTCCGTAACAAAGTTGTTTCCTCTGACGGTGTTAAGCTACCCAGTTGTCTTAACAAATGCCGGGTTTGAGACGGGAGATCGTACGGGATGGAGACAAATTGCAGGCAGTGCAGCTGATGCTGTAGTTGTTAACACTCAAAAACATACGGGAAGCTATAGCATTAAGTTTACAGACAACAGTCCAACAGGAGCCTTGGGAGTAGAAAGTGAACGGCTTGAGGCAGGAGAAGGGTTATATTATACGGCTTCCTCCAAAGCTTTTATTGAACAAGGCAATTTTACGATTTATTTGCGTTTTTATGCGGAAGATGACAGTGTGCTCTATCAAAATGCGATTTCTTCCAAAGTTCTAAACAGCTGGCATACGATGCAGATTTCCGATATTGCACCGGCAGGCGCCAAATTTGTATCCGTCGTGCTGAGTTCGAATACGAGCAATGTCGGAATAAGTTATTTCGATGATATTGAACTTTCCTGTTATAAGGATACAGAAATACTGGAACTCGATAAGGAAGCGATTGAAATTGGATTTGCTGAAGGGGATTCGGCGGCATCTGTTACAGCGGATTTAACGTTACCAACAAGCGGCCGGTATTCAACCATTTCATGGTCATCGGATAATGAACAAGTTATTGCGGCGAGCGGTTCTGTCAGTCGACCTAGTATGGAAGAAGGCGATGCGGAGATTACGCTGACAGCTGCAGTTTCAGCCAACGGTCAAACGGTTACACGTACGTTTACTTTAATAGTCAGAGCAACAGGAATGACGACAACTCATGTTAATCTGCCGCTTGTAAACGCAGGTTTTGAGGACGGGTTGGCAGGTTGGACGATGATTGCAGGCACGCAATCAACTATCGATGCGGTATCGAATCGTGCATATGCCGGACAGAAAAGTTTGCTCATTGCTGATTCGGGCGCTGCACAGGCTTATACGTTGGAAGGTGTGAAGGAATTGGCTGCGCCCGATATAACCTATTCGGCCTCAGCGCAATTCTATCAATTGGGAAGAGGAAAGAGTTACGCTTATTTTTATCTGTACTTCTATGACAGTGGAAACAATCTGATTGAAACGAAATCGGCTACAGGCCCTTACAGCAACAGTACCGGAAACAATTGGACACCGGTGACCATAACAGCTACCGCTCCTGCTGGAACCCGTTTTGTAAGCTTGGGCGTCGGGACGACCACTATTTATACGGGACAGGTGTGGATAGACGATGTACAACTTGAGGCAAGCACACAAGCGGATA
Organism: Paenibacillus sp. IITD108; assembly: GCF_036541265.1. NCBI lineage: Bacteria > Bacillati > Bacillota > Bacilli > Caryophanales > Paenibacillaceae > Paenibacillus > Paenibacillus sp. IITD108. The sequence continues at coordinate 179,679 of NZ_JAZHCT010000002.1, read as the reverse complement.
ATACAGTAATAAGTGATAACGATGCAGTGGGCGCGGATGCAGGCTCTCTTTCTATTCGTTATATAGGCGGGGACTCGGCTGCAGGTGTATCCGGACCATTGGGGCTGCCGGTAGTGGGCGCCCATGACACTTTGATTGCGTGGAGTTCCAGCCATGAACATATTCTTTCGAGAACTGGCGTTATTAACCGTCCTGAAGCCGATACGGATGTTACCTTGACCGCACGTATCACACGAGGAGGGCGGTCGATGGAACGTGCTTTCTCGTTAAAAGTGATGAAGAAAGCGGTTGTGCAAGTATCCGTCGGAACCAGCTTGCAAAATTCCGGGTTTAGTGACGGAATAAACGGCTGGGAACAACTTACGGGTGATTCTGAACGGGTATCGGTGACGAACCAGGGCTATAATGGCCCAGGACTTGAAGTGAACTCACCAGGCACGGAGGCCATTGTTATTCAAAGCTCTGCTGTGCGTGCTGAGAAAAAGAAAGAGTATACAGCTAGTGCCAAAGCAAAAATAAATGCAGGAAAACTTTATCGAAAAAGATGATGTAGGCAATATTTATTTCTCTGATTTTACAGGTCTTGTAAGATACTCCTATATGGATAGCAACGCAATGCTGGATAGCGGGCTTGCTGCTGCCAAGCTTCATGCGGATGCAGAAGCGAATGTAATTGGCTATAGCGGCGGCGATCATGCCGGTCGAGTAACGCAAAATGTTGTTTTTGCGGCAAATGGTGTGAATGGGTCCATTATTAGTTGGGAGTCCGATCATCCCGAGTATATCAGCAATAGTGGAGTAGTCGTTAGACCTGCACCAAATGCCGGTAATGTCACTGTGGATATAAGAGCGACCTTTGAATTAAACGGCCTTGAGCAAAAGAAGCTGTTCCGCTTAACGGTGATCGCAGAAGAAGCGGGTAATGGAAATGGGAACAATGGCGGCAATAACGGAAATAATGGAAACAACGGGAATGAAGGAGGCTCAACCTCACCAGAAAATCCAGTCCAACAAGACAATGACCAGATTAAAGTAAGTTTTAAAGGAACGTATGTCGATATAAAGGCTGATGATTTAATAGAACTGCTGGAAGGGAAGAGCAAGATTTTAGTGGCTTCAAATTCAGAGGCTGCGTTCGAGTTTTCGTTGTCTGAGTCGCAAATAAAGGTGCTGGCTCCTTTCACTGATACGGAGTCGCTCAGTTGGTCCGCTCCTTATCTGGCTGCTGCCTTGCAAGATCAAATAGTACAAGGTAAACCGGGCAATCGGCTTGATCCGAAAGGAGTACTTACAAGAGCAGAGATGGTTGTTATGTTGAAACGCTTTTTAACCAAAGTCTCGTATGTATCAGAGTAAGAGCTTCAAGCCTGGCCAATCGAGCATCTGATGTTTTAGTATTTCTATTGTTATATTATTTCCACCCGCCCCAAACCCTTGATACATCAAGGTTTTGGGGATTATTTAGAAAGAGGAGCCGGGATATTGCTGCTCACGAATTCCTCTTATTTACGGAATTAAAGCGCTTACTTAATATATGAAATGTGTCACATAACAAATTTAAAAATGACAATCAAAATGGGAGGAAGCACTTCATGAAAAAGATTTCTTTTATTCTTGTTACAGCCATGATGATCTTATTGACCGCTTGTGGAGGAAATGATCCGAAACCGGCAGCAACAAACACAAATCAATCCGGGGGGAATGAAACCGTATCACCAACAACAGAGGTTGCAGCTGATTACGGTGATACAGGTGGATTGACGCTTCCACTAGTTGATAAACCGACAACGATTACATGGATGCTAGTGAGTGAAAATCCGGTACAAGACAAACTGATTGTAAAGGAGATTGAAAAGCGTACCGGGATTAAAGTAGAGTTTCAAACTTACTCCAAAGCCACATTTCAGGAAAAATTGCGCGTAACGCTTGGGTCAGGCAAATTGCCCGATGTTTTTCATGGCTTAACCCTGGCGGAAGTGAAAAAGCTTGGCAAGCAAAATGCAGTAGTTGCCCTTAATGATTATGCTGACCAGCTTCCTAATTTCTCCAAGCTATATCTTGAAGAAAACAGCTGGGTTATTCAATCGTATGGAGATGAGCACGGAAAACTGTATACTTGGCCTATATATAACATGAATCGTGATGTTAACCACGGTTTCTTATACCGCAAAGACATATTTGACAAGCATGGCATTCCGCTATGGACGAATACAGAGGAATTTTATCAAGCGTTAAAGGCTTTAAAGGAGCATTACCCGCAAAGCTATCCGTTAGCTTCCAAGACAGCAGCCAATTTGTTTAAAGATTATGCATATGGCTGGGGAATTGGCGGGGAGAGCTATCCCATGTATTATGACGAGGCTAATAAGGTTTGGAAGTTTGCTCCGATGCAGCAGCAAAACAAAGATATGCTTGATTTCTTAAAGAAATTGCTTAATGAAGGCTTGCTCGATCCGGAATTTTTGACTGATACATCAGACTCCTGGACATCGAAAATGACAACAGATAAAGCATTTGTCACTTTTGATTGGATCGGAAGGCTCGATTTGTTCTACAACCAAATCAGCAGTAAAAATCCTTCCTATGATTTGCGATACGGCAATCCGGTTGGTCCAACAGGAAATATTCGAACCTTGTTTCCAATTAACAACGAGCTGAATATTGCAGTTGCTAATAACGCTAACAAAGAAGTGGCTTTGAAGCTGCTTGATTATTTGTCCAGCCCATCTGGAGGAACTTTAATGTCAATGGGCATTGAAGGCGAGACTTTTACAATGGTTGATAATAAGCCTGTTTATCCAGAGTTGAAGGATGTACCACTGGTCGATATTAGTGTGCTTGACAACAAATATGGTTTATGGCTGGAAGGAGCCACACTGCGTCCTGACCGCAGAAGTGTCTACTACAATTTTACAGAGAAAGAACAAGAGGCACAGGATATGATGCTCTCTGCCAAATCCTTTGAGCCGCTTGATCCCATATTAAACTTTACAGATGAAGAAACAGCAGAAATATTGGAATTGCAGCAGGGCTTGCAAAAAGCAGCTGAAGAGTTCAATTCCAACTATGTGCTAAATCCAGCTTATGGCGAGAAAAATTGGGAGGATTGGCTGCAATACGCCGAGAAGCTCGGTTCTTCCAGCCTGGAAGCGACTTATAATCAAGCGCAACAGCGTTATGATGCAGCTGCGAAATAAATAAAAACGGGCATCAAGTAAAGGCGCCCGATTACGGGTGAATCGGGCGCTGCTTGGCAAAGGAGGAAGGTGCTGTGGCAAGATTGCGCAATGCATTTAAACATGCCGCACGGGATAAGCAGCTGCTGCTTATATTTTTACCCTGTCTGGCATTCTATATTATTTTCCGCTATGGCCCTTTATACGGACTGATTATTGCTTTTAAAGATTACAACGTTTTTGAAGGAATACTTAGAAGCGACTGGGTTGGGCTAAAGCATTTTATTAAGTTTTTTGAAAGCCGGGAGTTTCTGCAATTGTTTCGAAACACGTTACTGCTAGGCGTATCCACATTAGTATTCAGCTTTCCTTTTCCGATTTTGTTAGCTGTATTGCTGAATGAAGTGAGGGTGGAAAAATTTAAGAAAGCGGTGCAAACGGCAAGCTACCTGCCGACATTTTTGTCGGTTGTTATTATAAGCAGTATGATTATTGACTTTCTTTCGCCATCACAAGGCTTGGTAAATAAAATTATGATGCTGTTTGGCTTTGAGAGCAAATATTTTCTTGTTGATTCGAGCTGGTTCCGTCCAATCTATGTGCTGTCTGAAATATGGACGAATACAGGCTATGAGGCGATTATATATTTGGCTGCTATCGCGGGAGTGAACCCTACATTATATGAAGCTGCAAGGATAGACGGAGCAAATCGCTTTCATATGATGCGGCATATTACGATACCTGGCATTTTGCCAGCTATACTCATTATGTTTATATTAAAAACAGGTTCAATGATTCGCATCGGCTATGAAAAAGTGCTTTTGCTCTATAACTCTATGACCTATGATGTTGCAGATGTATTCTCCACCTTTGTATATAGAAAAGGCTTGCTGGAATCCAATTACAGCTATGGAGCTGCAGTCGGCATGTTCGAAGCAGTGATCGCAATGACGATGCTGTTGCTCGCACATTTTGTCAGCAAGAGAATAGGGGGCAGAGGATTGTGGTAGGACAACGCCAAATTAATGTTTTTACAGTGTTCAATACACTGTTGCTGCTTTGTGTAGGGATTGTTACGGTTTATCCGATTGTTTATATTACATCTATATCGATAAGCGATACAGCCAGTGTGATACAGGGAAATATATTTTTATGGCCGGAAGGAATTAATTTTGATGCATATCAGAAAGTTTTGATGGATAATAAAATTCCAAGGGCGTATTTAAACACTATATTCTATACTTCGCTTGGCACGTTTATTAATTTGGCCATGACATCAATTGCCGCGTACCCGCTTTCCAGGCCTGACTTTTTTGGACGAAAGTATTTTATGTTCGCAATTGTCATTACGATGTTCCTGCAGCCCGGTATTATACCGAACTATTTAATTGTTGAAAGATTAGGCTTGCTGGACTCTGTATGGGCGCTTGTTTTGCCGAACGCAATCTGGACATTCGAATTGCTTATTTTAAAAACGTTTTATGAGAATATGTCTGAGCAATTGCGGGAAGCGGCACTCATGGACGGTGCATCGGAGCTTCGTATATTATTTAATATTATGATTCCGTTGTCCAAGCCGGCTATTGCCTCCATCGGTCTGTTTTATTTTATCGGGCATTGGAACAGCTTCTTTCTGCCGATGATCTATTTGCATGACCAGACGCTGTACCCGCTGCAGGTCGTGCTGAGAGATATGCTTATTTTTAGAGACGGAAGCGATTCCAATCTGGTTGACGCTTCAGCGCTGGCGCCGCAAGCTATGAAGAATGCAACAATCGTACTATCTATGATCCCTGTGCTGCTGATTTATCCGTTTGCACAAAAATATTTTGCCAAGGGTGTCATGCTCGGCTCTGAGAAGGGATAATTCATATTTACGCTTAGGGGATACATTCATAATGAGAGGAAGCTGACTGTTGGTGAGACGATTGTTTACAAATCTAGGCATGCTGCAGGTGTTCATCTCGGGGCTGTTGGTTTTCGTCATTATGTTTGTATCCACCTTGTTTATTTATCGCAATTTAATATCCGGCATTTATGAAAAGGTGTCAGAAAATAACGGTCTAGTTGTGCAGTCAATCGTACAGTCATTGGACAATAGTTTTCGAACCATAAACAATATTATTTATACCATACATCGATTGCCGCCCTATGACAGCTTGGCGCTCACTGCAGATAACCATGTTCAGATGCTTAAAGTTCAAGAACTGGTGCAAAATTTGGAGACATTGATTTCTACTGTCGATTATATTGAAGAGGTTGTAGTTTTCTTCGATTCCTCCAATCTGGCAGTAACCTCCAAAGGAACCAGCAGCTTTGATTTGCTGTTTAACACAAAATATAATCATGCCTCCTATAATGCCGATTATTGGAGAGCATATGCTAAAGCGCAGCATCCGTTTAAGCTTTTCTCTGCAGAAGAGTACACGATCTATAGTGAAACTAATCGGCAAACGAGAACGGAAAACTTGATTATGGCTGTGGCTGGCAACAAAATGAGCGCCTCCAGCAAGCAAATTATTATTATGATCAATAGCGATGCTCTTATGAAGCATGTAAACCAGCAGCCGATGATACCGGGTGCGACTTTGACAATGCTTGATCAAGACCGGAATATAGTATACAGCACTGGCAAACAGCTGGATATTGTTGATATATTGAATGAAGCGACGCTTTCAGCTAATGCGGATACGTCTTTGACCAAAGAAAATTTTGAGTATAACTTCTATTATTCGGATTACAACGATTACACCTATATTGAGAAGGTTCCTTATCGATTTCAGAATCTGGGTACCGTCGAGAAAGCCAACTATATGATTATGCTGCTGGCATGTGTCAGTGCTATTGTGGTGGCTGTAAGCACAAGCTTGTACATGCATAGACCTGTCAGGAAAATTATCCGGCAGTTGGGCGGGGGGAACAGCAAGGGGGATGATTTTCGGAAAATTCATAGCGGTATTGTAAAGCTGCAATCAGAAAACGATACTTACCGCAAGCAAATTTCCAGCTATGATGCAGAACAGTTCAGGTATATATTTTTACGAGTGCTGCACGGACAACTACATCATGAAGAGCATGATTTTCAACTGCAGAAATATTATACTCGCTTCTTTAGTGAAAAGTATTTTGTCATGGTTAAATTTGAGCTTGATGTGTCTGACGAAGGAACTGTATCCGTCAAAACAGTTGAGGAGCTTGCGTCTGTATTGCAGGAAGGAATGAGCCAGCTGCAGTTGTCAGGTACGGTAATTTATGATCACACTGCTTATATTGCATTGATTGGAATGAAAGCGCCGGAGGATAAGGATGTATGGCTAAGGAGAGCACGCCAATCGCTTGCAGGTCTTGGCAAGCATGAATTAAATGGTTATAGCTGCAGGGGATGCGTCAGCAAAGTTTATATATCTGAGCTTGAGAATTGCCAGCATGCTTATGCAGAAGTTAATAATGCCAGCTTGCATCGTCAGGTGAATGAAGGCGATATTTTATTGGATGCCGAATCTGTTCGCCTGGTTTGGAACGCATACTTGCCTTTTGAGAGGCTCGAGAAGCTGTCGAATTACATTTTGACAGGAAAAGCGGATGAGGGCATTGCCATTATAAAGCAAACTATGCAAGAAAATATTGCGCGTAATGTCCATTACTATCAGCTTGAGCATATTGCAAAAACAATATTTTTCTATTTAATTAATATAGCTGGCGGACTTGGGAATGCTCCACAGCAACTGTATGAACTTGAGCATGAGTTCCTGCAGCAATTGGATAGTCGCTCGAACGGTGCTGCGATTGAGAATGCATTAGTAAAGGTAGCACAGCATTTATCGCGTTTAAGCAAAACAGAGCCTAAAAATAAGCTGAACCCGGTATATATTGCTCAGTATATCGAGCTGAACTATATGAAGGATTTATATTTGGATCATATTGCTGAAGTCATGGAGACCTCACCCAAATATTTCTCTTATTTTTTTAAGAAAAGCTTCGGTGTTAATTATGTCGAGTATTTAAATAAAGTAAGATTGACGCATGCCAGGGAGCTTTTGAAAGACACGAATGACTCCATTACAGAAATTGCAGAAAAAACCGGATATTCTACACTTTCATCATTTACAATTACGTTTAAAAAATATATGGGCATCTCCCCAACAGATTTTCGCAAGCAAATTGATCTGTAACACCACAAAGGGAGTGCATACTTTTCTGGGTATTTTGCAAAACTATGGTGTGGACGACATCATTCCATCGACAGGGAGGAACAATCACCTTGGCAAAACACTCAGATATAAGTTGGAAGCAGGATCATCCCAGCACCTTGTTAAGCAATTCTGTCCAAAAGGCAAACAATGCAGTGAAGCAAGCGATGTCACACCCGGCGGAGCAGGTGGTGGAGCAAGCTTACGATTCCATTTCCCATGCAGAAAACGCGCTGTATAATGCAGAGCAGCATCAAGAACATATGGACATTGTCGAGCAAAATAAAGAGCAGCTTGAGCGGTTGAAGCAGCAAATGCAAGAAATACAAGAAAGTCCAGATAATCGGTAAAAACATTATAACCTCCTTGCGTTTAACCAAACGTAAGGAGGTTATTTTAAATTATAGGAATGTATAAGTTTTTTTATAAACTTGTTCTTATCATTCATCGGTAAACGCGCCTTTCCAAAGGAAACAATACGAAATATTTGATCTACATTTAATCAACTATCAGTTAGAATGGATAAATAGGACATTCATTAAAAAGGAGGCTGTTGTAATGAAGCAGTGGACAAGCGAAATTGAAATACATAGTCCGATTGAGCATGTATGGTCGTATCTGGATGGTTCATTAGAGCAGATGCAAAAAATTATGCCTCAGGTAGTTGAAAATAAACCAATTAAAATTACGAAAGAAGGCGTTGGCAGCATTTACCGGCAAAAGTATCAGGAAGGCAAGCGCATCGAGGAGTACGATGTCCATACGCTGGATTATTCCAATCAACCGGATAATAAGAAAGTGAAAATTGGATTTACGTTGGCGAACAGCTTTGAGATTACGGCTTTATATGAGCTGCGTAAATTAGAGGACCAAAAGACATTGCTTCGGTATACAGCTGCCACTAAGCCCTTAAAGTGGTTTTTAAAGCTGCTTATGGTATTCGCAACGGAGAAGGTTGTCGTTTCTTTTTTGGAAAGGGTAAAAAAGGTTGCGGAATCCGAAACTAGCTCTTGATCATATAATGGGGGTATAAATGTCTATGCGATTCAACCCATTGTTTCATTTCGAAGATCATCTGATCATAGCTCGGAACCTGGAACGAAAAATCAGTCCGATTGTTTCGTAAGGTTTTATCCAGATTGACGGTGTCAGAAGGAAGGATATTTATGCTGTTTGCTTTAAAATGCTGATTAAAAAGCTGTAACAAATCGTATTTGCTTATGCTTGTATTGTTAACAAGATTATACAATCCCGTTAGTTGTTCCGCAGCGGCTCTTTCCATAGCCTTGGCCAAAGTTAGTGTAGTGACCCCAGTCCAAATAGCATGGGTATATCCATATATTGATTCTTTTTGCTTCATAAACCAGTTAAATAATCCGATTCCATCTTTTTTCATATCTGGACCGATAATAGAATTTCTGAATGTGAGCTGCTGGCCGTTATTTATTTCGCCTAAAGCTTTGGAACGGTCATAAAAGGTTTCGCCGTCATGCAGGCTGTTTTCGTTATAAGGTGCTGATTTCCCGGAGAAAACACAATCGGTGCTCATATGAAATAGTTTAGTTGGGGTGTTTTTTAATAGTTCAACGATTAGATGGGGGAAATAGCTATTCAGGTATACAGCGTTTGAGGGGTTTATGTCACATGCTTCGTTTAATACACCGATACAGTTGATAATAGCATCATAGCGGCCATTGGAGAAAATGGATGTCAGGAAAGTGCGATCCTGTAGGTCTCCATTAATATTGGCGCAAAAAGGGAATGATGCTCTTGAATAGGTCGTGACATCATGACCTCTTTCATGCAAATACAAGGAGATCGTGTGACCTGCCATACCTGTCGCTCCAAGAACTAAAAATTTCAACCGGCTCATCCTTTCCATTTCCGCAGTTCTTCTTGAATATAGGCAAGCTGGATCAGTTTTTTCTTTATTTCTTTGACGGAAAGAATTTTTGTATTATTAGAATTGTATTCATCCGTTAGCGTAATTTTGTGAGATCCGTTCTCCAGGTACTTTCCATAATTCAAATCACGATTGTCAGATGGAACCCTATAGAAATTGCCCATATCAATCGCTTTCGCAGCTTCTTCCTTCGTTAAAAGCACCTCGTACACTTTTTCGCCATGACGTGTTCCAATCACTTCAATTTTATTGCTTGCACCAAACAGTTCTTTTAATGCTTGAGCTAAATCGCCAATATAGGAAGAGGGAGATTTTTGAACCATAATATCTCCATTTTCTGCATGCTGAAAAGCATACAGTACTAATTCGACTGCTTCTTCCAGGCTCATAATAAAACGGGTCATACTCGGATCTGTGATCGTTAATGGTTTACCCGCTTTAATTTGCTCAATAAATAACGGTATGACGGAGCCGCGTGAGGCCATGACATTACCGTACCGTGTTCCACAAATAAGCGTTTTGTCAGGAGAAACGGTTCTAGATTTTGCAATAAAAGTTTTTTCCATCATAGCTTTGGAAATTCCCATGGCGTTGACGGGGTATGCGGCCTTGTCTGTAGAGAGGCAAATGACTTTTTTTACACCTGCCTGAATGGCGGCGGTTAATACGTTGTCTGTACCAAGCACATTCGTTTTTACAGCTTCTAAAGGGAAAAACTCGCAAGAGGGGACTTGTTTAAGAGCGGCGGCATGGAAAACATAATCGACCCCATACATTGCCGTATTTAAGCTGCTGATATCACGCACATCCCCGATGAAAAACTTGATTTTATTATTTTGGTATAAAATACGCATGTCGTCCTGCTTCTTCTCGTCCCTGGAAAATATTCTGATTTCCTTAATATCCGTATGCAAGAACCGCTCTAATACTACATTGCCGAATGATCCCGTACCGCCTGTAATGAGTAGTATTTTATCTTTAAACATAAAAATCTCGACACCTTTCCTTAGCGTGCGACATGAAAGCGTTGTGACAAAATAATGCCTTACTTTAGACCTCTTTGATACAAATCATATTCGGAATTTTCACGAGGGTAGTTATACCAATAGGCAAATATACCCGTATAATAACGAGATGGACTTTTATCCAGCAGGACTCTATTAAAATCGCAGTCTCCAGCCATATCATTTCTAATCGTGAACTTTGCATCGCCAATAAAGCTTCGCCGAATAATTTTAAATTGACCGCACCAGCCGTAACGATTGGATTCGTTGATTACGAATTGCAGACCCAATTTTGTAAGCATATTGTAGTAATAAATGTCATATCGGCCGTCAATCTTTGCCAGCACATCCCGAATAGTAGGCAAATACATATCATCGCTATCAATAATACCTACATAATCGCCGGTTGCCTCTTCGATACACCGGTTATAGGAGTAGCTTGCGCCCTTATTTTGTTCGTTTAACAAGATTTTTAATTGAGGGCAGGTTTTTTGATATTCTCGTAAAATATTTAAGGTTTGATCCGAAGAGCCGTCGTCACAAACGATAATTTCATAGGCATATTCTTTAGGAATGCTATCCAACATCGTTTTGAGCCATTGCTGACTATTATAGACGGGGCTTAAAAAGCTAAATTTCATAGAAATCCTCATTCCTTTATACGGCTAGTAACTAGGTTTCATCAATTCTGTCGAGTTACTATATGCGTAATAAGACGAGATGGTTCCTATAAATAGATTGGTAGGCGGACCAGAATGATGGACATAAAAAAGAACCATGCATTTAGCCATGGTTCTTTGTCTTGCTTTCTACTAATAAGCTGCCAATTTAAGTGCTCCAGTATTCACATCCTTGGGATAGCAGCCATTGCTTCATATCGGCAAACTCCTGTTGCGCAGCCTGCTCATACATGATGGCCACTTCTTGCTTGTAGGCGTAATTAAATCTAATATAGCCGCCCAGCCGTTGATAGAACAAACGGCAAGTATATTCATTTTCAACAATCAGATCAGGCGGAAAAGCCGCTCGGAACCATGCGGCCAGTTCCGGCAAATCAGGCAAACCCTGATTTGGCAGCAACCGCAAGAAGAGATGGCTTTGCGTATTGGAACAAGGCTCATAATAAACGGCTTCATCTTGTTCGCATCTATAAACCTGACGATAAATTTCGTCCAGCATGATAGCATATGTACGCTCGTCCTCTTGGGCCGGAGCCTGCAGCACATTATTCTGCTCAGTAGTTTACCACAATTGGCAGTTTGTGTACTGAGTCTTTTGTTTCACAGCGTGTTCTATAATCAATTGGACCTATGGGATTTTCTGGATTGTCACCTGGCATAGGCCCTTGGACTTGTTGTTTTTTACCAGTCCGTTTCCTATACTTTTTATAAGACATTGAGTGGGAGCGGGTAAAGATGATCAGTTTGAAAGATGTTGGGAAGTTCGAGGAGCTGCCTGAGATTGCGATGCATATTTCCAAAGGAAATATACCGGCATTGCAGGCTGCAATTGCAGACGGCTGGGATATGGAACAGAGCATCGTGCTTAGCAAGCATACTGCAATAAGCCCTTTGGACCTAGCGCTAATATCGCAGAAGCTGAGTGTAATAAAGCTGCTGATCGAGCATGGCGTTAATTTAAATGTCAAACATAATCCGGCCTTTTTGCGGGCGGTTCGTTATTGCAAGGAAGATATCGTTCGATACGTTGCAGCGCAGGGCGCCAGACTGGATCTGCTCAATCAAGTAGGGTCAGGCGCTTATTCCCAGGCCTACTATGGCCATAAAAACAATATTCCGCTTATTCATGAGCTCGGATTGGATATTAAGCAGTATGGCGGAGAAGTGCTGCGTCAAGCGGTATCCGATTATGATTTTAAGACGATTACTTATTTGCTCGATCAAGGAGTAGATATTAATTATAACAAGGCCGATATGGTTTATCCTTATCAGGCGACTCCGCTAACAGTGGCCGCGAGAATAGGCAATTTATCCATGGTAAAATTTCTAGTTGAACGCGGTGCGGACGTTACTTTAGCAGAAAAGGACGGGGAGCGGCCATATACGATTGCGGTCAGCAATAAAGATAAAGCGCTGGCTGATTTTTTGAAAGCATTGGAGCCGGCAGAGTTTCATCAACTCGAGAACAAGAAGCATGAGCTTAAAAAATATAAGTTAACGGATGAGCTGGTCTCTTTTCTGAACAGCGACAAGCTACGGCTTGAGCTGGCGAAAAATGAGTATGAACTCGGATATATCGATTTTTTTACATTCATGGATACGATAGAGATGAAGACAGGCAAGCAAAAGCTGCTGCGCATTTCAGCCAATATCGACAACTACCCCCATCTGCAGCTCGTATGGAATCCGAAGAAAAAAGGTCTCATAGGCTGTTACGATATGGAGCATGAGACGTATGCAGATTTATGCAGCTTTGAAGAGTTTCTCGAAAAGCCCGAACTTTACCTCATTCGGTTCATGGAGGGTGAATGGTAAGCAATAAGGAAGGGACACTTATTGGGTGTCCCTTTATTTATGGGGGCGGCCGAGAACGTATTAATTGTGAGTCATGCAGCACTGATGAAGATTAACAGCTCAACGCATGGGGATTTCCAACATTTATGTTATTATATATATACATATAGAAAGGTCGTCTATTGTAGCAGGACAGCAGGTGAATATTTTACTGGAGGGGTTTACAATGTATGACATAACAATGGACTTAACAGGCGATTGGATCAGAACGGTCAAGGAGATTGTTCAAAGCGCTGGTGAGTCACTTGAAGGAGAGCATTCGGAAAAAGAGCTGGCACTTCGATATTTTCAGCTGACCATGTCTGCCGAGGAAGCGGAAGCAGCGGCAAACGCAGCACTGCTGCGACTGCAGGAACTGGAAATCATTATTCGCAACAATTTGGAAGCGACGATTTTACCAGACATACGCAAGCGGACCAGCTATGAAGGCAATGCGTTTCACTTTTGCTGGGTTTACAATCAGGGAGAACATATTGTCGAATTGAAGTCAGAGTATAGAATACCGTTAAATGTAGAATAGATGGATTCATTTTGTGCAGCCATTGGCGAGCAACAAAAAAGGACAATGAATCGGATAGTCTCAGTCATACTGGTTAGCAGAATATAATGTGCGAGGGAGATGAAATTTAGTGAAAATTACTTTTTTGGGACATGCCGGCTTATTGGTAGAAGGGGCAGGCAAACGAATCGTGATTGACCCTTTTCTGAGCGGCAATCCAGTAGCTGTAATGAAGCCCGAGGAGCTGAAGGTTGATGCTGTCGTTCTAACCCATGGGCATAGTGATCATTCCGGCGATGCAGCAGCGGTTGCGCTCGCTAACCAATGCCCAATCGTGGCGGTAGTAGAACTAGCGGGGTTTTTAAGCGCAACTGGAGCTGATACGGTTGGGATGAACACAGGAGGCACCTATCGTATCGAAGACGGCATATCCGTAAAATTTACGCAGGCATTTCATAGCTCTTCTTTCGAAGTGGATGGGGTGGCATACTACGCGGGTCAGCCGCAAGGGGTAATACTTACTATGGGTGACCGTGCTTTATATCATATGGGTGATACGGCGCTATTTTCCGACATTCAATTAATTGGCCAGATGAACAAAATTGATATTGCCGCGGTGCCAATAGGAGACCATTTTACAATGGGACCTAAGGAAGCATTGCTTGCTGCGAAATGGACGGGCGCCAAGCATATTATTCCTATTCACTTTAACACATTCCCGCCGATCCGCCAGGATGGCGAGCAGTTTATTAAGCAGCTGGAGGCACAGCAACAGCAAGGGCACGAATTAAAGCCGGGCGAATTCGTTGAAATTTAGATATTTCCTTAAGCCCAATTACCTGAGACAAAATTAGATTAAAGGTCAATAATGGAAACCGACAATGGGGTAATATTGCACTCAACGAATTGCGGGTTTGGACGAATTAAATAAAATGCTTGCAAAAAGAGGTCGAATTCAAAACTCGGCCTCTTTGCACTTTTTCGATTGGTGGACACTCGTTCCGTTTTCGAAGTTTCATGGACATACGGAGACTGTCGATTAATTGTAGATAGAGCAACAAGCAATTGAAAGGGGTCCACTACGATCAAGATTGGGATTCCGACCGCTGTTGTAGTCCAATTTTTTTGATAAATAACCCCTGTAAAGGATAAAATCGGCCTACAAAGGCGGACGCTGCCGCTTCTCCATTCCCATTCTTGCTCTCCGTTCTCCCTTTCAAAGTATCTATCGCCTTAAATCTCCAGCCGCTCCAATCCATTCATATACTTCTGCAAAGCTTTTGGTAACCGTATTGACCCATCCTCCTCCTGATGATTTTCTAATAGCGGGATTAAAATGCGCGGTGAAGCGATTGCTGTATTATTAAGAGTATGGCAAAGCTGTGTTTTGCCATCTGCATCCCGGTATTTAATGTTCGAACGGCGAGCCTGAAAATCCAGCAAAATAGACGACGAATGAGTTTCCCCATACGCTTGCCGGCTAGGCATCCACGTTTCAATGTCCCATTGCTTATAATTTTTCTGTGATAAGTCGCCGGTGCAAACTGCCATTATACGGTATGGAAGCTCAAGCAGCTCAAGGATTTCTTCTGCATTACTCGTTATATGATGAAACATTTGCTCCGACACATCCACACTGTTCTCGCAAATAATGACTTGCTCGACCTTAGAAAACTGATGCACACGGTATAAGCCATGAACGTCTTTCCCTGCCGAGCCTACTTCGTTGCGGAAGCAAGGGGATACCGCCGCTAGCTTAACAGGCTCCGATACATCTACGATTTCATTATCATAATACGACACCAGCGGAACCTCTGATGTGCCGACAAGCCACTTGTCCTCGTCTTCGATTTTATAGGCTTGCTCTTGGCCGAGCGGAAAATAGCCTGTATTATACAGTGCCTCCGTACGTACCATTAAAGGAACCTCAAGAAGTGTAAAGCCTTTGTCTGCTAGCCAATCTAGAGCAAGCTGCTGTACAGCCCGATGCAGGGCAACGCCCTTGCCCGTAAGATAATAATTACGGCTGCCTGCCGTTTTTACCCCGCGCGGGATATCGATCATGCGATGCAGCTCTCCCAGTGTAACATGGTCCTTAGGTTCAAAGGCGAAGCTTGTCGGCATGCCTTGCCGTTTGATCTCGACATTATCTTTGTCAGATAAACCTTGCGGTGTATCTGGCGAGATAATATTAGGGACGTATAGCAGCAGCTGTTGGCATTGCTGCTCCACCTGCCTGTGCTCCTCTTCCAAGCTGCCCAGTTTTTGATTGATTTCCTTTACAAGCTGCTTGTGCTGCTCGGCTTGCTCGATGCTTTTGTTTTGAATGAAGGCCCGAATAGCTTCGCTTTTCTGATTTCGCTCCTGTCGAAGCTGCTCGATTTTTTGCAGCAGACGCAATCTTAGATCGTCCTGGTCGACCAAATGTGCGATAGATATCGCGATTCCTTTCTGATCTGCTGCTGTTTGAACGATGTCTTGATGCTGTCTAATCCATTTGATGTCTAACATGGCAACGCACTCCTTTTTAATAAAATGCAAAAAAGCGCTCTTCATCCCACATTGGGACGAAGAGCGCTATATTCTCGCGGTGCCACCCAAATTGATTAGACATTGTCAGATGTCCAATCCACTTAGTTCCGCGGTAACGGGCGGGCCCGGTTAACTTAGGGAGCAGCTGCCGCTCTCCTTGACGAAAACGCCTCCGAGTTGGATTCTCTTCACAGGCATGATGTCGATATTTTTTCTATTATAGCTGATTATGTGACTTTTATTCAAGTTATGCTTAGAATGCTGGGAATAGCACTGCGTGCAAGTTAAGGTAGAAGGCCGCTGTTGTACGTGGACACTGACGCTTCTCCAGTCTCAACCTTGCTCCCTGTCACCATTCCTTGCTTGCGAAGACATGGACACACGTTCCGTTATTTGCCTTAAAACCGCCATTTTTTTAATTTCGCGGTCACACGTTCCGCTACTCGGCCTCGAATGGGGCTTTTTCTGCGATTTATGGATCAATACCGGAACGTCTGTCACTTTGCTGCTTCAAAACTACGATTTTGGGCGTAATAACGGAACGACTGACCAGCTGGAGTGCTGTCGATTCATTGTCGACAGGGCAACACACAATTGAAAGTGGATTAGCACAACACGCGAGCTATACATAAAAAACAGTTCAATAGTCCCCCTCTTTCGATGTTCACTTGTCAATCATTCAGTTATAGAATACAAATTATATGATTTCGGAATTTTCCGAAGCTAAGCTTTGTTGGTCATATCACGATATTGAGGAGGTTTCACATTGCATATTTTGAAAGGGTTTTCAAAGAAATCAATCCGCTTCAAGTTGATCGTTGGTGTGCTTTTGCTTATCGTGCCGCTGCAATCCTTGCTTTTGTATGACAATTATTATGCGATGCAGGTCGTGCAGGAGCAGGTCGCTAATTCCAACCGTAATTTAACCGCTTTGTACATGGACCAGATTGACCATAATTTAGAGGAGGTATCCAAATATTTAAAAATGACGGTTGCATTTGAGAGTGATTTGCTGCTTATCGACGTCCCGCGGGAGGATAACAGCGATTCGTACAATATGGCCAGAATTTATCTTTTTAACAAAATCGAACGTGATATTGCCAATTATAGGACGATCGATTTGTTCTTTGTATACTCCTCTATTAATCAGGATTTAATTACGAACCAGCCATCTACGGAGAGTGTTGCGCAGCTCCAGGCTACACGCGCTGGTATTATACGTATGCTGCAAGAGAAGGTGGAGACTGATCCTGATCTTGCGGATCAATGGTTCACCTACAAGCTGGACGATCAATATTATTTATATAAAATTCAAAAGCTCGGACAAGTCTACATAGGCGCCTGGGTGCTGGCCTCCAAATTAATGGTGCCGATCAGCCTGCTGGATATGGGTGACGACGGCAAGTCGCTGCTCGTAACAGAGCAATATGAACCAATGGACGGCCTAACAACGTTAGGTGATGAAAAGCAATATTTGCATGTTAGCACGCCTTCCAGTCAAGGTAATTTCTCGCTCCTTATATTAATGCCATATCGGGATATTTTAGCGCATTTGCCTGATTTAAGGCGCGTATGGTATTTGGTTTTGATCGGTTCTCTCGTCATCATTCCCTTCTTCTATATGTTTCTAAGGCAGGTCATATTGCTGCCGATCAATCGGATTGTGACTGTTATGCGCAGAGTGCGGGATGGCAATCTGGAGCACCGCGTGAATAGCTCACCTGTTTCTTACGAATTTGAGCTGATGAATGATGTGTTTAACGGCATGGTTGCACAAATAAAAGATTTGAAAATCCATGTTTATGAAGAGCAGCTGCTTAAACAAAAAGCTGAGCTCAAGCATTTGCAGCTGCAAATTAATCCGCATTTTTTCTTAAATGCGCTTAATACGATCTATAATTTGGCACAGTTCCGCAACTATCAGCTTATTCAGGAGATGTCGGAGTATATGATGAAGTATTTGCGGTTCATGTTCCAAAGCAATATGAAATTTGTCTCCCTTGCGGACGAGCTGGCACATACTGAAAATTATTTGCGTATTCAGGCTGTACGATTTCATGAAGGCTTTACCTATGAACTCCGCTGTCCTGAAGCATTCTCGGGTATGCAAATTCCGCCTCTGCTTATACAAACCTTTGTCGAAAACATCATTAAGCATGCGATTACGATGAACGAACCGATTAAACTTGGCGTTGACATCCGACATAGCTCTGAGCATGGGGCAATGATGAGCATCATTATTTGGGACACGGGCAAAGGCTTCTCTCTGGAAGCGCTGCAGCAATTTCAGCAGGATGTGCCAACGATGACGGACGGAGACGAGCAAATTGGCATCTGGAATGCCAAGCAAAGATTGAAATTAATCTATAAAGAAAAAGCCAGTCTGCAGTTGTCCAATCGCCCTGATGGCGGGGCACAGGTTAAGCTGCTATTACCTCTTATAGAAGAAGCGCAGGAGGGATACAATGTTTCAATTGCTTATCGTTGACGATGAAATTCATGCAGTAAAAGCCGTGTATGCAGGTGTTGCATGGGAAGAGCTTAATATCGTTCGCATTCATACGGCCTATAATATTGGCCAAGCGAAGGAAATTTTTCAGACCTATCCGATCGATATGATGATATGTGATATTGAAATGCCGCAGGGGAGCGGAATCGAGCTTTTAGCATGGGTACGGGAGCAGTATCCGTTAACGGAATCGATTTTTTTGACGTGTCATTCTAGCTTTGACTATGCGAAAAAAGCAGTACAGCTCGGAAGCCTGGACTACATGCTAAAGCCTGTGAAATTTCTTGAGTTGCAAAACGCGGTGCAGCGGGGACTTTGCAAGGTTGCGGATAAAAGAGAGCAGCTGACCAATAAAGAAACGAGCCATTACTACTCTAAGTTATGGGAAACTCATCAACCTATATTAATTGAAAAGTTCTGGCAAGATTTGCTGGCTTACCGTATCTCCTCCAGCCCGGAGAAAATACAGGAGGCTTTGCACAATAATCAGCTTCCAATTACAGAGTCTGATCTCTTTATGCCTGTCGTCATAGCTGTTCAACGCTGGCTGCGCCCGCTGTCATCGCGGGACGAAATCATTATGGAATATGCGCTCCGAAATGCTGCTGACTATTTAATTTTCAATCAATACGACGGCCGGCTGATCCGGTACGGGGCTGATAACCGTCTAATGGTGCTGCTGTTTCCGGCAGGCAGCGGGGAGCATTCCTACAACCAGTCTGCTGCATTCAAGCAAGCTCTAGAAAGCTATATGAACTCATGCGCGCAATACTTTAATTGCGAGCTGGCTTGTTATGTTGGCGAGCCGGTGTTTGTCTACCAGCTGGCAGATCAATTTGCCGGCTTGCTTAAGCTGAGCAAACAGAATAAACGTAGTACGGGTCCGGCAAATGGCATTCAGTTTCTTCATGAAGCTGTTAAGCTTGCAGGCCCGCTTGAACAAACATTAGAAACGGTGCGCAGCTTTATTGCAGAGCAGGTGCATAACAGTATTTCGCGAGAGGATGTTGCGAGGCATGTCCATCTGCATCCGGACTACTTATCGCGGCTTTTTAAGAAAGAAACCGGCAAATCAGTTATTGAATACATTCTCGAGGAAAAGATGGAGCTGGCCAAACGGTTGCTGTCCGATACAGACATGTCAATTAGTGATATTGCCGTTTACTTAGGGTATTCCAACTTTTCATACTTCGCTCGTGTATTCAAAAATACTGTACAAATGAGCCCAAAGCAATATCGCAGACAAAGTCAGAATAATGACAGTAACAGGTCAGAAAAATAGCGGTTCTGCTTTTTTCCATCCACTACAATAATTTCAGAAGCCAGCAATCCACAATAATAGAAAGGAGGTTAAGTTCATGTTGAAAACGCTCACAAGATATAAAACGCTGTACTTGATGCTCATACCCGGCATAATCTACCTGCTCATTAACAATTACGCGCCTATGTTTGGGCTGATTATCGCCTTTAAGGATATCAACTTCGCAAAAGGTATTCTCGGCAGCGACTGGGTTGGCTTCAAAAACTTTGAATATTTGTTCAAAACAGCAGATGCTTACATCATTACGAGAAATACGATTTTGTATAACATCGTCTTTATCATTCTCAACTTGGTTGTTGCCGTAGCTTTGGCTGTGCTTCTCAATGAACTGCGCAGCCGCTTTTTTTCCAGGTTTTATCAAAGCGTTATTCTACTGCCGTATTTAATTTCTTCTGTTATTATCGGTTTTCTCGTTTTTTCTATGCTAAGCGCGGAGACAGGGCTCGTGAATAAAACAATTTTGCCCATGCTTGGCATTGATCCGGTCATGTGGTACAACGAGTGGCAATATTGGCCGTATATTTTAACCTTTGTCAAAGTGTGGAGCTCGGCCGGCTATTTATGTATCGTATATTTTGCTGCTGTAGTCGGCATCGACCAGGAATATTACGAAGCAGCGAAGCTGGATGGCGCCAGTAAAATGCAGCAGATCTTCACCATTACATTGCCTTTAATAACACCTGTTATCATCATTATGACGCTGCTCCAGGTTGGCCGTATTTTCTACTCTGATTTCGGATTATTTTACCAGGTTCCGCTGGATTCCGGCGTACTTATGCCAACTACGAACGTAATTGATACTTATGTATATCGTTCCTTGCTCCGCAATGGCGATATCGGCATGTCATCGGCCGCTGGGCTCTATCAATCGGTCGTCGGATTTATTATCATTCTCGCATCCAATTACGCTGTTAAAAAGATTAATCCTGAAAATTCACTGTTTTAGGGAGGAGTGAGCAACGATGAAGGTAAGCCGTCTTGAGCAGATCATTGTACACACTGTTTTTATTATTGCTGCTGGCCTATGTTTGATCCCTTTTCTGCTGCTTATTTCTGCCTCATTGACGAATGAACAGTCGATTGTTCAGTATGGCTATTCTTTATTGCCCCGCAATTTCAGTATAGAAAGTTATCGTTACCTGCTCAAGGAGCCTCAAATGATCGTCAATGCTTACGGTATTTCTATTCTTGTTACTGCAGTCGGAACAATGGTTAGCCTGCTTATTATGACCTTGCTGGCATACCCGATTTCCCGCAGAGATTTGCCGTTCCGCAACGCGATTGCGTTCTTCATTTTTTTCACGATGCTGTTTAATGGCGGGCTGGTTCCTACCTATTTGATGTATACCAATATTTTCGAAATCAAAAATACTTTAATTGCCTTTATTGTACCCGGACTGCTTGTAAGTGCCTTTTTCGTCATCTTAATCCGCACTTTTTTCACAATGAACATTCCTGTTGAAGTCATTGAGTCCGCTAATATGGACGGCGCCGGGGAATTCCGCATTTTTTATCAGATCGTTCTGCCGCTTTCCAAGCCGGTATTGGGCACGGTTGGTATTTTTCAAGTCATCAATTATTGGAATGACTGGTTTAATGGCTTAATCTACATTACAGACAGCAAACTGCACAGCATTCAAGTGCTGCTAAATACTATTTTGCTGAACGCACAATATTTAGTGACAAATTTGGAGGCGGCTGACCAGCTCAATCCAGGGGATGGCATTCCAAGTCAAGGCTTGCGGATGGCTATTGCAGCGATCGGGGTCATTCCAATCCTTATCACGTACCCGTTCTTCCAGAAGTATTTTGCTAAAGGTTTAACAGTAGGAGCGGTAAAAGGTTAAATCCGTTTGCTGCTTGCTTGACCAATATTTTAATGGGGGTTATTCCATGATTAGAAAAGTCGGCTTCGTCTGGTTAGCTATTATGCTTACGGCGGCATTGCTGCTTTCCGCTTGCGGTAATTCGAAGGAAGTGAATAGTACTCCAACAAATAGCGCCGGTGTGAAGGACGGGGATGGAAGCAGTCCAAAGCCTAGTGAGCTTCCGCCTTATGAAATTAATCTCGTTTTCTATGGGCCTGCGCAAAAGGATCTTGATCTCGTAGCTGAAGAAATGAGCAAAATTACGAAGGAAAAGATTAATGCAACCGTAAAGCTCGTGCGTATCGAGCCAGCAGCCTGGGATCAACAATCGATCCTCATGCTGACCTCCAAGGAGCAGGTTGATTTAATTGTAACGGGAGGCAGCAGCTATTCCCGCCAGGTTGCCCAAGGACAGCTTCTCCCGCTTGATGATTTGCTGCAAGAGCACGGGCAGGACATTATAAAGGCTTTTCAGCCTGAAGTTCTGGCAGCTTCCAAGGTAAACGGCCAAACTTACGCTGTTCCGAGCATTCGGGACTTCGCCTCCGACCCAATTGTCCTAATGCGGACGGATCTATTGGAAAAATACAATTTAAGTCTTGATAATGTGAAGAAGCTCGATGATTTGGATGCTATTTTCAAAGTCATTAAAGAGAATGAACCGAATATTAATGTACTGGGCAAGGCAAGCGCAGCTGCCTCGATCGGCAACCGGCTGTTAGAGACACAGTGGGATATATTGGGCGATTACATCGGCGTCCTGCCTAATCTGGATGAGCTGAAGGTCGTCAATCTTTATGAAACGCCCGAATATGCCGACATGCTTAAAACAATTCGCAGATGGTACCTGGCTGGCTATATTCACAAGGATGCTGCTACCAGCAATGAAACGGCTGTCGATTATATTAAGGCCAATGTTGGATTTGCCACAATTAGCAAAGGAAAACCTGGCGCCGTTGCTCAAACAGAGAACAGAACAGAAACAAAATTATCGTCTGTAAGTCTTGGGCATCAAATTACGAGCACAACGAATATTACTAGCATCATGCTGGGAATTCCTACTAACTCCAAGGATCCGGCACGTACGATGATGTTCCTCAATCTGCTTAATTCTGATCCTGATTTGGTTAACTTGATCAACTGGGGCATTGAAGGCAAGCACTACGCCAAAGTGTCCGAGAGCTCAATTGATTTTCCGCCAGGCGTAGACTCTACTAATAGCGGATTTAACTTGCGTCAAGGCTGGATGTTCGGCAATCAGCTGCTTTCGTATACATGGGCAACAGATATCCCTGAATTGTGGAAAGAAATGGAGGTATTTAATCGAGAATCGAAAAAATCTGCGGCTCTTGGCTTTACTTACAATCCGATTCCAGTGAAGACGGAGCTTGCTGCTATCAGCAATGTGACACGTCAGTACAGCATGGCGCTGGAAACGGGCACCCTGGACCCTGAGGTTAACCTTCCGAAGTTCATTGCTGCTCTAAAAGATGCAGGCATTGATAAGGTCATTGCTGAAAAGCAAAAGCAGCTCGATGAATGGGCTAAAAATAAATAATAGAGGAGTACTGCAGCTATGAAACTTTCAATTGGCGGTTATTCTTTCAATAATACTTTTCTTGCTGGAAAGATGGACGTATTCGGCTACCTGGAGTCGGTCAAACATCGTTATCATCTTAGCACAGTAGATTTGTATAACGGTTTTTTCGTAGATAAAAGCACCGATATATGGAGGCTGGCAGATGAAGCCTATTTGCGGAAAATTCGCGAAGCGCTGGATGAAAAGCAAATGACGGTTGTTAATATTGCCATTGATACGGCGGCATTATGGGATCCGGACGAGAACAAGCGTGAGCTGCAATATCAGAATGCATTGCAGCATCTGCATGCGGCGGCCATTCTCGGCGCCAAAACCGTGCGTATCGACACAGGAGGCTCCTATTCGAATGATCCGAACGGCGACTTTTTTAAGATGAATGAAGAGCAGTTTGAGCATATTGTTACCCGCTATCAGGAATATTGTCAGATCGCTGCTGATTATGGGTTTATGATCGGTCCAGAAAACCATATGGGCCCTTCGCTCAACCCGCATTTCTTAAAACAGATTGCCGAGGCGGTTAACCACCCTAATTTTGGAGTGCTCCATCACGTTGACCGCTGGAAGGTTGATCCTGAGCTAGGTGACAGCATTATTGCACCATGGGCATGCCATGTTCATTTTGGCGCTAATACATTAGCGAATGAGCAGCGCTCGGTACAAATTGCCCGCGTGCTTCTCGATGCTGGCTTCGACGGCTACTGGGCAATTGAGCATAATGCGCCAGACAATCAGTATGCGGAGGTTGAATGGACTCTGGCGGCCATGAAGAAAGTACTGCATAAAGCATTAAATAACTAAGGAACAGAGTGCCGGTTAATTATGGGCGGCCGAACCTTGCTTGTAGTAACCGCCCTTTTTCACCGTTGCTTTTTGCCTAATCTACACTCGGCACTCTTCAATAAACGACTGGAGGCATAATTGATTATGAAAAAAGTAAAAATTGGCGTTATCGGCGCCGGCTTGATCGGTCAGACTCATTTGGATAATTATGCTAAAATAAAAGAGTCAGAGGTCGTTGCGGTTTGTGATATTAATGAGGATGCTGCTCGTGCTGCTGCAGCTCGTTTCGGCATCCCTGATGTCTATACTGATTTTCGTGAGCTTTTGCAACGAAGCGATATTGAAGCGGTCGATGTCTGTTTGCATAATAACTTCCACGCACCTGTTACGAATGAGGCATTTCAGGCAGGCAAGCATGTTTACTGCGAAAAACCGATAGCGGGCACCTACTATGACGGAAAGTCGATGCTCGATGCAGCCAATGCTTCTAACCGAATGCTGCATATTCAGCTCAATACGCTGTATCGCAAGGAAACGAAGGCGGCAAAAGCTTTAATCGAAGGCGGCAAGCTCGGCAAGCTGTATCATGCCCGCTCTACAGGCTTCAGACGGCGGGGGCGTCCTTTCGTAGATGGTTATGGCACGAAGTTTTTCAACAGAAAAGAAACGGCAGCCGGTGGCGCTCTGTTGGATATGGGCGTATATCATATTGCTCAAATGCTGTATCTGCTCGATCTTCCCCAAGTAAGCAGAGTATCAGGTAAGATTTATCAGGAGATGGAAATGGATGCAGCAAGACAGGCTGAATCAGGATTCGATGTGGAGGAACTTGGACTCGGCCTTGTCCGCTTCGAAGGCGGCATAACGCTTGATTTAATCGAAGCATGGTCCATGCATCTGGGCGGCTTCGAAGGCTCCAGCATCGCCGGCAACCGCGGCGGATTGCGTCTTCCTGCTGCTTCTTATCCGGGGGTACCGGGCCCGCTTACTTTCCATACGACACAGTGCGACATCGATATGGATAGTGTAATCAACCTTGATGACATGGACTTGCGTTGGAGCAGATTGAAGGCGGATTATGATGCATACAGTTCTTCACAGCATCATTGGATTGCCGCACTGCAGGGGCGTGTTCCACTGCTGCCAACTGCTGAGATAGCCCTGCAAACGATGCTCATCAGTGAAGGAATATATTTGTCCGATCAGCTTGGGCGTGAAGTGACCGCACAAGAAATTATAGAGCATTCCACTACGACGAATGTAAATGTATAGCGAAGGGGATGAAATGATCGTGTCCAGCCTTACTGTCAGCCGGAACATGCTGCGGATGCTGAAAGTGTTCAATTTCGTTGTTTATGGCGCGATTGCGATCTACAGCACCTTTTTTGCTTTATATTTGAAGGAGCTCGGTATTTCCACTGTACAGATTGGCTTGCTCGTCGCCGGAGGACCGCTTGTCGGTCTTCTAGCCAATCCATTTTGGGCATATTGGGCAGATCGGTTGCGAAATAATAAGGTGATTTTGCTTATTTGTTTGATCGGTAATTTCATTTGTATGCAATTTGTATTCATGACGCAGGAATATCCGGTCATTTTTACCTGTATGCTAATGTTTTTTGCCTTTCAAACCCCTTTATTTACGCAGAGCAATAGCTTAATACTAAATGTTATTGAAGGCACAAAGCATAAATTCGGAGAGTTTCGGGTTTGGGGGTCGCTCGGCTGGGCACTGATCGCTGTCGCTGCCGGCCCCGTCATTGGCTGGCTTGGTATTAGCAGGCTCTGGATTGTATTTGACGTTATGATGCTGTTCGCTATCTTTTTTACCTTCTTAATGCCTAGCGGCAACGAAAGAGAATTGAAGGGCAAATTTTCAAATAAAGGGTATTTGCAGGTGTTTAAAAACAAATACTTTCTATTATTTGTGCTTCTCGGGGTGTTGATCTCCATTCCGAACTCTATCAATATGACATTTCTAGGCATACATATCCGAAATCTTGGCGGTTCGGATACACTGGTTGGCTGGTCAGCTTTCGCCACTGCCATATTGGAAGTGCCTGTCTTCCTGCTGCTGGACAAATATTTGAAGAAGAAATCACAAACGATGCTGGGATGGCTCATCATTATTTGCTTGCTGTTTTCCTTGCGCTGGCTGCTTATGTCCTTGGCAGCTTCGGCACTCCAGGTTGTATTTGTACAATTGCTGCATTCTGTGACTTTCGGCGGTTACTATTACATTGGTACACAGTTGACCTCCCATCTCGTGCCTGGCGAATATCGTTCCAGCGGGCAGGCCGTATACGGGTTGACGTGGGGCGGTATATCTGGAATTGCCGCAGGCGTTCTTGGCGGCTGGATGTTCGAGGAATTGAGCTCCGCTGTGTTGTACCGGATCTGTTTGGCCGCAACAGTAGTAGGAGCATTCGGTTTTCTGCTGCTGTGGCAATTTGTCAGATCGGCTGACAGCAGGCATGGCGTTCAAGGGAAAGCGAAATCGTTGCAGGGCTGAAAGGGAAGATCAAACATTTCATGAATACAAATCGTTGTTAAGCGATAATTATTGAAAACGATAAAGCATGCCCCGGCACCTTTGATGTGCTGGGGCTTTTTTAATCACAACGAAATTTACTGCCAAAGTTACTCTAACGGTTGCAACGAGCGCTATTATGCCATTTCTCGAGCAAAACAGTGTATTTTGGGAAATTAAGCGTAATAGGAACCGTTAGAAAATTGAAGCTGTCATTTTTGCACGAATAGCGTTTGTGGCAACCGTTAGAAGTTTATCATTGCTCAATACAAATTTAAGCTTCGAAAGTTGAGATAAGTTTTGCACACTTGTCCTATTCTGCCGTTTATCCTTGCCAATTATATGTTACGCTTAGTCTATTGAATGATCCAATGCTGAACGTTTATCATTTATCTCATGAATGAAGACAGGTTACGGGGGATTTAAATTGAAGTCTTATGTCATAGGGATCACCCTGCATATTGCAATGTGGGCGGCTGCTATGTATGGGTATTTATCTGATTTTGAAAGTGAATATTGGCGTTTATTTAGTTTATCGGGCTATTTTAGTGTTTTTTTTCTACTGCCCCTTTTAGAAGAAAAACAGAAAATATTAGCGGTGTTATTTGGAGTGAAAATAATTTTTGCAGTTATTACGGTTTATCCGGTAAATCAGGAAATGTTAACTCCCTATTTTCTGCTTATTGTGGCTTTAATAGTTGGGGAAATGGTGTACCGTCTTAAATCTCTATTTTTCTGCATCATTATAGCTATCGAGCTTGCAGCAGGGATCGGCGTATTGGTAATAAAGGCTGACGCAGCGCTATCCTTCAAGCTATTCTTTGCTTGCTATATGCTGCTGCTGTTTAGTGCTGCCACAGCTTATAAAATAAAGCTTGACGGAGAACGCTTCGCAAATTCGAGGTATGATGCGCTGCTGGCCGAATATAGGGCATTGAAACGAAAACAGGCATCCGAGGAAGAAGTGGCCAGACAGGAAGAGCGGATATTAATCGGTCGTGAAATTCATGATTCGGTAGGGCATAAATTAACAGCACTTCTGATGCAGCTGGAAATGTTTCGGTTAAATTCAGAACAAAATCAGCAACAAGTGCAGTCCCAAATACTTTCGTTAAAAAAGCTTGCTCATGAAAGCTTGGAGGAAACAAGACGGGCAGTAAAAACGTTAAAGCATAATGAGACGGGTGGACTGCAGGGTATTATGCGGTTAATCCGTAAGATGGAAAGCGACAGCTTTCTGAGGGTTCATTTTACGGTCAATCACGGTGCCTTTAGTGCGCCTCTTACTGGTGAGCAATCATTTGCTATTTATCGCTCTGTACAGGAAGCTTTAACAAACATTATGAAGCATAGCAAATCCAGAGAAGCCAAAGTGCTGTTTGAGATGCCTGGGGGCAGTGTTTTTCGGTTTGAAATTAGTAATCCTTATATGGAATCCAATGATTTCAAAGAAGGGTTTGGTCTTACGTCAATGCGGGAAAGGCTAAAAAAAATAAACGGCGATTTGGACGTATATAGAATTTCCGGCCAATTTGTGGTTAGAGGGTGGATAAGTTTAGTAGATAGGGGGGGCATTGGTGATTAGAATATTGTTAGCAGAAGATCAAGTGATGATCAGGCAAGGGCTGAGGTTCATGCTGGAGACCGACCCGGGCATTCGTGTGACAGGAGAGGCCAATAACGGCAAAGAAGCAATTGCGCTTTGCGAGAAGCAATTTTTTGATATAGCAGTACTGGATATTCGAATGCCAGAAATGGATGGAATCGAAGCAGCAAAAATAATTCATGACCGTTGGCCGAATATGAGGCTGCTGATCCTAACGACATTTGATGATAACGACTATGTCATGAACGCGTTAAAGATTGGTGTTAACGGTTATTTACTGAAAAATGGAGATACGGAGTCGTTGATTCGTTCCATTAAAAGTGCCTTTGCAGGCGGTTTGTCAATTGAAGACCAGATTGCAGCAAAGGTTATGCCAGTATTGCTTGGGAAGCAAGAAAAGAAAGCCGAAAAAAATGAGCCCGATCCATCACTAACCCCAAGAGAGCGCATAATATTGACTTGTATAGGCGAAGGCTTAAATAATCGTGAAATAGCCGACAAATTGGCTCTTTCCGTTGGAACCGTCAAAAATTATGTGACGCAAATTTTGAATAAGCTTGAGCTTAGAGATCGGACCCAGCTCGCTATATATGCGATCAGCCATCATCTCGTTTAAAAATAAATGACTAAAGTAATGCCTTAAACATGAACTTGTGACCAGAGAGAGTATCTGCTTTGGTCTTTTTTCATTTATGATGTAAAAAATGATCAAGTTACAGGAGGGTGTCCGATGCTGGAGACATACAAGCTAAGTAAGTCGTTCAAAGGCAAGGTGGCAGTAGATGAAGTTAATCTTTACTTGGATGAAGGGGAATCTGTTGGATTGCTCGGACCGAATGGTGCGGGAAAGTCAACAACGATCTCTATGATTTCAACGCTTATAAAACCGACTTCAGGCGATATAAAGTTTCAAAAAAAGAGCACGATTTCTAATCCTTCCGAAATTAGAAAGGTGCTTGGCGTGGTTCCGCAGGAAATTGCCTTGTATGAAGAGCTTTCAGCTTACGAAAATTTAAAATTTTTTGGAAGAATTTATAAAATGGAAAAAAGATTGCTAGCTGAGCGCATTCAGTATGTGCTTGATATGGTTGGACTTAGCGATCGGCAGAAGGATATTATAAAAACCTTCTCTGGAGGAATGAAGCGAAGGATAAATATTGCTGCTGCTTTGCTGCACAATCCAAAAATATTGATTTTAGATGAGCCAACCGTCGGTATTGATCCTCAATCACGTAATCACATCTTAGATATGGTAAGAAAGCTAAATATACAATCCGGGACAACTGTCCTCTATACGAGCCATTACATGGAAGAGGTTGAACAATTATGCAACAGAGTCTACATTATGGACCATGGCAAAATAATAGCTTCAGGCAGTAAATCAGAGCTGCTCAGCATTTTATCAAATGAAGATAAAATACATGTGCAGCTTAATCGGCCGAGCGAAGCATTTATGGCGGCTGTTAAGGCTTTTGCCAATGTACGTCATATTGAAGGCACAAAGGATGGCATTACGATTATTGCCAAAAAAGAAAGCAATCTTATTAGCCAATTAGTGCGGGAGGCTGATAAGGCTGGTACTGAAATGATTAATTATCAGCTGGTAACTCCTAGTCTAGAGGATGTATTTTTACATCTAACTGGGCGAACGCTTCGGGATTAAGGGGGGGGGGTAGCATGCTGAATTTTATAAAAAAAGACTTGCTGCTGTTTTGGAGAAATCGCAGGGAAACAGCTACAGTACTTTTATTTCCGATTATATTGATTGTTGTATTAAATTTTGCATTTTCAGGAATGATCGGATCGGATTCAAACCCAGTAGCTCTTAAGCTGGCAATCGTGAATGAAGATAATGAAGCGGAAGGGATCAAGCAATTTGAACAGCATGTATTGGCGATGGATATGAAATCGGAAGCTGCACAAGCGTTAGCTGCGCAAGCCGCTCAAAGTTCTCCGATCACGCTCTTGTATAATTACTTGCAGTATGAAGATCTATTACAGTGGCTAACGGTTAGCGAGCTGAGCGAGGCAGAAGCGATTCAACAGGTGAAGGAAGCGGCCATCGATGGCTTTATTAAAATTCCGCAAGGGTATACGTATGAAACCTTAAATGCAGTATTACTTGATCAAGGCGCATCGGTCTCCCTTCCTTTCTATGTGAAAGAAGATACTATGAATGTATTTATAATTGATAACGTGATTAACGAGTACTTTGACCAAATTAATTTACAAATAGCTCTTCATAAAGTGGCAGGCGAAGCAGTTGATTCCGCGTCAGCGGTTGGTCCATTGCTTGAAGGCGGCCGAGAAATCGTCGGAGGCTCAAAGCCTTTTACGATGCTTCAGTACTTTACACTCGCGATAGGCTTGCTCTTTCCCTTATTTATGGCATCAAGCGTCGCTGAAAAAACTGGTGCAGAAAAAAGAGAGCAAGTATTTAACAGAATCATGATAACGAATTCGAGACCACTCTCGTTTTTGATGGGTAAAACATTTGCTACTTTTTTATTAGTCTTTCTGCAAAGCTTATTAGTCATTATCGTTTCCCATTTATTGATGAATGTATTCGACGGAAAATCAATAGATTTCTGGATGGGGCTAATAATGGTGCTTACAGTCTATGCCATGTGCATGGCAGGGTTATCTGCGTTATATACCTCGATTATGTTGAAGTTAAATAGTACAGATGCTGCAAATGGTCTGTTCATGCTTATCACAATGGTACTAGGTCTAATCGGTGGTAATTTTGTTCCGATCTATTTATACCCGCAATGGGTGCAGCGAATAGGCGAATGGTCTCCAAATGGTTTGACATTAGCTGTACTTTCAAAGTGGATTCAATTTGAGGAGCTGGCAGCGATGAAAATGCCATTACTTGCGCTCGTTATTTTCTCTGCAGCGTGTATAGCTGCGGGGGTAGCGCTCTATCCCAAAAGAGGTGAAGGTTAATGTGGTCCATATTTATGACTCAGTTTGCAAAAGATCGACGAAGTCCGATCGTTGTTCTTCTTTTTATTGGTCTAAGCATTATATTAACATTACTTTTTGCCAGATCAACGCAAGGTCCGACTTCAATTATGATCTTTAGCGAAGAGGATAATTCGAAGCAGATTGAAGAAAAATGGGCTGAGCTGCTTAATGATGGGAGGGCCTACTACCATTTTAAAATCAATGACGCCAAGCTGGCGCGCCAACAAGTGCAGACTGGTCAAAGTCAAGTAGCAGTCAAGCTCATGGAGAATGATTATCGTATTATAGCTGTTTCCGATTCTTCGACCGTACAGCAGGTAGAGCAATATGTCCACAAAGTCTTTGAGCAAGAGCTGCTTATTCAAAGCCTTTCCAATGATTTGAATGAGACTAGAGAGCAAGTGGACCGTTATATGGCTGATCCGCCCTTTCGTATATCGAAGCAGATGGTTGACGGAAATGTTTTGTCGCAGCATAATATGGGCACTCAGCTTATGTTTGCTTTTACGTTATTAGTGGCCTTGTTTGTCGCTGGATTTAAGGTTAATGCGGTAACTCATGACAAGGCTTCGGGTATTTGGAATCGATTAATCCTTTCACCAGTGAGTAAAACAAGCATTTATTTAGGTTATCTGCTTTACAGCTTTTGCATGACGTTTTTTCAAATTTCTGTCGTATTAATCATTTTTCGATATGTGTTAAATTACGACTTAGGCAATCAATTTAGCTTAATTATAGGAATTATCGCCATTTTTTCATTTAGTATTATTAGCTTAGCAATGCTGATAACAGGATTCGTCAGCAAGCCGGAACAGTTTTATGCCATTTATCCTTCATTAATTCCTTTAATTCCATTAGTCAGCGGCGCGTATATGATGCCTGGAACGATGGATAACCCGATTTTAACGTTTATTGCGGACCTGTTTCCACTGGCGTATGCGATGGATGCGCTGATGCAGGTGGCCATCTATGATGCAGGCTTGAATGATATCGCGCTACCGCTCGCATTCATGCTTCTACTTGGCGTTTTGTATATGGGAGTTGGCATTAATTTAGTTGAGCGCAAAAGGAAGTCGTGATTCGATGAATTATATTTAATTGGCCAGTCACTGGAGATGAACCAGTGACTGGCTTTTTCATTTCAGATAACTTGAGAGCCTCTCAAGAGAGGTCGTCCAAAGGACGGCGATAGCCGTGTATCCTTGTTTGAAGGTTTAATTGAAATAAAGTGGGTCGATTGGTGTAACATTATGGAAATGAATGTTTGGCGCTAGATGTATGATATGCAGGTTTTTCAGTGAATTTCCGCGATTCCAGCAAAACATTCGTTTTAATCAAGTAGAAATTTTAGTAAAAACAGCGAAAGCCCTTACAATTTCTGAAATAAAATTTCAGAAAAATCGTTGACCTTCGAAATAAAAAATGATATCATTCATTTCAACAGCATAGGATATTGCTCAGCAGCGTTGGGCAGCCTACTGAATGTTAGTATCACATGATGCGTTATAATTAGAATCAGGGAGGTCATCCAAAGTATGTTTAAGAAAAAAAGCGCTCTCATTGTTCTTATCTCAGTCATGTTGTTAACGCTTACTCTTACAGCGTGCGGATCCAAAAACAACAATAATGGTGGACAATCATCACAGCCGTCCACAAGCCCTGGAGCAGAAAGCTCTCCTACTCCAGGTAAAGAAGAAGAACCTTTGAAGATTACAATGTTCTACTCTGATAACGCAACATTGCCATTCCAAAAAGATTGGCTAGTCGTTCAAGAAATTCAAAAACGTTTCAATGTTGATGTTAAGTTTGAAGTTATTCCAATTGCAGACTACCAAACAAAAGTTTCTCTAGCACTTAACACTGGTAATAACGTACCTGACGTTATTCTTTATCAGTCCACTAAGGGAGAGAATGCTTCTCTTGCCCTAAACGGTGCGATCGTTCCAATCAGTGATTATGCGGACTGGACACCAAACTTTAATGCAAAAGTAAAAGAGTTTGGTTTGGAGGATGCAGTAAACAGCTTGAACCTGAAAGACGGCAAGCGTTACTACCTGCCATCCCTATATGACAAGCCTTTCTACGATGGCGGACTTATCCTTCGTGAAGACTTGCTTGCGAAGTACAATCTAGAAGCTCCAAAAACATTTGACGATCTTTACAATGTATTGTCTACATTTAAGAAAGAAAACCCAGATTCTTACCCGCTAACTATTCTAGCCGGACCTCGCGTTCTATACCGTATGACAATGCCTTCATTCGGCGTCAGCCTAGGTAAAAACGGCGCATCTGGTACAAATACACTTAGCTGGGATTATGACACACAAACTTACTTCCCAGGTGCAATTAGCGATCAATACAAAGAGTATATGCAATTCTTCTCCAAGCTGTATGCTGAAGGTCTTCTTGACCCAGAGATGGCAGATCCAATCGATGGCGACAAGTGGTCTCAAAAGCTTGCAACAGGCAAATCCTTTGCAACTTATGCTTACTATGATCAAATTGGCGGCGTAACAAGCGGCGCTACAGAAGCTGGCTTTAAGCTTCAAATGTATCCACCGCTAGAAGGTCCGTCTGGTGCCCACCATCAGCAAAAGAGCAGCACGGGCTCAGGTATCATCTTCCCTAAGAAGACTGCTGACCGCAAAGATTTCGAGCGCGTTGTTAAAACTGTTGATGCGATGTTCTTCTCCGATGAAGGTGCTAAAATTTGGGGCCTTGGCGTGGAAGGTGTAACTTACACTATGGATGGCGACAAAATCAAGTATACAGATGAAATTGTGAACTCGGCAGACGGTATTTACAAGCATATGCAGTTGAAATACGGCGCAGGCTCTGACGTTACTCAATTGGTTTGGGTAAATGCTCGTGAAATGACTAAATATGATGAGAATTACGCACAAATTAATGCAACAGTAGCAGCCATGGATACAGCGATTCAAAATATTCCTCCAACTCCGTTGTTTGATGATATGACAGCTGAGGAAGCAAGCTCATTGCAAACGCCTTTACTTGATTCATTTGAAGTGTGGGCAGACGCTTTCCTAACTGGCAAGAAGAGCCTGGATAAGGATTGGGATCAATATGTTAACGATATGAAGAAACTACAAATTGAGAAATTCAACAAAATCTACAACGATAACTTGAAATAATTATGCATCTGAGAACTTTGAACATCCAAGAGCTTGAAGGCAGCTTCAGCTCTTGGAATTAAGAAAGCAGCTCAGCTTTTAAGAGATAGCAACACAAGGCTGGCGCTTTCTATGCAATCGACTCGAATAAGGACCTGCTTGAAAAATGGTTTAGAGTTGACCAACATTTTCAGCAGGTCTTTGTTCTACCGAGAATGCAAGCCCACTGTGTCTCAACCATGCGAAGAAGGTGATGGATATGACTGATACAACAATTTCTGGAAATACCAAAGGCGAAATAACCGTCCCGCGTTCTCGTAAGAGAAGCCATTTACGCCGTTACTGGCAGCTTTACGTCATGATGCTGCTGCCATTATGTCACTTTTTACTTTTCAAATATGCTCCTCTTATTGGTAACGTACTTGCGTTCAGAAGATATCGTCCTGGTATGGGGCCATATGGAACAGAGTGGGTAGGCTTTGCTTATTTTGAACGATTCTTTAATGATCCTACTTTTTGGAGTGCATTTAGCAATACATTGATTTTATCTTTTGCCAATATTCTAATTAACTTCCCTATTCCGATTATATTTGCATTGCTTTTACACGAAGTGCGCCATGAGCGTTTCCGGAAATTTGTACAAACAATTTCCTATATGCCGCGTTTTATTTCAACCGTAGTTGTTATTGCTATTATTAGCGAGCTTCTATCGCCTAGCTCTGGCTTGCTTAATAAATTACTAGGGTCATTATTTGGCATGGATCCTATTTACTTTGTGAATGAACCGGAGTATTTCCGTCCGATTTATATACTCAGCGAGACCTGGCAGTACACAGGCTGGACCGCCATCATTTATTTGGCAGCAATAACAGGCGTTAACCGCGAGCTGTTTGAAGCGGCCGATATTGACGGAGCAAGCCGATTCCAGAAAGTCATATACGTTACAATTCCATCGATTATGTCAACCATCATGGTTATGCTTATATTGAATGTTGGTTCACTTCTAAGTCTTGGTTTTGAAAAAGTATTGCTTCTTTACACACCATCAAACGCGATGGTCAGCGATATTCTAGACACACTTGTTTATCGTACGGGTCTTGCTAATCAGAACTATTCCTACGCGACAGCAATCGGACTGTTTAGCGGCGTTGTCGGTGTCATCCTTGTCTCCAGTACGAATTGGCTAAGTAGAAAATTCTCAGGAGAAAGTATCTACTAACTTAGAAAGGAGCGGCTACCTATGTCTGCACAAACTAAAAAACGTCCGATAACACTTGCTGATGTGTTGATTTACGGAGTAATGGGATTTGTTATTATCGTATGCTTCGTGCCATTTCTATATATGCTGGCTATTTCATTCTCCAGCCCGGAAGCGATTATTAACGGTAAAGTAACCTTGCTTCCAGTTGGCTTTAACTTTGAATCATACAAACAAATTTTTACGTATCCCAATTTCTTTAGAGCGTATGGAAATACATTTTTCTATACATCAGTCGGTACTTTTATTTCCTTGATGGTCACAACCATATTTGCCTATGCCATGTCCAAGCGTTTTCTTAAAGGACATAAGCTTGTTATGATGCTGATTGTATTTTCCATGTTTTTCTCAGGCGGGCTTATTCCAACCTACTTGCTGATTTCCAATCTGCATCTTACAGGTACAGTATGGGCAATGCTATTGCCGTTTGCGATCAATCAGTTTAACTTGATTATTTTGATTAACTTTTTCCGTGCCATTCCTTCAGAAATTGAAGAAGCAGCGATTATTGACGGTTTGGATTATTTCGGTATTTTGCGCCGAGTAATCTTGCCTTTGTCAACGCCTGCGCTTGCGACGATCGGTTTGTTTACAGCCGTATTCTTCTGGAACGACTGGTTTAACGGATTGATTTATCTAAATACAAGTCAATACCCAGTAATGCTATACCTGCGTAATATCGTTAATGGTACGACAATGGTTGGTGACGGCGCTGGGTCAGCAGATAAGAGTACGATTGCACTATCTATTAAATCTGCTGTAATTATTACTTCAACTCTTCCGATTATCATTCTATATCCATTGCTTCAACGTTTCTTCGTTGCAGGTCTAACGGTTGGATCGGTTAAGGGTTAAGCTTTACAATTTAGAATTGCACTATTTATTAAACGCAGAGCGTTCGACAGACAAACCTCTATCGCGTCCAAAAAAAGGATGGATGACTCATGACTTCATACTTCGCTCAATTAACAACGGAGATGATCAATCCGGCGACCACTTCCATTGATGAATGCGGTACTCAAGAGATGCTGCTTCTCATGAATGAGGAAGATCAGAAAGTGCCTCTGGCGGTATGTCAAGAAATTGATAAAATCGCTGATGCAGTCGACGTGTTATATAATTCATTAAAAAACGGGGGCAGGATGTTCTATGTTGGCGCGGGCTCTTCCGGCCGGCTAGGCGTACTTGACGCCAGTGAATGTCCTCCAACTTACGGTACAGATCCAACACTCGTACAAGCCTATATCGCAGGAGGCGATACAGCGCTACGTACCGCTGTGGAAGGCTGTGAGGATGATGCTGAAAGCGGCGCATCTCTCATTCGCGACA
This sequence comes from Paenibacillus sp. IITD108, assembly GCF_036541265.1. NCBI lineage: Bacteria > Bacillati > Bacillota > Bacilli > Caryophanales > Paenibacillaceae > Paenibacillus > Paenibacillus sp. IITD108. Next base: position 142,942 of record NZ_JAZHCT010000002.1, on the reverse strand, counting down.
AGGGCATTGGGCCTAAAGATGTCGTGATCGGAATTGCAGCCAGCGGCTCTACACCATATGTACTAGGTGCGATCAGGGAAGCTAATCAACGCGGTGCTGCAACAGTAGGTGTAGTAACCAATAAGAATTCCAAGCTAAGTGAAGTGTGCGATATTTGTATCGCTCCTGTCGTTGGTCCAGAAGTCATTACAGGATCAACTAGACTAAAAAGCGGTACAGCCCAAAAGCTCGTGCTTAACATGCTTACAACTGGCGTGATGATCAAGCTGGGAAAAGTATATAACAATTTAATGGTAGATTTGAAAGCTAGCAACAGCAAGCTTTATGACCGTTCTGTTCGTATAGTGCGCGAAGTAACAGGCGCATCGGAGCAGCAAGCTGTTGAAGCTTTAAAGCAAGCAGGAATGCATGTGAAGACAGCTATTATGATGCTGGAGACAGAAACGGATGCCAGGGAAGCCTCTTTGCTTCTCGAGCAAAACGACGGCAGGCTTAAGGCGGCCATCCGCAAAGTTAAAGGTCAAGCGGTCCCAGGCAGCAGAATGGATCAAAGCGGCGAGCCGGTAGACGATGCAATTTAGCTTTCATACGGCATTATACTAACAATTCGGAGGAGCGGCACCGTATATACGGCTGCTGCCCTTTTAGTAATTAGGGGATTTCACAGCCTATGCTTGGAGGAATAATTATGAATACGAACTCATCGCTTATTTATCAAGTAGGACAACGAATGATGGCTGGTTTTGACGGCCCTTATTTGGACGAAGCCTTTATTCAGCTTATAAAAAAATGGAAGATTGGCAATGTAATATTGTTTGCTTGGAATATAACCGGTAAGGAGCAGCTTCGCGAGCTTTGCCGCGATATTCAGAAGCTGGTGCAAGAGGAAACGGGGCGTCCGGCATTTATCGCAATCGATCAAGAGGGAGGCGCAGTTTCCCGCTTGCCTGGCGATGCTACTCGCATACCGGGAGCTATGGCTATTGCAGCTACGGGCAACCCTGATAACGCCTATGCGGCAGGACGAATGACAGCGGAAGAGCTTCTCGCGCTAGGCGTCAATTTCAATCTGGCTCCTGTGCTGGATGTAAACTCTAACGATGCCAACCCGGTAATTGGTGTTCGCAGCTATGGAGAAAAGCCGGAGACTGTTATTCAATATGCTTTGCCTATGATGCGAGGCTTGGATGCTGGAGGCGTATTAAGCTGTGCGAAGCATTTCCCGGGACATGGCGATACAAGTGTGGATTCTCACTTAGCGCTTCCAACCGTCGATAAATCGGTGGATGAGCTTTGGGAAAATGAGCTTGTGCCTTTCCAAGCTGCGGCCAAAGCGGGCATTCCAGCTGTAATGTCCTCACACATCTTGTTTCCTAAGCTTGATGCTAAGCAGCCGGCAACGCTGTCTCGCAGCATTTTAACGGATCTGCTGCGCAAAGAAATGGGCTACGAAGGTCTTATTATGACCGATTGCATGGAGATGAAAGCAATCCAGCATACGGTTGGTACGGTACAAGGAACAGTTGATGCGATCAAAGCCGGAGCGGATATGGTGCTGATTTCGCATACCGCTTCTGTAGCGGAAGCTTCGGCGATTGCTATCCGGGAAGCCCTGGAGGCAGGAGAGATTGATGCTGCAGAGTGGGAGCAATCGTTAGCTCGTATTTCTGCGCTTAAAGACAATTATTTGGACCGGCCTGTACCTGATTACGCAATTGTTGGCTGCGAATCGAATATGGAGGCCAACTTCAAGCTTTTGCAGGAAACATTGACACCTATTCGCGTGCCTGGCGGCAAATTCCCTGAGCTGGGCGACAACCCGTACTTTCTCGGCTGTCCTGCTTTCCGGGCAACGATGGTCTCTAATCGGGATGATGATCCATTTTCTTTCCCGGTTTATATGGCGGAGAAGCTGGGCGGCACGGCCTTGGTCAGCTCTTCTGATCCTGCGGCTGAAGAAATTGCCGAGCTTGTTAAGCAAGCCTCTCAGGCGAGCTGTATCGTTGTAGGCACGTACAATGGCCATTTATATAAAGGTCAATTGGAGCTGGTAAACTCTCTGGCAGCCGGGTCGGCACCAGTTGTGGCAGTTGCTTTGCGCAATCCGTATGATTTAAGACATTTGAATCCAACTGTTTGGTCGCTGGCTGCTTATGAATATACAGATCAAGTATTTGATGCTGTCGCAAATGTGCTTCAAGGCAAAGCAGCAGCAACCGGTAAGCCAACGGTTACTGTATTGTCCGAGTAGCATTACGCTAATAGAGAATGTAATAAAATTGTATACCAGAAGAGGAGTCAATCTGATATGGCAGACATGCTAGTAAATCTACTGAATCTACCTCCTCAGGAGGAGCTTTTGGCTAAGCTGGAGCAGGAAGGGATACGTGTTCATCGTGCCCTGGCTCCTGACAAGCATCGCGTTGTGGAGTGGGTCGCAGAGCATTCTACCCGCAATGCGGCGAGTGAATGCGACGTATCCTTCTCCCGCGCACCAATTACCTGCTATTTGGCTACTAGAGGCGCAGATATTCTTGGTTACGCCTGTTATGATGCAACAGCGCTTAATTTTTTCGGTCCTACGCGAGTGCTTGATTCCGAGCAGGGAAAAGGGCTAGGTAAAGCGCTGCTGCTTAAAAGTCTTCACAGTATGCGGGAAGCGGGTTATGTATATGCCATTATCGGCGGTGTAGGTCCTGCTGAATTTTATGAAAAAGCGGTGGGGGCATCCCTGATCCCGGGTTCAACGCCAGGTATTTACCAAGATTTTCTTGGGAAGAGGGCTAAGAAAGCCGAGGCGAATAATTAATAATTAACTGTGCAAAGGTTTGGACAGAGCATATGCTCTGTCCTATTCGTCTTTCATGCTCCCTTTGGATACTCCCATCCAATCGGGATAATATGGGTCGACTGGTGTATATATATGGTGAATAAAATGATTGTAGAATTCTTTCTTTCCTACAACTTCAATCGTATATTTCGGAAAATTCGGTTCAAACTGTTTAATGAATATGGCCTTTAATGGTATGGATCTTGCATAATTAATCCCGATTTCCTCAAGCCCTTAAAACCGAAGGCCAGCCTGTAGCCCGAACTTCAACAAAAGGAAATACAAGAACAACTGTAAATCATAAGGGTAGCCGCAATATCATACACATAGCATTTTACATGACTTGCTGTGTGTATGTATAATTAAACAAATGATAATCAAAAGTAGGAAAGAGGTGACACAGATTGTTTGAAGAAATAGATAGGTTGTTCGCCAAGTTAAAGTCCTTACGCCCGCTTTCTCCAGAAAGTGTGAAGCGGTTAGGAGAGGATTTTATGATTGATTTTGTATATAACTCCAACGCTATCGAAGGCAATACATTGACGTTGGAGGAAACCGCACTTGTCTTGAAGGAAGGCATCACAATTGATAAAAAGCCGCTTCGTCATCACTTAGAAGCCGTTGGACATAAAGAAGCATACTATTATGTAGAAGAAGTGGTGAAAGAGAAAAGGGAACTATCTGAACAAATCATTAAAGATATTCATTATCTTGTGTTAATGGGGGCCCCCAGCGATAAAGGAGTGTATCGTCGCGTACCCGTAATGATTACAGGATCTAGCCATCAACCTGCGTCCCCTTATCTAATTCCTAGTCTTATGGAACGGATGATAGAGGAATATCATACAACTATGAAAGATATGCACGTAGTAGAGAGAGTTGCACTGTTTCATTTGAAATTTGAAAGCATCCATCCTTTTATCGACGGGAATGGACGAACAGGCAGACTGCTGATGAACCTTGACTTGTTATCAGCTGGTTATCCACCTATTAATATGAAATTTCATGACACACGCAGGTATTACGATAGCTTTAAATTCTACCACGAGAATGAGGGAGATCCTTCTAAACTTATCGAACTTGTACAAGAATATGTTCAAGCAGAATTAATACGATATATTTCCGTGTTAGAAATGGCAGAGGAGTTAGATTAGTTGTAAAGATTGATCAAAGGAACGAGTCATCGTTATTTCAGGCTGTCGAGGAGTCTCAACAGCCATTTTTAGTATCCACGAATAGCGATTAATTAGGTAGCGAAAGTTATCAAAATAGGAGCAAAGGGTAGCGAAACACACAATTTGATGTATGTTAAAGGTCTGGCCATGTGCCGGGCCTTTATTGTTAATAAGATGAATATTGTGTACATGTTTATTATGCTCGCGCTCGAAGCCGATGATTCCGCCTAATCAGCCGAAGTGTAATATGAAACATATCGTTACGATTGAGATTGATTTGGATCGACCTGATGCCGCATTGAAGGATAGAATGAAATATCAATTAGAAATGAACTTATCCTGTAACTGTTAACGGCACGCATTCCGCATTGTAATCGCCGGGGTTGAGCATATTGAAGATTTGCTCAAAGCCCAGATCGTTTTGCTATCTTGCAGCGGAAAGAACGCCTGCTTATTTATGCCATTTTACTTTTCTGCCGTAAGTCATTGTGTCCTCCGGTCCATATCGAGGTAAATGTCTTTAAAACTATTCTATTTAGCAATAAAATACCTTCTTGAATTAAGCTGCCGAAATTTATAAGAGGAAAAAAACATTTTGTTTGGTTATAATAAAATACGTTCGAGGTTTTCGTTAAATCATTACAACCAGGGGGAGGGGCAACATGAATCGTACATGGTTAACTCGGATGCTGCTGTCATATGTTCCAGTATTTTTAATTGTATCCGCTTTTTTATTTTTTATATTTTTCAGAATGCTAAGCACAAACAATAGTATAGCTGCACAGAAGTCAAACGATTTTGTTGCCAAACAAGCGATGATGGTGATCGATTCCTCACTGGCCGCCATTGATCAGAAAGTTACGCTGGAGATGCTTCGAAATCGAACCATCCTTCGTTATTTTACACAGCCATCTATCGAAAATGATCTGAGTCTTCAAGTGGAAGTGATGAATGAGCTCTCAGCGATTAAGATAGCAAATCCGCTGATTCATTCTGTTTATATGGTTCGTTCACAAGATCAATTAGTATTAAATATGAGTACGACCTATCATGTCGATCAATTTACAGATCAGGCCTTTATTCAAGAAAGGCTGCAGGAGCCTAACAGCAAGTGGTCGGATCTGCGAATGTACAAGGAGCTTTCCTCCGACAATGAAAGCGCGGTAGTTAGCTTAACGCGAAGTGTATCTATTTTTTCCGATAAATATGGTTTAATTGTTGTCAATGTGAATGCATCGAGTCTTCAAGCGCTGGTGCGCGATATGTACAGCCCGGATGTGACGCGACTGCATCTGTTGGATAAGCTTAACAATGATATGTTTAGTCTTCAATCAGGCGCATCCAAGGAAATTGAAGGTACAGGTGCAGCATCGTCAAGATCAATATCCGAATACACAGGGTGGAGCATAGTAAGCAGCCTGAAGGGCGCACGATCGATTCAGTTTTTTACTACTTTATTTGATGCTTGGTTTGTGCTAGGCGTTGTCGTCTGTATCATTTCACTTGGATGGATTATTTATGTGACGAGAAGGAATTACCGTCCGATTCATCGTTTAGTAACGCAGCTGGAAACCTACACATCAAGGGGTGTTTCTGAAGGGAAGCAAGCTTACGAGGGTGAATTCCAATTTATTAATGCTACTCTAGAATCCATGATGGATGAGAATAGCCGATTCCAGCAGCAGCTGCAGGACAATTTGAAAATAAAGCGCAATTTCTTTATGTACGAGCTATTGGAAGGCATTCGTACGTTGCCACTTGATAATTGGGCAGCAGAAGCCGAGACGCAAGGAGCGCCGGCAGAGTTTAAAAAGACCTGTATTTTTGTCATGGAAATTGACCGGTTGGCGGAATGGATTCGTACTTATACGCCACAGGAGCAGGATGCATGGAAGCAGACATTAGAGAAGCTGGTTTTATTTGGCGCAGAATCAGAACAATATTGGGTTTGGCAGCTGTGGACAACCCCAAGTCAAATGGTCGTTATGCTAATGGGTGAAAGCGGGCAGTCTGATGAAGACTTGCGGGCAATGATTCTGCAGTGGCATAATCGCGTCAAAGCCGAGCTGCCGTTCGGTGTATCGATTGGATTAGGCGAGCCAATTGAATATCCTGAAAATATTCGCGATGCTTATCTGGAAGCGTTGGAGGCGCTGCAATATAAATCAATTAGCGGTGGAAATGTTCTGCTGACTCCATCAACGGTGCAGCGTCATTCTGAGAGCGGGCAAGTGTACGCACATTTTCAGAGGGTAGATAAAATTGTCGACCTTCTGCAATTATCGGATTCGAAGTGGCGGGCCGAACTGCGGTCATTGATGCAGCAATTCGAAATGGCCCAGTCTTCTCGCAAGGATATTGAAAGTGTAATGAACTACTTCGTATTTACCCTGAACAAAAGTATCGAAGGGATGGGCGAAGAATATCAAAAGCTTTGGCGGACAGAAGTTATGCCGGCATTGCAAAGAACGCTAAAGGAAGTAGAAATGCTTGGAGATATCGCTCATGAGTTTTTATCAACTTTGGAGCTTTTTGAGACCCGCATTGCCAAGTCCAGAGAGTCACGCAATCAAGGGCAGCTTATTATGGAGGTCAAGGCTTATATTGAAAGCGATTTTGCTAATCCGGCTTTGTCGCTTGACTACTTGAGCGATAAGTTCGGAATGAGCGGTAAATATTTAAGCCGTGTATTCAAAGAAGAGTTTGGATTGAAATTTGTTGATTTTTTAATTGACCTACGAATGAAGGAAGCACAAACCTTGCTTGCCGAGACAACGATTCCGATTCAGGAAATAGCAGAAAAGCTTGGATACAGCAGTCCAATATCATTTGCGCGAACCTTTAAGAAAATAGTTGGCATGCCTCCAATCGATTATCGCAAAGAAAAGAACAGTTCCAATTGATCCATTTACTCCGTTCAAACGAGATGCTCGTTTGGCCGGATTTTTTTTTCGAGAAACAGCACCTCCTTAGCCGAAGAAACTATATGTTGTCTTGCTCCCTTCCTTTATCCTTATCCTGCACTAAAGTTTTGAGAGAAATCTGCATGCTCATGTTACGTGTGCTTTCATTTTTTTGTTAAATCGCAGTAACTACGCACTGTAAGGGGTTTCACGAAAAAAGTTGCAGGTAGAGAAAAGTTGGATCAGCGGGCCCGTTGTGAAAAAAATCATAGCGATAAAACGCTAACAATGGCAATTCATAACGGGTATTACGAGGTATAAAAGTTGGGTATAAGAAAACTGTTTATTGTATGCGCTATCATGTTGATGATTATATATAGCTACAGCAGACAGCGACAAAAGCTGCTGAATATGATTCAGGTGAAAGGGATGGTCGATCGATGGTAAGTAAATACAAGAAAGGCTTTACAGTGCTGACAGCAGTAAGCGTAATAGGCGCAATGCTCGCAGGTTGCGCAAGCGGTACCAATACGAATAAGCCAGATTCTTCGGCAAATGGCGGTAAAAACCCGAATAAAGTCACCTTAACGTTTGAAACTTCCGTATATGCGGAAGCGCCTCACAAGAGCGCCATTGATGCTTTGATTAAGCGCTACAATGAACTGAATCCTAATGTCGAGATTACGGTTCACGGCACAGATTACGAAAACTTCTGGGATAAGCTGACGACAGAAATTATTGCAGATACGCAAGGTGATATCGTACAGGTTTATCCTGAAAACGTAGCAACCTATAACGCGTTGCAAGGCGGAGGCACTTTTCTTAATTTAGATGATCGAATTAAAGGAACGGATTTAGAAAAGAATCTCGTTGGACAGGAATTAACTAAAGTAGACGGCTCTTACTATGCACTTTCTAATTATGCTTGGGGTTCAACGGGTATTTTCTATCGCAAATCATTGTTCGAAGCAGCTGGAATTGATCCTGCTTCTATTAAGACGCTAGATGATTTTAAAGCAGCGGCAATTAAATTGGGAGTAGACAAAGATGGGGACGGCAGATTGGATCAATACGGCTTCTCCAGCGTTGTCGGCTCACATCCTTTCATATCTTCTGAGTGGTATCGTCTGGTAGCTCGTCCAGTGTCCGGAGGCATCTACTTCGGCGATGGCGAAGCTGGTCCTTATACAGCTGACCGCATTAACGTCAACTCGCCTGCGAATGTATGGGCAGCTGAATGGTGGGATGATCTGATTAGCAACGAGAAAGCGACGCCTCCAGGAACTCGCGACAAAAAAGTGAGCCGTGAAATGTTCTGGAATGGACAAGCTGCAATGATGATGGATGGTCCTTGGTTTATTGGCATGACAGAAGAAATGGATGCGAAGCTGATGGAGGATATCGGACTATTGCCGCAGCCTGTAGTTGAATACAACGGCCAGTCTTATAAGCCTAATCCGCATAACAATCCGATCGTAGCCTTGATCTCCAAGAAAACTAAGCATCCTGATGAAGCATGGGCGTTTTTGGAATGGATGACATCTGATGAAGCGCAAGCGATTATTGCCGGATCAGGCATGATTCCAAGCAGCAAGGCTTATGCTGGCACATCTGAATATGCGCAAGCACATCCAATGGCTGCACAGTTCTTTGATTTCCAAGAAAATCTTTATGCTCCGCCAGTAATGGATCCGCCTATTCCAGAGCTTGGCACAATATCTCAAGTGCTGGTCAATGCAGCACAAGCTATTTTTATCGGTCATAAAGACGTTAAAGCAACATTGGACGACGCAGCTAATGAAATGAAAAATTCTTTTAATTAATATTTAATACTCCTATCCGGCGGCCTTTCGCCGGGTAGGAGCTTCCGAAGCAAGTTTTGCTTCACAAAACAAAGCGTATGCTTCCGAAGCAGTTTTGCTTCACAAAACAAAGCATATGCTTCCGAAGCAGTTTTGCTTCACAAAACTTTGAGGAGGGAAGGTATGAACAGCAAAGAAGTGCTAGTCACTAATCCTTCCGTAGGGAACAAGAAGTCAAAAGGACTAATGTCCTTTATTAAAACAGAGTTACGCACAATGAAGAAAAACCGTGTTGCTTATTTATTTATCTTACCGCTCATCATATCGGTGGGCTTGGTTTTGATTTATCCAATCATTAAGGCAGCAATTATGAGCTTTCAGTATTGGAAGGTAGCAAAGCCGATAGAGGCCGGCCATCCTTTCGTAGGCTTTGAGAATTACGCGAATGCGTTCAGCACAGGTTATTTCTTGCAATCTCTAGGTATTACGTTTGTATATATTGCAATTACTGTACTTGCTCGCTTCATTCTCGGCCTAGCGACAGCAGTACTGCTTAATACACCGTTCAAAGGAAGAGGTCTTGTGCGTGCGCTCGTTATTATTCCTTGGGCTCTTCCGGAAGTAGTAACTTGTCTTGTATTTATATTGATGTATGATTATCAATTTGGCGTTATTAATGACATTCTGATGAAATTCAATATACTTTCAAATCCGATTGCCTTTCTTGGCAACACCGATACAGCATTATGGGCGGCGATGTTCGTCAATGTATGGAAAGGATTCCCGTTTGCAGCCATCATGCTGCTCGCAGGCCTGCAAACTATTTCGAAAGATATGTACGAGGCTGCCAGTATTGACGGGGCGACGACCTGGAAGCAATTCTGGCATATCACATTGCCTTCCATTAAGCCTGTTTCCGTTATCGTATTTTTACTGCTTGTTATTTGGACGATTAAAGATTTTGCAATTGTTTATGTGCTTACCGGCGGAGGACCGAGCAGAGTTACAGAAATTTTAACAATCTTTATTTATCGCGCAGGATTCAAATCCTTTGATTTTGGACTGGCTGCAGCTGCAGGAATGGTCTTGCTTGTTATTTCTGTTATCTTCACAGTGTTCTACATGAAAGCGACAAAGGCGGGTGAAATGCAATGAAGAAACGGCATTCGCTATTCGTTTACGTAGGTGCAGTGCTTATTTCTTTGTTCGCTATTGCACCGTTTATATGGATGATATTGACTTCTTTGAAGCCACAAGCAGAAATTTACAGCAATCCGCTTATTTATTTGCCTCAGCAAATTAATACAGATGGCTACCAAAGTATGCTGGATCCACATGCGGATCCGAACGCCAATTTTATTAATTGGTTTAAAAATACAGCATTCGTGTCTCTTTTAACGACTATTTTATCACTTGTTATATCTGCACTCGGGGGATATGCGATGTCCCGATTCGGCTTCCGCGGCAGGATGGCGATCGGCTATATTATATTGCTGACTCAGATGCTGCCGGGATCATTGCTGATCGTTCCGCTCTATTTGATTATGAAGGACTATGGACTGCTGAATACCTATTTTGGACTCGTTATCGCTTATGCGACCGTCGCTATCCCATTCTGTACCTGGATGCTAAAAGGATATTTCGATGGCATATCTGCCTCGATTGACGAAGCGGCAAGCGTGGATGGAGCTGGTCGATGGATGACATTTACTCGCGTGATTCTTCCGCTTACCTTACCGGGTCTGGTTGTAACAGGGGTTTTCTCGTTTTTGACGAGCTGGAATGAATTTATGTTTGCGCAAACCTTTATTAGCGACTATGACAAGTGGACGCTCTCAGTAGGTATTGCAAGCTTCCAGGGGCAGTATGTCGTGAAGTGGGATTATCTGATGGCTGGCTCAGTATTCACCACCTTGCCAATTGTCATTGCATTCTGGCTTCTGCAGAAGCATTTGGTTAGCGGAATGACAGCAGGCGCTGTTAAATAATAATGAAGGGACTAATAAAAATGATTAGATTTGGCATCGTAGGGATGGGCAATCGTGGAAACTTATTTGCAGATACACTGCTTCAAAATCCGTATGCAGAGCTAGTTGCGGTTAGTGATGCTTTCGAGTCTGCTTTGGAAAAAAGCAAAGACAAATATGGAGTAGCCGGTTATGCAGATGTGAAGGATATGATTGAAAATGAACAGTTGGATGCTTTAGTGATTGCGACTCCGGATTTCTTGCATAAGGAGCCGGTTATGCTGGCGGCAAAGCATGGTATTCACTTCATGGTGGAGAAACCATACTCGACCAGTGTAGAAGAAGCTGTGGAAATGGATGAGGCCGTGCAAAAATCCAATGTAAAATGTATGGTTGCTTTTGAAAATCGTTGGAACAGCCCGTTTGTCGCTGTGAAAAATGCGGTAGAAAACGGTGAAATCGGCGATATCATTACAGTCAACTCTCGTTTGAATGATACTATTTTTGTACCTACACAAATGCTGAAATGGTCAAAAGGCTCCTCGCCTGGCTGGTTCTTGCTGCCTCATGCAACAGATATCGCTTTATGGCTGAAGAAAAATGCAGCTCCAGTCAGTGTGTACGCGGTTGGAACGAAGAAAAAGCTTGTAAGCATGGGAATTGATACGTATGACTCAATTCAATCGGTAGTGAGCTTTGACGACGGTACGCATGCAACATTTACGACAAGCTGGGTATTGCCAGAATCTATGCCGCTTATTTATGATTTTAAATATGAAATTATTGGCAGCGACGGTGCATTGTACGTTGATCTTTCTGATCAAATGGTGCGCAAAGCCGGTGGCGTATACAGCCATATGCACACTCTCGGCACACCGATTAACGGTCAATTCACTTCTGCGCCAAGCTGCATGCTGAATGCTTTCGTAGATCATATTCGATTAGATACTGCGCCAGAGGCGGATTCCAAGGCAGGCTTGCTGAATACGAAGCTTGTCCATGCGATTCATCGCTCTGTAGAGAACGGCACGATCGAGCAGATTTAAGATGATGATGGATAAGAAGACAGCGATAGTAGAGAAGGCTGCATGGATGGGCTATGAAGCTGTAAAGGCAGAGAGCGATAGTCTAATCATGACGGTCGTTCCCAAGCTCGGCAGCAGAGTTGTTTCGCTATACAGCAAAGCTAAGCAAATCGAACTGCTGCGAACGCCTCAATCCGAAGAAGCATATAGCCAAGCTCCTTTGCTTTACGGTATTCCGGTACTGTTTCCGCCTAATAGAATTGAGGATGGACGTTTCAGTTATCGTGGCCAGCATTATCAGTTTGATATTAATGATACTGCTACGGGCAATCATTCGCATGGACTCGTTCATGATAAGGAATGGATGGTAACAGAGATGAAAGCAGGCAACGGCCAAGCTGTTATCATAACGGAGTTCAATGCTGTTAATGATCATCATGTTATGAGGCAGTTTCCGCATCCTTTCCGGTTAGTTATGAAGCTGGTGCTTGAAGAGGGGATGCTGACGCAGACCGTAGAGGTTCATAACGACAGCAGTCAGGCATTCCCTTGGGGGATTGGCTATCATACGACGTTCCATTTCCCATTCCGGGAGGATTCTTCGGAGGCGAACAGTATCTTCTCAGCGCCAATCGGGCAGCGCTGGGAGCTTAATTGTCGGTTTCTGCCTACTGGCATTCCGGTTACGGATACGAGAAGCGGCCCGTTGAATGAAGGTATCGCTATTGCTGGCGTACAGCTGGATGATCTATTTCAAAAGGAGCCGGAAGCTGCCAATGAAGCGGTGCTCACAGATAAGGATGCAGGGATTCGAGTAAGATATATGGCGGATGAAGCTTTTGGCCATTGGGTACTCCATAATGGAGATGGTACTGGCCGGTATCTTTGTCCGGAGCCGTATACTTGTGTGACAAACGCTTTTAATCTTAAGCTCTCGCCTGAAATAACGGGCATGAAGGAGATTGAGCCGGGACGAAGTGATTCAGCAACCTGTGTGATTACAGTTGAACATACAGAATAATTTAAGATAGGGCTATCCCATCATCATGAAGATGACGAGGATGGCTTTTTTCTTAATTGATGATCTGTATCTTGCCTGATGAAATATTTAATATTCGTGGACGCGTATCATTTTTTGCAATAAAGATAGTTTCTCCGCGGTTGTTAAAGCAGTACGCAATAGGTATCGAGATATTAGAATCTCTAAACGTTCCATCGGCATGGCTCGTACCGATAATCATAGCTTGATGTTTGGCAGCGATTTTTTGAGCCGACTCTATCCATTCTTGGAATTGCGCTTCACTAAACATGCCTACGCCGATTGGATGTACAATGACATCTATGGTCATATCCTTTTCGTTTTTAATGCCTTGGATAATCAGCTCGTCGCATAGAATGTGCCCGACTGTAATTTCTTCAACTTGTGCATAGGCTGTATCGCTATATTTTACTCTGTCCAGCACAATCTCTCCTGCACGGTTAATGATGACAGCTCTATCCTTCGGACGCTCATTCATTTTTCTGTAACCGCCAATCAACACTGTATTGTATTGCTTTGCCAGGCGGCAAGCTTGTTCCAGATTTTCATTCAAATACCCTTCAGGTAATATTACAATATCAACAGTGTTTTGGCGCAGCTCCAGCTCGAGTTGGCTTAGGGCGTGCTCAAGCTTTGGTTGAATAATTAAAGCTCTCATATGCTCCCTCCAATATTAAATCGAAGAAAAAACTTCTCCGACTTCTGCAAATTTAGAAAAATCATATCACTGTCCGGAAGATTTGAGCAAAAGGCAAAAACAGACGTTCGCATTTTTAAAAACTAATGCAATATCTGATAGAGAGAGCTTTCAATCTGTTTTCAAAATTATGCATCTCTGTAATGCGCAAGATTGCTTCATTATTCGTAGGAAATTAAAAATCTTTAAAGAGAAACGAACAGCATGCATCATGAGATATTAGCTGAATATTGTAAGCAGCAGCAACAAATAATGAGTGTATATAGAAGGTTAAACCATTAAGCTACAAAAATCTGCAGTCGACTTTTTGGATCTATTTGCCGTAAAACATGCTAATTTTATGTAAATATATGGTACACTTTAATCATGGCGTCTGCCTTTTGATCCAAAGCTTGAATAAAAGTTTGATCTAGAAGAGGTGGTTTCATGAGAAATGAGCTGATGAAACGAAAGGATTATAATCCATACGAGGATAGCTCCCTTCATTCTACTCACCCCAATGAGATGCAGCACACGAATGGCAGAGAAGGCTTTAATGATATTATTAAGCATGTGGATAGAGTAAATGGCTTTCAATCGCCCAAGTCGATGGATGAGGTTCCGAGAAGTTGCTTGGGTAATTACATCTTAAACATAAATAATACGCAAAGAAGGATCAGACATGACAACAAATAATGAGCTAACAGAAGCGGGCTGGTCGTTTGATAACAGCTACACAAGCCTTCCGCAGTTATTTTATACCTTTACCAATCCAACGCCCGTAGCGGAGCCAAAACTTGTTAGGTTCAACACTGCATTGGCACGATCATTAGGCCTTCGCTCAGATGTTCTTAATAGTGAAGCGGGAGCTGAAATTTTTGCAGGCAATAGCATTCCGGACGGGGCTGAACCGATTGCAGAAGCCTATGCGGGGCATCAATTCGGAAGCTTTACGATGCTGGGCGACGGGAGAGCGATTTTGCTTGGGGAGCAGCTTGCCCCAGATGGCGAACGATTTGATATTCAGCTGAAGGGATCAGGGCCAACCCCATATTCTCGAAGAGGGGACGGGCGAGCGGCGCTAGGACCTATGCTCCGTGAGTATATTATTAGTGAAGCCATGCACGGACTAGGTATTCCGACAACCCGCAGCTTGGCTGTTGTAACGACAGGAGAGACTGTGTACCGGGAGACTAAATTGCGCGGAGCGATTGTGACTAGGGTGGCAGCCAGCCATCTGCGTGTCGGTACTTTTGAATTCGCGGCACAGTGGGGCAAATACGAGGACTTGCAGGCACTGGCGGATTATGCGCTTGAGAGACATTTCCCTGCTTATAAAAATGGAGAAAATCGTTATTTGCAGTTACTTCAGCAAGTCATTAGACGTCAGGCAGAATTGATCGCAAGCTGGCAATTGGCAGGCTTTATTCATGGTGTTATGAATACAGACAATATGGCAATTAGTGGCGAAACGATTGATTATGGGCCATGCGCCTTTATGGATGTTTATGATCCAGCTACCGTATTCAGCTCAATAGATCGAGAAGGACGCTATGCCTACGGCAATCAGCCTTATATTGGAAGCTGGAATCTTGCGCGGTTTGCCGAGTCGCTGCTCCCGCTGCTGCATAGCGATGAATCTGAGGCAATCCAGCTTGCAGAAGCTGCGTTAAAAGAATATTCGGCGATTTATTCACTAGCTTGGCTTGGGGGTATGAGGGCTAAGCTGGGTCTGTTCGAGGAAGAAGAGCAGGATGCGCAGCTTATCAAAGAGCTGTTGGAGCTGATGCAGCAGCATCGCGCTGATTATACAAATACGTTTGCTGCGTTGACGACGAATGAGCTGGAACAGACCGATTTATTTGCTGCAGAATCGTTCAAAAGCTGGCATGGGCAATGGCAGGATCGGCTAAATAAGCAAAATCAGACAAAAGACGAGGCGCATCAGCTTATGCGCAGGAGTAATCCAGCCGTCATTCCTCGCAATCATCGCGTGGAAGAGGCGCTGGAAGCCGCTGTGCAGCATGATGATTACACCGTACTCGAGAAGCTGCTAGCAGTTTTAGATGATCCGTATGCTTACTCTCAGGAACAGAAAGCTTATGCTGCCCTGTCAGAGACTTCGGCTATGCCTTATCGGACGTTTTGCGGAACATAAGTATAACAAGAATAAACAGCTTCCGCCGTCCTTAGGACGGGCACGTGCACCGATGAAATATAAAACAGAGCTTTTCTTTGTCCGGCTTGTGACAATGAAAAGCTCTGTTTTGTTTTAATATAAGGTAAACGTACCTTTCTAACGGACGGCGAAGAGCCGCTTATCCTTGGCGGATCGATTCGACTTTTATATGAATGGTTGATGTATGTGCTTGTTTCGCTTCGACTAGCTGAACGCCTTTGTTGACGTTCATGCCATTGACCGGAGCCATCCATGGCTCGATGCACACAAAAGGTGATCCTTCCAATGCCCAAAGAACGATATATTGATAGTAATCGTCAGCGATAAGCGTTACCTTTAAATTTCTGGCATGGTCGATCATTTCGCTTGCATTGGATTGCAGTTGATCATAGATTACGTTAGATACGGCTTGGTCGAAATTGAATCGATCATTTGTCATGCTGTTTCGCTCAAGGTCAGCATAAGCAGTTGAAGGGATGCGCAATTCGATTTTGTTTTTGTCAGGCGCATAGAAGTAAGGATGATAGCCCAGGTAGAACGGCATTGTTTTGTCATCCTGATTAACAACCGTTGCCGTTACTGTTAATCCGCCGGCATCCAGTGTATACTTCATGGTTAATGTGAAATGGAAAGGATAGCGGGCAAGCGTCTCTTCGTTATGAGTCATCTCAAGTGTAATGGAAGCGCCAGCTTCATCGGCGTGAGTAGAAACAACCTTGCCTGCCAGGTTGCGGGCAAAGCCGTGCTGCTTGAGCTGGTAAGCCGTATCGTTGTAATAGTAAGTTTCGTCAACTAAATAGCTGCTGATTGGAAACAGAATCGGGTTGCCGCCGCGCACATTTTTGGCTGGATCATCCAGCGTTTCTTGCTCCAAATAGAAAATAGGCTCGGCATTATGTACATATTTGCTTATAATACAGCCTCGTTCAGGAACTACTTCTATATAAGTTTGGCCGGATTCATTTTGCAATACATAAGTTTGGAATTGGTCTTGTCTGGTTGAGCATGTGAACATGGAAATTCATCCTCCTTATAATAGCTAAGATTTATGCTGCCCTAATCGTACCTAAATCAAGCCGAGCAATCAATAATTTACTAGATAGTCTCTGAATAGAACACTTTGGCGTATAGCAAGTCAATCGCTTGCTCGATGAGCTGCCGATCGGCTGCCGACGCATTTCCTATTCGTTCCTCGAAACGGGCTTGTATATGCTCAAATACTTGATTCATTAAAGCTTGTCCTTTACTGGAGAGCTTAATATATTGTTTTCTTCGGTCCTCGGAGGAGACAGATTTTTCACAAAATTGCTTTTCGATCAGTTTTTTTATTTCCCGGCTCGTATTGGGCATAGACATTTGCTGACAGTCGCTTATTTGACTCAGAGTAACAGGCTGACTTACAGCGATATATTCAAGAATGCCGTACTGCGCAGGCGTAATATCGTCCAGCCTAATATCTTTTGTAATATCATGCTTGACCTGATGCACAGCGGTTGTGAAGTGGACCATTTTTAAAAACAAAGCATGATCATTCATCGCACTCACCTCTTAGTGCAACAATAGCAAATTAATTATCAATAAACAATTATCATTTGACAACCAAAATGCGGCATGCTACCATTTGGTTGTGCTTTTTTTGTTATCAAATGATAAGCAAAGGATGATCGCCATGAATATGCTAATTATTTACACACATCCCAATCATCAAAGCTTAAGCTATGCTTTTCTACAAAAAGTTATTGCGGGCAGCCGTGAAAATGCTGCCATAGACGAAATTCAGGTACTTGATTTGTATGAGGAAAATTTTAATCCTGTTCTTGTTTTTAATGAGTACAAGCGCAGGCGGGATATGAAAAATGATCCTGCTTTGCAAAAATACCGTGAACAATTGCTGTGGGCTGATAAAATTGTGCTCGTATACCCGATTTGGTGGGGACGCCCTCCTGCTATGCTGATGGGATATATTGATCAAATGTTTGCTTCGGGGTTTGCATATCGGGATAAAGGCGGCTTGCTGCCTGAAGGATTGTTAAAGGGGAAGTCGGTAGTATGTGTATCCTCTATGAAGGGTCCTGCTCACTATCCCCTGCTGTGGTTAAACAATGCACATAAAGTATTAATGAGAAAAGCGTTATTCAACTATGTCGGAATAAAAAAGGTAAAGTTTTTCGAATTCGGCAGCATGGAAAGCAAAAGGGGGAGACATGATCAAAAGCTTAATAAGGTGTACAGGTATTTTCAGAAGGTCTAAAAAAGGGAATCCGAGCAATCGAGTAGAATAAAAGAATAGCTGCAATTTCTTATACATTTAATGATAATTTGAGGTGTGAAATGGATAAAATACAAATAAAATTCGACCGATTTCCCAATGGGCATACTAAAGCTGCATGCTTTAGCTTTGATGACGGGCGAGAACAGGACCGGCGTTTGGTTGATTTAATGAATCAGTACGGTTTAAAAGGAACCTTTCACTTGAATACAGGATTTTTGGGCAGAGAAGGCTATATTGCGGCAGAGGAAGTAAGGCAATTGTACTTGGGACATGAGGTGTCAGCTCATACGGTGAACCATCCATTTTTGGAGCAGTCTCCTCAGGAGCAGGTTATTGAAGAGATTTTATCTAATCGTGCCGAACTTGAGGCTTTGGTTGGTTATCCTGTCAGAGGAATGAGCTATCCTTATGGCACTTATAATGACAGCGTAGTAGCTGCCTTGCCTGCTGTTGGCATTGAGTATGCCAGAACGGTGCAGAGCCACGGTCAGTTTGTTATGCCAGCAAACTTGTTAACCTGGCACCCGACTTGCCATCACAAAGGAATGGTAGAGGCGGCTCGTCAATTTGTAGACAGCAAATCGCGATATTCTAGAATGGAGCTTCTATTTGTATGGGGGCATAGCTTTGAATTCGACAATGATAACAATTGGGAGCTGGTTGATCAGCTAGGCAGTGTATTGGAAGAAAGCACAGGCATCTGGATGGCAACAATGTCCGAGCTTGTATCTTATACGAATGCGCTAAAAAGCCTTAGATTTTCAGTTAATCGCAAAATAGTCCATAACCCTTCAGCAGTAGACGTTTGGATCAGTGCTGCAGGAGAATCGGTAGTTATTCCGGCGGGCGCTCTGGTTAATTTATAAGATTCCAAAAAACGCATAACTGTGTGGAGGGAAGATATGAAGCCATTTACGCAGCAGGTAATTGCTATTATTAAGAATATTCCAGAAGGCGGCGTCATGACCTACGGTCAAATCGCCGCTCTGGCCGGCAGCAGCAGAGGCGCAAGGCAGGTCGTCCGCATTTTGCACAGCATGAGTGCTTCTTACGGCCTGCCTTGGCATAGAGTTGTTAACGCCAAAGGGGAAATTGCCATTACGGATGATGAATCAAGATTCAAGCAAATACTATATTTAACATCGGAGAATATTAGTGTTGATGATCAAGGCCGTATCGATTTGGCTAAGTACCAATATTGGCCCGTCTCTAATTAATAAACCGATTGGACTCTATAATAGCATTAGTCGTCGCTTTAAGAGCAGGCAACAGCTGGAGCGCTTCGCGGCTGCGGCTCGCAAGGTCATGGTTCTTTCAAAAACTGCTGGCCAGATGATAATTTCCAAGCACAGCTT
This sequence comes from Paenibacillus sp. IITD108, assembly GCF_036541265.1. Lineage (NCBI taxonomy): Bacteria > Bacillati > Bacillota > Bacilli > Caryophanales > Paenibacillaceae > Paenibacillus > Paenibacillus sp. IITD108. The sequence goes on along the minus strand of NZ_JAZHCT010000002.1, from coordinate 123,719 downwards.
GGACCGATGCTAGCTGTTTGCTGCTCATATATGTTACCTCTATTAAAACCTCTTTATAAACAAACTTGCCAAGCTTCGGCGGTGCCTCCTCCTCAGTATCAATGACAACCATGACGTCAATATCCGAAGTATCCGGCACTTCAATATCCTCAGCCCAATCCAGCACCGAACCGCTAAAATAAGCCCCTTTGTAATTTTTCGCTAAACTCACATTTTCCGTTATCCATTTTTGTACAATATTTCGAGCTTTTGCCACATTCATGCTGTCTCTCCCTCTTTTATTTTGTCGTTTTATAGGCTTTATCGCCATTTTGGTGCCAACAGGGCACAGAATTTCAATTTATTTCATGTTAAAGTCGATATACTCGGTGATCGGCCGACGCTGTTATGGAGCGAAGCACTGCGTACTGGGGACTGCGCTCGGTGGTGTACTGTGGCTTGGACCGAAGCACTTATGTCGTAAATTCAATCGTCATTCTACGCTCTCCTGTCTTACACTGGTCCTTACATGCGATGTGAAGTGAGGGGTGTGTTTATAAATGCAAATATCGAAATAAGTATGAAAATAAATAAATGGTCGAATATTGTCCTTAATTGTAAGTGGACACACATCGGTCGTCATGTAATAAGCTAGTTATCCTCAACGCATTGGCGCTGAAAAATTAGTAACTGCAGCTGTTGAGGCCAAGTATGGTTATGTCGGTGAAAAACTTGTAACGGTTGCCACAGCCGCTAAAGGGCTGATTTTATGCTGTTTAATTTTTTAACGGTTGTTTTGGCGGATATTTCGGCATTTTGGCGTATTTTTAGCAGATATTGATTGAATAGCGGCAATGGCAACCGTTAGATTTTAAAACACCTTATTTTTTAACGAATAGGCTCTGTGGCAACCGTTATACCCTGCATTTCCGAGAAATTATAACGAGGAGTGAGGAGAAATTAGGTACGATATCGACAGTTCCTTTATATAAGAAAATTGCATATTTTCACACTAAAAATAAAATACGCATCTAAAAGCTATATAGTTTATAAAAAGTAAAAAACGGTTCATTCTGAGTCAGAGATGAACCGTTATAGTAGGTTTAATTATTATATTAAAGAGATAAAGTATCCAGTGGTATTTCGAAGGCGCGTTTAATAACTAAACCGGCAGCAAGCTTTGATTCATCCGGTTTGTTATGAAGGTAAATCATTTGTACGTTATTAACCGTTACAGGCAGCTGGTGCATCACTCTAGACTTTATTTCGCCGAACATTTCGGGACTGATAGTATGAATGACGCGGCCAGTCATAAGCAGGCTGTCTGGATTTATGAATGTAATAATGTTGGCCATAGCGATCGAGATGCCATCGACAATTTTTTCGTACAAGCTAAGAAATTTGGGATCTCCTGTTTTGATGCCTTCAGCAAACTCTTCCAGCGTACATTTGATCGATACACCCAGTCCGCTGCTGGAAGCAAGCGTCGTTAAGCAACCCGATCTGCCACAATGGCAAGGATAAGCGTCTTCCCCATAGAACCCTTTGTAATGCCCGAATTCCCCTGCGACAAAGTTGGATCCCGTTACAATTTGTTTATCGTGAACGATGGTTCCGCCTGTCCCATAATCAAATTTAATGGTGATATTGTTAGCGGATTCCTTCAAGCAGCCGTTCATATTCTCGTTGACGGAGAGAAGATTGACGTCGTTCTCGATGTGCACAGGAATATTATATTTATCTTCAAGCAATTGACTGAGCGGAAGGCGATGAAAACCTATGCCGGGTGTCCGGAGAACGATGCCGTGCAGAGAATCAACCAGACCTTGAATACTGATTCCGATACCTTTTACTTTAGAGGTGTTAGGCACCTGGGTAAGCAGCTCATCGATAACTTCATGGAGCAGTCTTAACAAGACATCTACGGAGCCATATCTGTTAATGGTCCGTTCAGCTGATGCAATTGTTTCTTGACGCAGATTGTACACCTTTCCACGAATGTATTTGCCGGCCAGCTCAAGACCGATGGCATAAAAGTGGCTGCTGTTAATGTGAAGGCCGACTCTCTTTCTTCCGCTTCCTGCTTCCAGATCGATAAGCTCTCCTACTACGATTATTTTTTCCTTTAACAGGCGGTTAACGATATTGGTAACCGTTTGTCTGCTAAGTCCAGTTTTTTCTGCAAGCTCTACGCGAGAGATCGGCCCTTCTGAATAAATAAGAAAAAGAACCTTCTGCTGATTAATTGATTTTAATAACATATGGCTAGTTTGTTTGACCGAATCACTCACGATATGCATCCTCTTTCCGACAACGTTTTATATAATAATCAAGATTCAAAACATTTGATAAATTATGCGCATACTTGCTTCAAGTGTAGCATTAATACGAGGCGAATAAAAGTTGTAAGTTGGATTAAGTCAATTAATGTACATTTTAAATTCTCTGAAAAACGACGATAAATGGCGGTTTTATGCAGCATAATTCGGACAAGGCAAAAACTCTTAATCCAAAAATACTAAAAAAATGCAACGAATTGTATTGACATTGTGTTAAAAAAAGATATTATTAATTTGTAAACTGATTTGATTAAATATAACAAATCATCGTCTAGAGGAGCAAGTCATGATATGGATTGGATGGATAATTGCAATAGCGGCGATAGCGGTGCTGACTTACATATGCTGGCTGCATGCAGTTATATTAAAACCTGGTAAAGCAGATGCGATTATTGTACTCGGCTATGTATCCAAAGATGGCCAAATACACCCCTTACTTAAGGAAAGACTAGATGAGGCTTACAAGCTATTTCGGCAGTATGGGCACAAATACATCATTGTATCGGGAGGAGCTGTTGGTTCACGTTGCTCGGAAGCAGAACTAATGAAGAAGTATCTGGTTGAGAAGGGCGTTCCGGCAAAAAGAGTGCTGGAAGAAGATAAGTCCTACAATACGGTTCAGAATTTAATTTTTAGCAAGCAATTAATGGAGCAGTACCAATTGAAATCTTTTATTATTATAACAAATTTATTCCATATCCGCCGCACAAAGTATATTATGAATCGTCTTGGCATAAAAGGCGGTTTCTGTGCTAATCGAAGTATTAGAAGCATAATTGCATTACAGCTGAAATTAACCTTTTTGGAAATTCGGGCATTTCGTTTAACGCTGCCGATTATTAGAAGGGCAATCAATGATCAAAACAATGGATAAAAAGGTGCTTGCTCGACTAATTTAGTAATCAAATTGAAAACGGTTACACGATTTTGGGGGGTGAGGCTTAAAAGGCCAAGTCCAGTAGTTATTTACAAATTATTTACCCTGATTTGATTGGCAATTAACAAAACACAGTTATGATTAAATAGTTAATCCAATTTATTTATTAATTAAAGGGGGAAGCAAAACAATGGTTAATGGAAAAATCAAACGAATAATGAGCACGGGTGTTGCAGCAATATTATCTTTAACAATGCTGGCTGCTTGCGGTGGAAACAGCGGAAAGAGCGAGCCTAGCCCAAGTACAACTCCTGCTGGCTCGGATAAGCCTGCTGCATCTGCAGAGGTAGAGGTTTATGAGAATGGATTGTCAAAAACTGAGAAAGTAACGCTGAAGGTAGGCTTTTTTGTAGGAGGATATGGCCGCGAGTGGTTCGATTATGCAGTTGAATCGTTCACAGCCAAGTATCCAAATGTCAAAATAGACATCACGGCTTCAGCTGATATGAAGACGATCCTTTCAACAAAAATCTCCGCAGCCAATGATAATGATATGTTTGATCTTTTCAATACAGCCCCAGCAGGAGGCATCGTATCGCTGGCTGAAGCAGGCAAGCTTGAGCCAATGGATGATATTTGGGAATACCCTCTTCCAGACGTGCCGGACAAAAAGGTTAAGGATCTTATGATGCCTGGCATGTATGAGTCAACGCAGTTGATTAATGGTAAAAGGTATGAGTTTACTACGGCGAGCAGCTTCGGTGGGCTGTTTTTCAACAAAAAGCTATTTGAAGAGCATGGCTGGAACCAAAACCCGAACACATGGGATGAGTTTAAAGCACTTCTAGCAGACATTAAAGCGGACGGCATTGCTCCAATTACGTTCCCGGGCATTCATCCAAGCTACCATAACTGGGCTTTCGGAACAGCCAAAAATTTTGAGCTGGCTGATATCAATGGACATGTCGACGAATTTATCAAAAATTATAGCACCTATGGCCTGCCGCAATATACAAATCCAGAGACGGTTGAAACCTGGACGCGCATATATGAGCTCGGTCAGCAAGGTTATTTTGCAGAAGGACTTCCTGCACTCAACCATACGCAATCGCAAATGCAGGTTATTCAAGGGCAAGCGGCGATGGTATCGACAGGGACTCATGTCGAGAATGAGATGAAGGAAGCAACGCCTGCGGATTTCGATTGGGGCTACATGGCTGTTCCTTTTAGAGATAGCACAGATCAGAAGCTTTGGATTCGAAGTGGAACTTCAAACTTTAATTATATTTGGGCGGCAAAGCCGGAGCTGAACAAAAAATGGGCCAAGGAATTGATCACATGGCTGGTTACACTAGAAAATCAACAATTTGCTGCCGAAAAAGCAGGCGCCCTGCCAATGCGCAAGGATTTAACGGAAGATCCTGCAAGGTCTGCTAAGCTTTCCAGCTCAGCCCAATCCGTTCTAAAGTACATTGCGGACAATAATGCTCAAACGTATAAAGCAAGCCGGTCTGTTAGTATTTCTGATCCGAATCTTGCTCAAGCAGAAAAATTAATGGATGAGAATATTGTGAAATTCGCTCTCGGCAAGCAGGATCCGAAACCAATTCTGGAGCAAGCTGAAGAGCTGCTGAAAAAAGCTGTAGAGGCAGAAAAGAAAAAATAAGACGTGATGGAGCGGGGAGGATTCATCTCCGCTCTTCTATTTTAAAATATAGGCTTCACACTGAAAATGACTTATAAACGTCTAGTAAGATAGGAGTTGACCTCTCGTGTCTAATTCAACTGTTGTGAAGACACCGCAGACCCCTGCACGAAAGATGGGTCTAGATAATGCGAAAACGCAGAAGTGGATATTTCTGTTCATAGCCATTGTACCTCCCTTTGGCGGCTATTTGCTTTTTACGTTGTTTCCGAACATTTTATCCGTTTATTATGCGCTGCTCGATTGGGATGGGTTTACGGATGCAACGTTTGTCGGACTATCTAATTTCATCACCGCATTTCAAGATAAATATGTGTGGCGCGCGCTTACCCACAACTTGATTTTTATGATAACAGTGCCCTTCTTTGTTATTATCATCTCTTTACTTCTTGCTTATTTAATTACAAATAAAACGTATAAAGAAAATAAATTTTTGAAGGTATTGTTCTTCTTTCCCAATGTATTATCTACGGTCGTAGTCGCTCTCCTCTGGGCTTTTATTTATGATGGCTCGTACGGTCTGCTGAATGGGCTTCTAAAATTCGTCGGAATTAATATCGGTAATTTCTATTGGCTGGGCAATGAAAGTACAGCGCTTGCGTCGATTATTCCAGCATGGGTGTGGGGCGGCGTCGGCTTGTATGTCATTATTTTCGCCAATGCGATGCTGGCCATTCCAAAGTCATTGTACGAGGCGGCGATTCTTGAAGGGGCCGGACATATGACGCGTTTGTTTAAAATTACAATGCCGCTCGTGACACCGATTATCCGCGTCAGCGCTTTGTTCCTCGTCGTCGGCACGATGAAGGGCTTCGAAATCATCCTTATTATGACGAATGGAGGGCCATACGGGTCGACGGACGTTATCGGTCTCTACATGTTTAATTTAGCTTTCGGCGAAGAGTATCGGAATTACGGCTACGCTTCCGCAGTCGGTATGATTCTGTTCGTTATATTAGTAACGGCGAAGCTGTTAATTGATAAATTTGTGCCGAACAAAGGCTACGAGTATTAGTTTCGATATGAAGGTTCGGAGGGATAAGTTTGAAGGAAAAACGAACGCTAATGGACGTTGTGTGGCGTGTGCTGCTTTATGCCTGGTCGCTGACCATTTTATTCCCGCTAGTTTGGGTTATCTATGAATCGCTGAAAAGCAATCCTGAGTTTTTTAAAGATATATGGGCTCTACCTTCAGAATTGAGATGGCAGAATTATACGAAAGCTTGGAATCAATACGGTTTTGGACAATCACTCTTAAATACCCTTTATTATGTCGGCGGAAGTCTAATGCTTGGTCTTTTCTTCACGACGATTAATGCTTATGCGCTTACTCGAATGAATTTCAAAGGAAGAAAATTGATTTGGGGCTTGATTATGCTGTCCCTGTTCCTGCCTGGCATCAATGCGCTTGTGCCTCAATATGTGATTATGCGCGAACTGGATTTGACCAATAGCTTAACCGGATTAATACTGCTGTCCAGTCTAGGGGAAAGTGTGTTCTACCTTATGCTGCTCGGGGGCTTTATGAGCTCTTTGCCTATGGAGCTTGAGGAAAGCGCAACGATGGATGGCGCTACTCTATTCCAAAAATTTTGGCGCGTTATCGTTCCTTTGTCCACGCCGGGAATTGTAACCGTTGGAGTATTTAAGTTCCTAGGTTTCTATAACAATTTCTTGGCACCTTTCATCTATTTAAGCGATCCAAAGAAATATCCGATTGCGGTGCAAATGTATTCCGCGAACAAGCAAATGGAATACACTGCGGATTGGGTAACTTTGTTTGCCGGCGTTACCATTGCCATGGTGCCATCGATCATTATTTACATTTTATTTCAAAAACTTCTTATGGAAGGCGCGACGATGGGAGCGGTGAAGGGATGAGTGTCATGCAGCAGGTAAAAGCAAAGTATAAGCTGATTGCATTGGATCTGGACGGGACTCTCTTGACAGATCGGGAGCAAATTACGGATGAGACTAAAAAATGGATTCAATATGCTGTAGATAACGGAGTCAAAGTCATATTTTCTACCGGAAGAGGCTTCCAAAATTCGAAGGGTTTCTGGGATGAGCTTGGGCTCGATTCCCCGATGGTGCTGCTAAATGGTGCAGAGATTTGGGAGGGACCGGGCAGGCTTAAAAACCGCGTCTTTATCCCTCGGGATACGATTCGCCGCATTCAGGGCATTGCTGCCGAAAGGGGCGAGTGGTATTGGGGCTATAGTGTGGAAAGCCTGACGGGTGCCAAGGACTGGACGCCGGAAATGTTCGAGCGGGATTGGATGAAATTCGGAATCGGCAGCAATGATCAACAGAAGCTTGCAGAAATAAAGGAAGAGTTGCTCAGCTGGGGGACGCTTGAGATTACCCGTTCTGCCCCTGTCAATATGGAGATTTCAGTAAAAGGCATTACAAAGGAAAGCGGAGTGCGCCAGGTTTGTCAGATGCTGGGCTTGTCTATGTCAGATGTTTTCGCTATAGGAGACAGCGATAACGACGCGAAGCTGCTGAAGGCGGCAGGTCTCGGTGTGGCGATGGGCAACGGCGAGGAGCATATCAAATCAATAGCGGACGTAATTACGGCTACTAACAACGAGGATGGCGTTGCTCAGGCAATTCGGAAGTATGTATTTCAAATTGAGTAGACACAGCAAACGTATGTTAATAAATATACTGGGGGAGTGGTTATAGATGGCCGTTCAATCGAAAGAGATAAACTTAGATCAACTGGGCGGAACTATATACCCAGAGACAAAAAATAGCGAACAGTTGAAATGGTATTCTCCGCTTGAGGCGCCCTTTCACATTGCAGGCTTCCACTGGCTTGCACAGGATGGGATTTATAGACGCCTGCCCCTTGCTTCCAGGGCTGTCTTGCCGCCAGCGGTTGATACGCTTGCTTATTGTACGGCAGGCGGACAAATTCGCTTTCGGACCAATTCCTCGCGATTGGTTATAAGGGTACGCCTTGCTGGGCCTGCCAATATGCATCATATGCCATCTACAGGGCAGTGCGGGTTTGATTGTTATCTTGGAGAGCCAGGAGAGCAGCACTTTATCTCCACGGCCATATTTAAGCCAACGGCAACTGAATACGAATCACAGTTATACCAATGGGACGTGCAAAAAAATGTGGCTGTCACCTTAAACTTTCCGCTCTACCAAGGGGTAGAGGAGGTATGGATCGGTGTAGATAAGGATGCTGTCATAAGCGATGCGCCTGCCTATGTAAGCAATAAGCCTGTTGTTATATATGGCACCTCGGTTACGCAGGGGGGGTGCGCATCCCGGCCCGGTATGGCTTATTCTAATATTCTCAGCCGTATGATTCCGGTAGAGTTCGTGAATCTTGGCTTTTCCGGAAATGGAAAGGGCGAGCCGGAGCTTGCGCATATCATTTCGGAAATCGATGAACCGGCGCTCTTCATTCTTGATTATGAAGGGAATACAGGCGAGGTGGAAAATATAACGCGTACGCTGCCTGAATTCATCCGTATTTTGAGAGCGCGGCATCCAGAAGTACCTATATTAGTTGTCTCTAGGATTCGCTATGCCGGAGACCGGTTCTATGAAGGGAAAAGGGAGCTTTATAATAGCCGCAGGCTGGTCCAAATCGAGAATGTTGAACAGAGGCAGGCAGAGGGGGACAATAATATCCACTTCGTTGATGGTACTAAGCTGCTAGGCGAGGATTCCGGAAGTGAGTGCACAGTTGATGGAGTACATCCAACTGATCTCGGATTTCTGCACATGGCAAAGTCGCTTGCGCCTGTCATTAGGCCATTGTTACGACTGTGAATAATAAAATAGATGATTTAAACAGCCTTCAGACTGCCATTTTTCGGTTTAGGGCTGTTTGTCATACGCTTCATGCAGCATTTAATAGTGACGCTTTAGGATCGTTTATGGATATCAGACACCTGATATTACACTTTGAGCCAAAAAGGAGAGGATCTTAATGAAGTCCAATAGTAGAAACCTGCCTTTAATCGTAATGGTTTGCTTTATTGCTGGAGTTGTTAGTCTTTGTTACGGCATTATGGCATTCGCGTCTTCTGAGAATGAAGATGGTGTTTCTAAAAAAGATAGAGCGGAGTACTTAGGCTCTACATTGTTCAAAGGCCACATGCATACCCACACCTCTCTCAGTGATGGGATATTGTTACCTGATGATGCTTACAATTTTGTGAAGGCTAATACAGATTTTGATTTTTATGCAGTGACTGAACACGACGTGACTTATGACATCAGTACGGGCAGTGATTTTATTACTAATGTTCAAGACTCTTATTCAGAAGAATACAAATTGCTGCATGAGCAATCAGATGCTCACAATAGTGATAACGAATTTATTACGCTGCCTGGTACGGAAGTCACTTGGTACGATGAATCGGGTCATATCAACTTATTTAATTCCGCATGGTTTGCAAGAACACATGGACTAGGTGCGGATGGCACGTGGGGCTGGAGCGACATAAAATACGATTTGCCAACCTTTTACGCAAGACTTGCCCAGGATCCTAATGCTATTGCTCAATTTAACCATCCACGTTCGTCAGGAAACTGGAGTTTCTCTGAATTTAAACACTATAACCGAGATGTTGACAGAAATCTTAATATGATAGAATACAAATCCTCAAATGATTTTGCAATCTATACCAAGGCATTGGATCGAGGCTGGCATATTTCTCCTGTGTTTGGCGGAGACGAGCACAAAGGGAATTGGGGTATGGTTCAACCCCATGTAACCGGTATGTGGGCAAACCATTTATCTAGAGAAGGCCTTTACGAGGCGATGCGAAATCACCGCACCTATGTATCATTTGATCGTAATTTAGAAATGGCGGTTTCAGCAAACGGTCAGATGATGGGGGCGATCCTTCCAGCTAGTACAAATGAAATTGAACTTTATGTACGGATAAATGACCCTGATGCTAACGATTATTTGGATAAAGTCGTTGTTTACAAAAACAGCGGCGAAATAGTCAAGGAGTACCGCAATATTGCCAGCAATCAATTTGAAATGGAAGAAACCTTTGCAAGCGCAGACGGGGATTATTTCATCGTTAGAGCTTTCCAAGCAGACGGTGAAGAAGCCATAAGTGCTCCAATTTGGATTGGTGACGAAACGAGAGGCACGGTGCATGCTCCTGAAATTACGGTCCATGGACAATATCCAGACACCATTGAGCTTGGAGATCAAGTAGAAGTGTTGAGCGCTTCGGCGAAGGATAATCGCGGTCAATCCTTATCGGTGGAAGCAACCGTTTTAAATGATAAGGGAGAAGTAGCCGTTGCAAATCAGCATTTCAAGGTCGATGTGTATGGGGAATATTTTATTAAGTATGCGGCAACCGATCATCAAGGAAATACACGTGTCGAACTTATCCGGTTACTTGTTGATCAACAAAATCTAGATGCCGATAAAATTCTTAATGAATTTCAACCAATCGTTAATATTGGTGCAAATGAACATGAAGTGGGAATTAATTTAGTGACAGATAAGGCATTAGAAGCATCGTATATTCAGTATAAACCTGAGTCTGAAGCGATGTGGGGCAATGCTGAAGTGGTACAAGCGGAAGTCTCTTATTTTCAAGTCGCCTATGGGGATACGTTTGCCAAGAGTAATTATCGTGTGCTTGCAGCTCATGAAGCTAATTTAACAGATCTCGACTTAGGGACTAAGTATGACTATCGGTATGGCATTTCACCGTCTGGACCTTGGAGCAGCAGTTATAGCTTTAGAACCGCGCCGGCTTCAGAGGAAGCCGTTATGTATGTAATGGGGGATCTTGAAGTTACAGAGCGAAAACCGGAAAGTTTCCGGCTCTTTAAAGATATGCTGGACGTTCTGAAGGAGAAAAATTCAAATGGACAGACTGTGATTCAAGTCGGAGACTTGGTCGAGCTTGGCGGCAATATGTATGCATGGGATGATGTGCTTAACAACATTTACAACAACGATATGGGCCTAATTTCTGCTCATATTGCGGGGGACCGTGAACGAGTGACGGATCGGAAATTTGGAGCATTTTCGGGATTTTTAAATTTGCCTAAAAACGGTGAAGGCAGTTACCTTGAAACGAATTATTCGTTTGATTATGGAGATATGCACATTGCTGTCATTAACTCTGTGTTAGATTTCGATAAGCAGCTGTCATGGCTGGAAAAAGATATGCGGGCAACCGATAAAAAGTGGAAAATTGTTATGGGGCATTATCCTTATTATGGCGGTCAATCTGGCGATGAGACCGGTATGAACATTATGAGAGTGAAATTGTCTCAAGCATTTGAACGGCTTGGCGTTAGTCTGTACATTGGCGGTCACGACCATGTGTATAAACGGACAACAATACGAAACGGTGTAAAAGATATATCCGAAGAAGCGATGAATCTGGGTACAACCTTTGTGACGGTTGGTTCATCAGGTCCAACGTTCTATGATAATAAATCATTTGATTGGGATCATATCGTTTATGATGAAAATAAGCAAACAGGTGTTATTTTAGAATCTAACGATCAATCTCTCACTTTGAAGGCTTATAACAACGACGGTGTTGAAATTGATTCATTTACGATTAAACAACCTGAAAATTATATGAACTTAACAAGCGCGATTGTAGAAAATAACGTCTTGAAGGGCGTTGGGGTATTAAATTACCCGAACTCGCTTGAACGTGTAACTATTATCGGTGAAAAGCGTGATCATACAGGTGAACAGCTGTTAGAAACGGTTATCCAGGAAGCAACGCTGGAACATCTCGGACGAGAACAAATCATCTTATTTGACAGCCCGCTTGCATTTGGCGATGAAAATACGATCGTCGTAAGACTGGTTAATAATCCAATCGACAGAGAGCCGTTAACGGATCCTTTAATAGCTAAAGAAGGAATGCTGGGTGATGGATCGGAAGATAACCCTTATCAAATTAAAAGTGCCAGCGGACTTAATAAAATGCATGAGTTCCCGGACAAACACTATATTTTAGATCGTGACATCGATGGTAATGGCATGTTTTTTGAAGCAATTGGCGCTAATGAAACTCCATTTACCGGGACGTTTGACGGGCAAGGACATACGATTACAGGCGTTATTGTTTCCTCAGGCGGTGCGGGTCTCTTTGCCGTTAATGAAGGGATTATTCGAAATGTAGGAATCATCAATGCTGACATCGATGTTCGCCGGAGTAATGTCGGGATTCTGGTTGATCAGAATGATGGAATAGTGGAATACGTCTACAGTACTGGATCGATTAGAGGCAATTCTACCGTTGGCGGGCTTGTGGGCTTCTCGAACGGTACCGTAAGAAACAGTTATTCAACAGCTCGTATCAGTGCTCGCGGAAAGCAAGCCGGCGGTATTATCGGGATTACAAATCGGGGCAGTGTCACAGAACAAGTCTATGCAATGGGAGCCGTTGTAGCAGAAGAATCAAATGCGGGCGGCATCAGCGGATACGGATATAACAATACGGTTATTCAAAATAGTATGGCATTAAATCCATCTATTGTTACAGGTACTGCATCTAATAGAATTGTCGGCAGAGTTTTAGCTGGAGATACCGCAACCTTAGTAAATAATTATGCAGATGAAAATATGTTTGTAAGCAGTGAGAATGTTACAGTGAACGATCCAAATAATGAAAAGGGACAGGGTGTAAGTATAGAAGCATTCACAAAGCCATCCTTTTTCGCGGAGACCCTCGGTTGGGACTTTGATTCTATCTGGATCTGGAATGAAGATGCGAAGCGCCCATTACTGCAAAGTAATTTGGAACAAATTAATGAAAATAATAGGCCAAAGCCGAAGCTTGATCAAAACGAAGATGGGTACTACATCATCCGTTCGATTAATGAATTAAAGACCATTTCAGAATTCCCGGATGAAAATTATATTTTGGAAAATGATCTAGATTTCGAAGGAAAGCTTTTTGAGCCTTTATTTAAAGGGATGCCTTTCCTTGGCGTTTTTGATGGAAATAATAAATCCTTATACAATTTTAAATCAGAAAATGGCGGCTTATTCCATCTTAATGGCGGAACGGTTAAAAACGTAGCCATGATAGATGCCAGCGTCACTGGCGGGAGTAATATAGGCATACTCGTCAATACGAACAATGGAAAGGTAGAGAATAGTTTTGTGACGGGCTCAATCGCAGGCTCCAGCACAGTGGGCGGTCTAGCGGGCTATTCCAATGGCATTGTGAGAAACAGCTATTCTACTGCAGATGTAACTGCGCAGCTGAACCAAGCTGGCGGTCTAATCGGAATTACAAACTCGGGCAGTTTAACGGAAAATGTATACGCGTCCGGAGCTGTTCTGGCGCTTAGAAGCAATGCAGGCGGAGTGACTGGCTATGGCTATAATGATACGGTTGTCAGAAATGTCATTGCTCTTAACCCTTCAGTCGTCACGCCGACCATGGCGAACCGTGTGGTGGGACGCGTTCTTGCCGGGCATACTGCGACGCTTGAGAATAACTATGCTTTTGACGGCATGATTGTGGATAAAGAAGGCGAAAGTATAGGAGCTGCTGATAACAGAAAAGGTTTAGGACTATCCCAGCAAGAGGTTGAAAACCCTAGTACGTATACCGACAGGTTGAAATGGGATTTTGAGTCGGTTTGGATGTGGAATGATGCTTTAAAACGTCCGGTATTAAGCAGTAATCCTGAAGAGGCAAAAGAGCCAGTAGTGCCACTGGAGAGAAATGAAGCAGGTTATTACAAAATCAAATCCATCGCAGATTTGAACGTTATGGAAGTCTTCCCGGCAGAAAAATTTATTTTAGATAATGATTTGGATTACTCTGGGCAAACGGCGGAATCACTTTTTAAAGTTGTACCTTTCACCGGTGTTTTGGATGGCGACGGGAAGAAAATATATCATTTTAATTCTTCGAGCGGCGGTTTATTCCATCTCAATGGCGGAGTGATTAAAAATATAGCTATGATCGATGCCAGCGTCACTGGCGCGAGTCGAATAGGTATACTCATCAACACGAACAATGGTGAGTTAGAGAATAGTCTTTCAACAGGCTCAATTACAGGCTCCAGCACTGTAGGCGGCTTGGTAGGCTATTCCAATGGTATCGTAAGAAACAGCTATTCTACCGCGGATGTAACCGCTCAGGTAAGTCAGGCCGGCGGCCTAATTGGAATTACGAACACAGGCAGCTTAACAGAAAACGTGTATGCGTCTGGAATCGTTCGGGCGATTACGAGCAATGCGGGCGGAGTGACTGGCTACGGGTATAATGATACGGTCGTCAGAAATGTCATTGCCCTGGGCCCTTCGGTTACAGCGCCAACTATGGCAAACCGTGTGATGGGACGAGTTCTTGCGGGGCACACTGCTACTCTCGAAAATAATTATGCATTTGACGGCATGATTGTGAATAAAGAAGGTGTGGCTGAAGGAGCATTAACAACCCTTAAAGGACTTGGACTTTCCGAAATTGAAGTGGAAGACCCGTTAACCTATATGGACAGGTTAGGGTGGGACTTTAACGATATTTGGTTATGGGATGATGTTGCTAAACGACCTGTTTTACAATCTGTATCAGAAAACGATGAAGAACCGATTACACTGACTGAGCTTGAATTCGAAGGGCCGGCTGCACTGGTTGTTGGAGAGAGTGATAAAACGACGACTACCGCTGTGTACAGCGATGGAAGCCGTGAAAAGGTGGAGACAAACGTCACCTATACAAGCAGTAATCCAAGTATAGCGGAGATCAGCGCTGCTGGTGTAATAACGGCGAAGTCGGAAGGGACCGTACTTATCACGGCGGAGCACGAGGGCTTAGTTTCATCCTATGAGCTGATCGTTGTCAAGCCTGAGCCTGAAAAGCAGCTGATTCGCTTGGAGCTTAGCGGATTGGATCCGCGTATGCAAGTGAAAGGTACCTTAAGCTTAGTCCTTACCGCAATCTATGATGATGGAACAAGACAAACGATAAGCGATGGTGTAACGTATACAAGCAGCAAGCCGCGGGCAGCAACTGTATCTGAATATGGTGTAGTAACTGCTCATCACCCAGGTGCAGTAACGATTACCGCTACTTATCAAGGAAAAACAGCTACCTATAAGGTAAGAATTAACGCAGCGGGCGGTATTTCCTTTTAAAATTGAGCTTCGTTTAAAATCAAATCGGCCAATTCTGGCCGAATAACGAACACTTCCAGGAAGACTGTTGATTCATTGTAGGCAACGATTGGAAGCAATGGCCAATTTTATCCTTCCAAGGGTTATTATTCAGAAAAATTGGACTACAACAGCGGTCGGAATCCCAATCTTGATCGCAGTGGCACACCTTTCTATTGCTTGTTGCCCTATTACAATTAATCGCAGTCTCCTAGGATTCGGTACGTTTTTCAGCACATCCCGTAGCTATATGTATCGGATCAGTCGCAGTCGATACCGGTGACGGTTGCCAGACTGCGACGCCTTTGCAGCAAAGCGTGGTTTACACAAAAACACTTTTGCTGTAGCATTTAATATTGAAATTGAGAAGAAGCTTTACTATAATTTGGTTATTTCTATTTATAATGGAGGGAACAGAATGAAAGCAGCAAAGCCGCTTGTAATTGCGCATCGCGGTGCCTCGGCGGAGGCTCCTGAAAATTCATTAGCAGCATTTATGCTGGGTGTTATGCAGGAATGCGATATGATCGAGCTGGACGTTCATCTTACGAAGGATAAGCAGGTCGTCGTTATTCATGACCATACTTTAGAACGCACGACTAATGGTGTTGGTGAAATTGCTAATCTGAATTATGAAGATATTAAAGGTTATGATTGCGGCAAGTGGTTTAGCGATCAGTATGCTGGAGAATATGTTCCTTTGCTTGAAGAAGTGTTGACGAAGGTGCCAGCAAATGTACAGTTTAATGTAGAAATAAAAGCCGCTGAAACACCAGGCATGGTAAGCTGCTTAATTGATGTTTTAAGAAAAACGGACCGCATCGGAAGCACAGTCGTATCTTCGTTCCACTTTGGCTGCTTGGCGGAATTGAAAAAACAATTGCCTGAAATCCGCATTGGCTTGCTTTATCATCCTGAGGTTGCGGATTTCAAAAAGTTTGAGGAGGAATCGGGAGTCGAGGTGTTTTCACTTCATCCGCACTTCCCGCTTGTAACGGAATCCTATATGGACATTGCAAATGCCGCTGGCAAAACCGTTTATCCTTGGACAGTTGATGGGGAAGCTGACTTGAGAAAACTCATTGATTTAGGAGTAGCGGGTATTATAACAAATAAGCCAGGTTTTTTAAGAATGATACTGGATAAATAATTAAAGAAGGGCTCTCGCTGGGCCCTTCTTTTGTTGTAGTTTAGGAAATTATGCATTCATTAATGCACATGGTGCAACAGGGACGATGATGGTGTAGTTCTGTATGTTTGGCGTACGGTGCGGCCGTTGAGCTCGATTGGATCCTAATGATGCGGACACTGATGTCCGTTAGCGCTCAATTTTCGCCAACTTCCACTTTCTAGCGGACAGAAATGTCCGTCAGCGAGAAGAAAGCTAGAGAATTCGATGGAGTTTTCTTCTAATGGTCATAAGTGTCCGCATAGGCAACAAAAAGACTGCTTTTTGGTTCTAACGGTCATGGATGACCGCACCGCCATTAGCGACGCATCGTTTTGTTCTAGAAATAGGGACTACACATTTTCTGATGGAAGTTTGAAAGTAACCTGGAAAGACGTTCCGCTATTGCTTGAACTCTCGGCTGTCCACGTACTCCATTCTGAAGTCAAAGCTGTACAGTTGAAAAAGGAAAAGCCGGCGGAAGAGTAACCGTCGGCTAGCAAGTTAGGTCACCAATAGGCGACTTTGTTCCTTTTACACGAAGGCAGCACAGCGAATGGCCGCCACCCTTAGCAGATAGCGGATGTATTAAGTCCGCGATTCTAGATGGAAGATAATCATTCGATTAACCGCGTTCATAGGCAACAGGAAAACAGTCCCCGGCGAAAAGCTCCCCTTCGTTAGGTTTGGCTAGTATGACCGCAATGTTGTCCTCCGAGGCTGTTCCCGACTTGTAGCGGGTATTCTCGGACATAAGGTGAATGGCGAGCGAGCGCCGGGGAGCAGCGGTTACATTCGGGCCGCTTCCGTGGAACGTCAAGGCGTGGTGGAAGCTGACCTGTCCTGCCTTCATATTGAGAGGAACGGGCGCGAATGTTCGCCCATCGGACTTACGAAGCGCTTCATCCTGTTTTTGTAAATCCTGTTCGTGAAAATCGCTTACATTGCATAGTCCCCATTTATGGCTGCCGGGTACAGCCTGCATACAGCCGTTGTCTAGAGTCACATCATCAAAAGCGACCCAAGCCGTAATCAACGTCGGTTCTGCGGCACATTGCCAGAAAAAGTAGTCTTGATGCCAGCCTACATTGGCGCTAGCCTGCGATGCTGGATCGCCCGGCTTATACAACAACTGATCGTGCCAGACGCGCACGCTGTTCGCTGCCAGCAGTGTGGCAGCGATCTCGCCGATTTGGGGATTAGTCGCTAATTGGCGAATCGTATCATCTGCCCAATGGCTGTTATTCGCTTGGCGCAATCCTGGTCCTCCGCTCCAATTCGACCAAGGGGCCCGCCCTGTAGTATATTCGCCGTTAAACACGCTATCCATACTCAACCTTAATTGTTCCAACTGCTCATCGCTAATTAACTTGGGAGAAATCCAATAGCCGTTTTCCTGATAAAACTCAAAATCATCTTTACTGAGTAGATTGCTAGTATGCATGCTTGCAGCTCCTCTCTAATTGTGCTTAGACAAAGTATAATCGAAAGTACATACGCTGTATGTCACGTCAATGCTCCCTAACTTAACGTTTTTGAACATATTGCTCGGCCTAGTCTGCTTCACGATATTGACGGGGAGATTGACCTGTGCAACGCTTGAAAAACATACTGAATTGATGGATGGAGTGGAAGCCCAAATCCTCCGCGATTTCGGTAATGGGGATGGAGGTTTCACGCAGCCAATACTTTGCTCTATCGCAGCAAAATCGGCGGATATACTCGCCGAGAGATATGCCCATCGCACGTTTGAACTGCCGGTCAAGATGAGTTCTGCTCCAATATACTGCTTGTGCCAATTTATCAACATTCAGACGCAAGCCAGCTTGTTGGTGGATCAGATCCATAACTAAGCGTATTTCTGGTGTAAGCGGCAAGGTGTTGTTTTCATATGCGACATGCCGCTTGAATTGTCTGAGAGTGGTGATCAGAAACTGGTTGAACAGACTCGTGACCATGTAATCATTCCAGCTTTCTGCAGATTGAACCTCATCGAGCATCGCGTTGAATAGCTGTCTGGCTATGCATTCTTGCGAGGATTTGATCGTATGCTCAGTCAGCGAATAAAATTCGGTCTCCAGATGGTGCATATGCGTCAACGTGAATCCAAGATAGTAGAGAGTATAAGGGCGACCGCCGCTTGCAGCCCCTTGATGAATATCTCCGGGTTTCGCTAGAAACAAAGCGCCTTCCTCCACCGGATAGAACTTGTCGCCTGCAGTAAACCAGCCCTGCCCCTGGCTGATATAGCAAATTTCAAAGTGATTGTGATAGTGGGCAGGCACATACCAAGTTTCGTTCCGGTTGACGCCGATATAGGCTAGGCTGTTCAATTGTTGATGGAAAGGCAGGTGGAAGCAAATCTCCTGATCGTTGCTGGCAATTCTGGAGAGGGTCGGTGTTTCGAACCTCGCAATCACTTGCTGACTGTTATCTTTCACGCAAATCCCCCCATATTTAGGCGTATGTTGTCGCTATTCAGTGTCGACAATTAATGATATGATAACTCATAGGACGAAGTTTGTCCCTCTTAATGAAAGTGCTTACTTGTATGTAAGATCCTGCAAACAAGGAGGAATTTCACTTGAAGCTGATCAGAGTTGAAGAGGACATGTTATCTCGAAAGAACGTGCACACGTTTATGTCGACTTCTGAAATGCAAGAGCAGTTGTCCTTGAAATTGTATAAAATTAATGAAACTTACGAAGCCTATCGACTTGACCATACGCATGACTATTTTCAGATCTGGTATGTCAATAAAGGCGAGTTTATGCATTCAATCGACCGCCACAAGTACAGAATGGTCAGAGGCAACCTGTTCGTTATTCCCCCGTTTGCCGTTCACCGTGTGGATCTGATTCCCGGCAAAGAGTTCGAGATCTACGGTTGCGAATTTCTTCCGCAATTTATTAATGATCGTTTCGACCAATTGCCGTTTAACAAGGACGTTTTCGATTTTGCCTATCTGGAGCA
This sequence comes from Paenibacillus sp. IITD108, assembly GCF_036541265.1. Taxonomy (NCBI): domain Bacteria; kingdom Bacillati; phylum Bacillota; class Bacilli; order Caryophanales; family Paenibacillaceae; genus Paenibacillus; species Paenibacillus sp. IITD108. The sequence continues at coordinate 104,531 of NZ_JAZHCT010000002.1, read as the reverse complement.
TTTTCTCGTCGATGACGATGAGATTACACCGAAAATCGCTCTCGCCGGGCAGATTGATATCGATGTAAAGCAGCTACTCGAAGAGATGTTTAACGAATATCAGACTAGAAGGGCTTATTTCGAATTGGCCCTAAAAGGGAGCTTGCTGAAGCTGCTATCGATTATTATGCGTGAATATGCGTTGGGCGCTAATCAGGAATTAAACAATAAGCTTGATAAATATCGCCATGCAATCACCTCGGTGCTTGATGAACTCAAGGAGCGTTATCACGAGGATATCACGCTTGAGGAGATCTGCAAGAAGGCGCTGCTTTCAAAAACTTATTTTTACATTTTGTTCAAGCACTTTGTGGGCAAAACGTTCAATGAGTACATCATAGAGCTGCGTGTTCAGAAAGCGATGTCTCTGCTGCAGTCGAATTTGTCGGTCACGGACGTCTGTTTTTCCGTCGGATTTAATAGCGTATCTTATTTTTCGCGTGTGTTCAAAAAGATAACAGGCGTTTCTCCGTCCAACTATAAGAAAAACGCATTGATGTGAGGGGAGGGGGCGAGAATGAGAGCATAAAACATCCGCCGCCTGCCCCGCTGCTTATTCCAAAATAAAACCTTTAAAATCCACCCGTTGCAATGCTCCTGTGAAAACCTCCTGTCTATAAAGACCCAGCACCACATAGGCTGCTGTTCCGCCAAAATCCTATTCCAAGATCATTGGGCGAAGTGATGTCTCTCGCTTAACGTGTTTTCCGTCCAATCCGTCGTATTGGCGCCATCCACCGTACTGTCACCGAAAAAAGCGACCGGAAATTTACTCCCCTGCAGCCATACCGCCCAAGCATCATTTAATGTGTAAATTGTTCGCGGTATCAATGCTTCGGTATCATGCATAGTCCCACTCCCCAATCATTTATTGTCCATACATGCAGAATAGCACAACGACTAGTATCGCGGCAGTGAATAATAAGTTTGAAGAAATGTGCAAGTCGGGTGGAATCGGAGTAAAGCATTTGCAGCGGAGAACCGATATAATGACGTCATTAACTTCTGAGAGCTCTGCTGATACAGAAGTTGAAACTACTAGGAAAAGGGGAATGATATGTGCGCAAGTCAAAACTTTTTCTCATTTTATTGTTAACGCTTACATTAGTTTGGATTACGGCATTCAGCAAATCGAACACGCCAACAAATGCAGCCAGCCCGAGCGGTTCAGACATTTTCGACGACCCGAATTTTGTTCAGCCCGATTACCCGATCGACGACTACCTTAAAGCCGTCGTTAAAAGGGACGGCGAAAGGAAGATGATCTCAAAGGGTGCGGCGTACAGCTCCGACTTCCTGTCCAGCGAGCATTATCCCGATAACGAAGGCAAGGAATTAACCGACGGTCAGCGCGGTCAGCTTAATTTTATGGACCCCGAATGGACCGGCTTTGAGCTTAAGGGAGAGTCGGGACTGACATTAACGCTTGATTTGGGCGAAATGACAGACGGCATATCCGATATCGAGCTGTCCGTCCTCAGCTGGGCTAGTATCGGGGCGACGGCTCCCGATTCGGTCAAGTTTTCTTTCTCAAACGATGGAGAGAGCTTTATTGACCTAGGAACCACCTATATGTCGGGAAATAACATCGGAGTATACGATGAGCTGTTCACCCTCAGGTTAGGCAAGTCAGTTTCGGCAAGGTATATAAGGGCAATATTGCCGGCAGGAAGCTGGTGGTTATTTATGGATGAATTTGCAGTCTACACATACGAAGAAAAGGTTCAGACCGAAATACCCGTATACGGTGATTTAGGCAAGCTGCTTTATACCTCGGAACCGATCGCCAAGGTTGAGAATGAAACTTTTTGGGACTCTTCCGAAAACGACTACGAAAACGAGATCAACCTCGTAAAGGGACTTATCCAAAAAGTTTATGTCCCTCTCCCGCTGACCGACAGGTATTATACATCGTACAAAAACAGTACCGCCGATAGTCCTTTTTTGACCGACGGTATTAAGGACAGCAGTATATGGTCGGACAAATACTATAAATCCGTTCACGGCATCGAGCGCAATATCGTTTTTGACCTTACGAAAACTTCCGTTGTTTCTGGCGTAAACATCGGCATCGCGCAAAACGGCGCGTCAGGCATTTATCCTCCCCGCCTCGTAGAGGTTTGGCTTTCCGACAACGGAGTTGAATGGGAAAAGGTCTACCATCACGGAGCCGTAACCGGTCCAGACAATTCGAGATTCGACTTCAGGATCGACCTTGATAAAAAGTATAAAGCAAGGTTTATCAATATAAAATTGGGTATTTCCACCTTTGTGTACCTTGACGAGATCGAGGTTTTCGGCACGAAAAAGGTCGGCGGCGACGCGGTCGCTTTGAGACCAACAGGAAGCTTTGAAACAGAATTCAAAGGAGATTATGTCCGCCCCAACGAGGAAATATACTCCGGCGCGCAGCATGTGTTGCTCGCCCCGTTTATGAAGGATGCCTCAAAGCCCTCCGAAGGGATAACAGCCGAGCAATGGCTGCCTTATATCGCGTACCTCGACAAATCCGGCGCTGTTAAAGACACGATGTTTGACTCTGTCCTGATGGGCGAGTACAACACAACCTTCGGCAGTCAAAGGGATGCGGCGTCGCTGCGGAACTATATCGAAAACCTTTTTTCAGAAGGATATAATCTCGACGCTCTCGACAGTGTCGCGGAAGATGTCAAAAAGGCGTTAGGGCTTAAAGAGCTTAAAATCCCCGTAACGCTCAGCCTGCCGAGCCTGAACAGGAACTTTGTCAGCGGCGACTATAACGGCGACGGCGTTGTGGAGAATTTGTCTACGCTCGAGGGACTGAAAGCAGTCGCGGACTGGTTTATGAGCGAGGTCGAAAAGAGCTTCGGCGACGCCGAGTATAAAAACCTTGAATTCCACGGGTATTATTGGATGCATGAAGCCGTCGAATACCAGATGCCCTTTGAAACAGATCTTATCAGATATATTTCCGACAAAAGTCAGGAAAAGGGTTATCTGCTGTCCTGGATACCGTGGAACAACGCGAGCGGTTACCAAGAATGGGATAAGCTTGGTTTCGGCGTGACCTCGATGCAGCCGAACTACGCTTGGTATGACCATTCTAAAGAAGTCATAGAAGAAATCGCGATGGAAGCGAAGCTGCTCGGAATGAGCGTCGAGATTGAGATCCATCCGTCCGCGCCTTTTTCCAAACACTATTTCGATAATTATGCCGAATACCTCAGGGGCGGTATAGATTACGGATATATGGACGCGATCAACTTCTATTATCAGGGCGGAATGCCCGGCGAGTATTATGTCTCGTATTCGGATGGCAGCCTTTACGGTAGGGCTATTTACGATTATACCTACAGGTATATCAAGGGTACGCTGATCGCCGAAAAGCTGACCGACAGCGACCGTACGGTAAATCTGTTCGCGGGCAAGAGTTATAACGGCAAGCTTAACGAAGCTGAAGCCGAGCATGTCTTTTATGAGCTTGGGGTATCCCCGACTTACGGAAGTGTCAAGCTCAGCCCGAACGGTGATTTTACTTATATACCGATGGACGGTTTTGAAGGCAACGACTCGTTTACCTACACCTGCTACAACGGCTTTTCGGAGCAAAAGGATGTGAACGTAACGATCAAGGTCAGAAAAGAACTCGTCGAAAGCAGCGATGCTGATCTGAAACAGCTGAGCGTCGACGGCAAACCGATATTGGGCTTTGACCCGGCTGTCACGAGCTACACGGTCCATGTGCCGTATGCGAAGACATCGGTATCGATTGCAGCAGACGCGCACGATACGAAAGCAAAAGTGGCTATTGCAGGCGGCCACAATCTGGCGGTCGGCGCCAACGCCGTCACGGTCACCGTCACTGCGCAGGATAGCTCGACGAAAACGTATACGATCAACGTAATCCGGCAAGCGGCTGTGCTTGTCACTGCCGTTGACAATGGCAATAAGCAGACAACGGTACGCTTCCCTATCAAATCCGCCAACGGCAAGGGGTACTCGGTATATCTCTCCGAAAGCGGAGTCAACGGCAGCTTCAAGCGGTACGATAATGTCAATTACAACGCCAAGGGTGTGAACATCAAGAAGCTGACAAATGGCAATACCTATTATGTGTATATCACGTATGAGGAAAACGACATGGTAACGATGCAGAGTGCGGTGATCGAGCTCAAGCCCCAATGAGCGCATCAACCGCACAAAATGGAAGAGCAGTAAAATGAACATGCCAAAGGAGAATCTACGATCTATGCCGAAACGTCCAAAACCAATCGATGCCATCCACCTTGACTCGAACATGTCTATTAAGAAAACGGATAGCGGATCGCTGCAATGGTTGTCACCGCTCGAAAGCCCATTTCACATAGCGGGTTTTCCATGGTTCGCACAGGAGAAAAAATATCGTCGTATGCCGTCATCTCCAGCATTGCAAATGCCCACGCCCGTTGACTATCTCGCGAATTGTACGGCGGGAGGGCAAATTCGGTTCCGCACGAATTCATCAAGATTATCGCTAAAGGTGAAGCTATACGGACCTAGCGATATGTATCATATGCCGGCAACGGGACAAAGCGGGTTTGATTGCTATTTGGGAGAACCTGGGGAGCAGTATTATATCAGTACGGCACGCTTTGACCAAAATTGTTCTGAATATGAGGTTGAACTGTACAATTGGAACAGCAAACGGGAAGTTTGCGTAACATTGAATTTTCCGCTGTACCAAGGCGTGGAGGAAGTATGGGTCGGGGTTGACGAGGACGCGGAAATCGGCACCGCTCCAAGCTACGCCAACGATAGGCCAATCGTCATCTACGGCACGTCGATCACGCAAGGCGGATGCGCAACGCGCCCCGGGATGGCGTATCCGAACATTCTGAGCCGCTTGATCCCGCAGGAATTTATTAACCTCGGTTTTTCCGGAAGCGGCAGGGGCGAGCCGGAAGTTGCCCGGATGATTGCCGAAATTCCGAACCCGTCCATGTTTATATTGGATTATGAAGCAAATTCGGGAACGATAGAGGAAATTTCGACGACACTGCCGCAATTTATTCATATTTATCGCGAGCGCCATCCCGACGTGCCGATTGTGGTCGTTTCCAAAATACAATTTGCGGGGGAGCGTTATTACGATGAAATGCTGAACTTGCACGAAGGGAGAAAAAGGGTCCAGGAAGAAACAGTCATGTGGAGGCGCAAGGATGGGGATGTCAATCTCCACTTTGTTGACGGATCGAATCTGCTCGGTGAAGCTGCAGAAGAATGCACCGTTGACGGCGTGCACCCGACTGACCTAGGCTTCTGGCGCATGGCTAAGTCGCTTGAGCCCGTAATCAGTAAACTATTAGCCTCTTCAAGGGGCTAGCTGAAATCCCGTTCGTTCAAGAGGTAAATGATAGAAACGGATGATCGTGCGTGAAAAAAACGGAAAAGCGATTATACAACGATTGTTCACTATGATGAGAAGCGATGAATTAAAAAAAAGCGCGAAGAAAAAAATAACCATCTTATATGATGGTTATTTTTTTTACTAGAAAGTTTGAAGAAATGTGCAAGTCGGGTGGAATAGGAGTAAAGCATTTACAGCAGCGAATCGCTATAATAACGTCATCAGCTTCTGATAGTTTGCTGATATGGAAGTTGAAACTATAATAGGAAAAGGGGAATGGCAGGTGTATAAGTCAAAGTTTATTTTGGTATTAATGATTGCGCTTTCATTGGTTTGGGTCACGGCGTGCAGCAAAACGAATGGACCGGTAAATTCGGAAAGTCCAAGCGGTACTGCGCAGCAGAGTACGTCGAGCCCAGAAACAACGCCGAGCGATGAGCCTAAAGAGCCTGAAATCAATATGAATGGTGAAAAATTGACGATTCTGACTTTGGCGGCACCGCCGCAAGAAGATACGCCGATAGGCGCAATGCAGTTGAAACGATGGAAGGAAGTCGAGAAGAAATACAAGGTCAAAATTGACTGGGTTCAAGTGCCTTGGGGCGAAGCGATCAACATGGTAACGAATGCGGCTTTATCGGGGGACGCTGTCGCTGATTTTGTAATGATCGATTATTATCAAGCGATTCCGGCAATTAAGCAAGGCCTGTTTATGCCGTTGGATGACTTTTTTGATTTTAATGATCCCAAATGGCCGAAGAAGATGAAGGACTGGAGCTATTTTAACGGGCACTATTACAATGTCGTAGACAATTACTTTAATTCTTCCGGATTGTTCTACAATAAAACGATGTTACAGCGCGAAGGACTGCCGGATCCGCATGATCTGGTGGAAAAAGGCGAATGGACCTGGGAGACTTTCCTGAATCTGGCGAAGCAGGTTACGAAGGATACAAACAGCGACGGTGTGACTGACCAATGGGCGATTACAAGCTCGCTTGGACCGATGCTGAGAACTATTGTTTATTCTAATGGCGGGTCATTTATTCAAGAGAAAGATGGAAAATATGTATTTGCGCATGACGATGCGAAGACGATGGAAGCGATTCAGTTTTTCAGCGACCTCTTCAATACACATAAAGTAGCAGCACCGCCGCAGGGCGATCCCTTCGATTATGTCTACTATGCGGATGCGCAAACTCGGTTCAATACCGGCAAATCAGCATTTGTTGTTGGGGACATATGGGAAGGCTCGACGCGAGCGGACATGACTGATGAACAGGGCTTTATTTACTTCCCGAAAGGGCCGCAAAGAACCGACTCCTGGCAAGGCAGCATTACTAACTATGGCGGCTTCTATATGCCCGCAAGTGTCCAACGTGCGAAGGAGAAAGCGAAGATATGGGAAGAGATGCAACTCTGGGATCAAGTTGCCTCCTCGAATCGGGCAGCGGCAGAAAACCAGTTGCTTGCGGATGAGAAAGATATCGAGGTTATGCTGGATTCCTTGAATCATACAGAAGTTGTATATGCGATGACAGGCACGGAACATGACATTTTTTGGAACATTGCTAACCCGATCGTAACCGGTGGCGACAGTCCCGAAACGGCAATTGAAAAAATCAGGCAGACAACGCAGGATGCAATTGACCAAGTCTATAATACGGCTCCTTAATTGATTGGCAAGCAATGAATAACGGGGTGAGACCGTTTTATAGGGGCGGCGTTTACCCCGATGGGGGTGTATGGTGTGCGAAACTCGTATTTTCACAAGATGGGTTTTATACGGATGACGAAGGGGCTTATTATCGGTCTGCTAATCATGGTAGTTTTGAGCCCGTCCAGCTCGACAGCCTCGAACGGAATCGCGAGCAGCGTCTGCGGGGGCAACTCGGCTCCGTCAACATCTGCGCCGATTAACTTGGCTTTGCACAAGTCGTATACAATTGCAACGACAGCGCCGGATGAAGCGTTCGCTTCCGGTGATGCGAACTATCCGGATGGCGGAAAACTGACAGATGGGGTGTTCGGTTCCGATCAAGGCTGGTGGAGCGCTGGGTGGTTGGGATGGGCGAGACAAGACACACGGCAAATCGTCATCGATTTGGAATCGGTAAGCACTGTAAACAGCATCCGTATGCGGTTCTTTCAGGAACGCCAATCGGCAGTGCTTTTCCCAAGCCAGGTGAAATTTGAACTATCTACTGATCGCGTAAATTGGTTCGTGCTGGGCAATGCGTCGGCAGGTATACCGAATGATCAGGAAGGAACTTTGACGGAATGGATTACCTTGCCTGATCTGAATCATGCTGGCCGCTATATTCGAGTAACGGTCCCGGTGAGAAAATGGGTGTTTGCTGACGAGATCGAAGTTAGTGGACATATCGGGAAAGTGAATAATGCGGTGCAGCCGATCGGCAGCCCGGATAATGCGCTGAATAAAGGTTATCTGGACTCAGATACGCGCCAGATTTTGATTTATACCGGCTATAATCCAGCTAACCCTGATTTTGTGAATTGGACGGCGGAACACTTCAAGCCGTACGCTGGTTACGTGGATGTCAATGGCACGATTCAGGATACGATGTTCAACAGCTTTTTATTCCTGCCGTTTGAAGCGGCGGCGCCTTCCGGCAATCGTTATGACGGTGCGGGAGGCACAACGCGTGCAGATTGGCAATATTTTCTCGATCAACTATTTGCTTCCGGAAAGCAAATCGATGCGTTGAATGATGCGGTTGGCGAAGTTAGAACGGCTTTAGGCAACACCCTATTCACACCGACAGTCTATATTTCCATCCCTTATCCGGCGGAAGCGTCGACCGGTTGGGGGGATATCAACCAGGATGGTGTGGTTGATGAGTTAGACGGCTTCAAACCCGGCACGAATGTGGATGAAGTGACGGCGTTGAACAATCGGGCCGCCGCGATACAGTGGTACGTGGATGAAGTAGAAAGCCGGTTTGCCGCCGGATTGTATTCGAATTTAAAGCTGGAAGGCTTCTACTGGTTGTCCGAGGCAATTGATTATGAGTTTGGACCGAATGAAATGTCGCTACTCCAGCAGGTTTCCGATTTGCTTCATAATCAGAATTACAAGTTTGAATGGATTCCGTACTATCAGGCGAGCGGATTTCAGGACTGGGAGCAGGCTGGCTTTGACGCAGCGCTGATGCAGCCCAATCATATGTTTGACCAAACTTCTTATTCCCGGATTACAGGTACGGCAAACCTAGCCAAGCGTTTTGGAATGGGAATTGAAATCGAGATGGATGCGACGATGCATCTTCAGGGCGAGCGCGACAGGTATTATGACTATTTGGATGGCGGCGTCGAGTACGGCTATATGAACGGCGCATACCTGGCATGGTACGACTGGGTCAAGCATTTGCATGCGTTATCCGGATCAATCTACGGAGATATTCGCGAGGTGTACGATGAGACATATCGCTTTATTAAAGGAACCTATGTTGCAAGAGCCTGTCGAGTCAACTAACCTGGCGCTGCATAAGACGTACAAGATTTCCGTTCCGCCGGAGTCTGATTACCCAGATTTGGGTGGTGAACTGACAGATGGCATTTACGGTACGACGGATTTTATGGAAGCAAGCTGGCAAGGACATAGCGGCAAGGTTGATCGCAAAGTGATTATTGATCTTGAGACGCCGAGTACGATTGCCGCAATCAAGGCCAATTTCCTGGAAGATATCGGATCTTCGATCTTCGCGCCGGATATGCTGGGCATCTCCGTATCGATTGATGGTGAGAACTGGTCCGAAGTAGCCGTACTAGACAGACTGCCTGCCTGTGGATCGGAGGCAAAATTGGTGTCATTTCATTGGTCGGCTGCCGAGCACGGCGTTCCAGATGGAGCACCTGTGGGATCGACGATCTATGCCCGCTACGTCAAAATTCATGCGATCGTCAATGTATGGCTGTTTATGGATGAGATCGAAGTATGGGGCGTTGCGGGCAAACAGGCAGGAGCGGTAGAACTCATGCCAGGAAAAGATCAGGGCCCGGAAACCGATTATTTGAGGGCAGGCGAAGCGACCGGCGGAATTCGCGATCTGATGCTGTTTTACAACGGACAATATCCGAATGACGCTGGCAACTGGAGCGCTGCACAGTTTTTGCCCTATGTAGCCTACGTGGATCAGCAAGGCGCAGTGCAGGAATGGCTGTTCGACGGGGGAGTGTTCCTGGCGCTTTATTCGGACAAGATGCGCAGTTTCATGGAGGATCCCGGCGCGGAGCCATCCAGAATGGAAGACTGGCAATGGTATCTTAATAAAACGTTCTATGAACAGTCTGGCGACGCTGCCCAATTGAATGAGGCAGTGAAGCAAGCTAAAGCGGCTATCGGCGAACATGGCTATAAGATGAAAGTTGTATTTATGATTCCGTTCCCATCTAGTCAGCAGATGGAATTCGGCGATGTTGACGGAGATGGTGTGTCTGAAAATTTCTGCGATCCGCAGTCAGGACAGGCGGCACGCGAAAGAGCGATTCAATGGTATATTAGCGAACTTAATGCGAAGTGGGAGCAAGCGCAATACGCTCATCTGGAACTGGTCGGGTTTTACTGGCTCCAAGAAGCGGCTAATCCGGACGATCTGGCGCTTCTCGACTTTACGTCGAACCTTACTCGTAGTCAGGGAGCCAAATTGTTCTGGATTCCCTATTTCAATGCAGCTTCGTACTACAAGTGGAACAAGCTTGGAATTGACGCGATGGCGTATCAACCGAATCATTATTTTAACGCAGGTACAACTGCGGATCGGATCGAAGAAGCCGCGCGCATGGCTAAGCTGGCAGGCTCCGGCATCGAGATTGAACTTGATGAACGCGCGTTTCAACAGCCGGCCTTGCGGCAAAAGTACATCGACTATTTGCAGGGCACAATTGCAGCAGGCATAACGCCCGATGTATTCAAAGCCTACTATCAAGGCGTCCGGACGTTCTATCAGGCGGCTTATGATGCTGATCCTCGCAATCGACAGTTGTACGACTGGATTTACGATTATGTGAGAGGCCATCTGATCTGAATCGTACAAGCCGAAGTGGGAATTCACTCCACAGTTCCCATTTCGGACTTTCAACATTTACGACAAGGAATGAGGGTTAAACGTGAAATGGATAACCAGAAGAAAGCGGATTCTGATTGCCTCATTACTCCTGTTAGGGCTATGTCTGGTAATCCTGATTACTGCATCTGCGGGAGACGCCTCGAAGCAACCGCACTTGCTGGAACCGGCTAAAACAAAATGGATGATGACCGAAACGCCGACTTTATCGCAATTGCCAGTCAATCCAAGTTATGAAGAATATATGCGGTATTACGCAGGCAAACCGCGGGCAACCGCTGAACATACGATACGTGCCAGTCAGTTTTCGGCAGCGGATGACAGTGAAATCAAGGTCTGGCAAGCCGGCTATCAGGGGGATGAGACGGCAATCTGGACTGGAGATAGCGGAACGGTTCATTGGGATGTGTACGTTCCCGAGGAAGGCTTATATCAGATCGGCATACGTTATTTTCCCGTGGAAGGAAACAACTCGCCGATCGAACGTGAATTGCTGATTGACGGAAGCGCCCCCTTTATAGAGGCTTCCAGATTAGTGTTCTCAAGAGTATGGCGCAGCGAGCATGTCCAGGCGGAGAGAAATGCCAGAGGAGACGATTTGCGTCCCCGTCAAGTCGAAGAGCCGATCTGGCAGGACGTTGTATTGCGGGATACGGAAGGCTACTATAAGGAGCCATTTTCATTTTATTTGGCAGCAGGGAGCCACCGATTGTCTTTCAATGCGCTGCGCGAGCCGATGGTCATCGACTCGATCAGATTGTTCCGGCAAGAGGAAACGCTGTCCTATGCGGAAGTGTTTGAATCTTACCCCGAACTGGATGCGGGAGCGGAAGGCATAATGTTGAAAATACAGGGCGAGGATGCTGCGTTGAAATCAAATCCTTCCTTGTATCCGATCAATGATCGTTCCAGCCCGGCGACCAAGCCGTATGACGTATCCAGAATTCGTATGAATACAATCGGCGGAGTGAATTGGAAGGTGCCCGGACAATGGATAGAGTGGGAGATTGACGTTCCGAAAGACGGGTTCTATCATTTGGGCGCACGATACAGACAGAACGCGAATCGCGGCACTCATGTTGTAAGAAAGCTTTATATTGACGGCAAAGTACCGTTTAAAGAAGTGGAGGAAATTCCGTTCTCCTATGGTGGCGCATGGCAAATCGGTATGCCGGGCGAGGCGGGAGAGCCGTATCAGTTTTATTTGACCGAAGGCAAGCACACGATCCGGCTTGAACTTACCTTGGGTGAGGTGTCCGATGTTATTCGGCTTGTACGCGGAAGTATTCAACAGTTGAATGCTCAGTACTTGAAAATTGTTATGCTGACCTCGACGGTCCCGGATCCATTTCGCGATTATGAGCTGGAACGAAAAATTCCCGATCTGGTAAGCACTCTGATGGAGCAAAGCGAATTGCTTGATGCGGCGGCTGCTCGTATGAATGAAATCGTCGGAGAAACAAGCGGCAGTACGGCGATATTGCGTACAACCTCTTATCAATTAGCCGACATGGCGAGCCGTACGGAGACGATGACGTCCAGGCTCAAGCAATTCAAAGACAATATAAGCGCGCTTGGAACGTGGTTGTTAACGATCCATGAGCAGCCGCTGGAAATCGATTATTTGTTTTTGAAAACGCCGGATATGCCTATTCCCTCTGATCGCGTGAATTGGACGACGCAGGCTCGGCATGAGCTTATGTCATTTGTACGCTCCTTTACGGAAGATTACAATTATACGCCCGACATTGATCGGATCGGAGAGGAAATTACTGTCTGGATATCTTCCGGTCGCGACCAAGCGCAATTGCTGCGTTCGATGATTGACAATTCCTTTACGCCGCAGACAGGCATTCATGTGAACTTGCAGCTTGTCCATGAAGCTGTCGTACTGCCCGCCACGCTTGCCGGGAAAGGGCCGGATATTGCGCTTGCGCAATCGGATGTCATCAACTTTGCGATTCGCGGCGCGCTTCAGGACCTTACGGTATTTGCGGACTTTGAAGATGTACGGAGTCGGTTTTTCAACAGTGCTTTTGCCGGATTTACTTTTCAGGAAGGCATATTTGCCGTGCCGGAGACGCAGACTTATCCGATGCTGTTTTACCGCCAAGATATTTTGAATGAACTTGGATTGGAAGTGCCGCAAACGTGGACGGATATGTATAGCATTATCCCAGAATTGCAAAAACGCAATATGGAGCTTGCTTTGCCCCATACGACTGTTTTTGAAGGGATGCTCTATCAGAGCGGCGGTCAGTTTTACCAGGCAGACGGCATTGCCACCGATATCGATTCGTCCGTCGGCATAGAAACATTCCGTCGTTGGACAGAATTGTACACCAATTACAAGCTTCCGCTTGAGTTTGATTTTATTAACCGCTTCCGCACCGGGGAGATGCCGCTCGGTATTGCCGATTACACGACCTACAATTTTTTGACCGTTTTTGCGCCTGAGATTAGAGGGCAATGGAGCTTTGCGCCACTGCCAGGCAAAGAGCAGGCAGACGGCACGATTCGTCGCGAGGCGCTAAGCTCCGCAACAGGTACGATTATGTTCAGCAGAACTGAGAATAAGGAAGCGGCATGGACGTTCATGAAATGGTGGACGGACACGGAAGCGCAGCTCATGTTCGGAAGGGAAATGGAAGCCATTCTTGGGGAGTCGGCTCGTTATGCGGCAGCGGGAATTGAGACGATCCGACGGTTGCCTTGGTCAGCCAAGGAACTTGAAAAACTTATGACACAGATGAATGATGTGATTGGCAGACCTGCCGTTCCAGGCGGGTACTCCTTTGATCGGCATCTCAACAATGCCTTTTATGAAGTGTACAATACCGGCAGTGATCCACGCGAGACGATTGAAAATTATGCGCGGACCATTAATCAAGAGATTACGATAAAGCGGCAAGAGTTCAATCTGGAAACGATGCAGCAGTGAGAGGTGAGGCTTGGATGAATAGGTTGAAAAAAGCAGTCGTGCGAAACAAATCGCTATATCTGATGCTGCTGCCATACTACTTGATTTTCTTTACGTTTACTGTGTTGCCGGTGTGCTTGTCGCTATTAATCAGCTTCACTGATTTCAACATGTTGGAATTTCCGCAGTGGGTCGGCTGGCGCAATTATGCCCAATTATTTGTCCGCGATGATGTATTTTTGGTTGCACTCAAAAATACGCTGCTCTTCGCGGCAATTACCGGGCCGGTCAGCTATATTGCCTGTTTTGTGCTAGCCTGGATTATTAATGAATTTCCTCCAAAGATGAGAGCTGTGGCGACTCTAGTGTTCTACGCGCCGGCGTTGTCCGGGAATGCCCTAATCGTCTGGACGCTACTCTTTGCAGGCGATTCCTATGGCTATATTAATGCCTTTCTGATGAAATGGCATCTTATTCTGGAACCGGTCTTGTGGCTGAAGGATCCGCGTTATATGTTGACAGTCATTATCATCGTGCAGCTCTGGCTTAGTATAGGCACAAGCTTCCTGGCATTTATCGCAGGTTTTCAAGGTTTGGACAGAACGTTGTTCGAGGCCGGCGCGATGGATGGTATCCGCAATCGCTGGCAAGAGCTATGGTATATAACGCTCCCGTCAATGAGACCGATGTTGTTGTTCGGGGCAGTTATTCAGATTACCGCTTCATTCGCCGTAGCTGAAGTATCGACAGCGCTAGTCGGTTTTCCGAGCGTGCAGTACGCGGGTCATACGATCGTGACCCATCTGATGGATTATGGTTCGATTCGCTTCGAGATGGGGTATTCATCGGCGATTGCTACAGTGCTTTTCGCGATGATGCTTGGTTCGAACTTGATTGTACGTCGGTTACTTGCAAAGGTGGGTGATTAGCATGCCGCGTATCCGCCTGTTTCCTAAGCGTATTAATCGTTCATTGGGCGGTGATCTGCTTTTGTTCGCGCTGCTCGCATCCGTTGGCTGTTTCATGGTGCTGCCATTGATCTTTGTCGTGAACAATGCGTTCAAGCCTATTAACGAAATCTTGAAGTACCCGCCGGATTTTTTTGTTCGAGTGCCTACTTTGAATAATTTTAGCGATTTGTATTATCTGCTGTCGAACTCGTGGGTACCGATGACGCGCTATATTTACAACACCTTTTTTATTGCGCTTATCGGTACGACCGGTCATGTTGTGATTGCTTCCATGGCGGCGTATCCGCTAGCCAAACGCCGGTTTCCAGGTAGAAGCGTTCTGTTTACGATTGTCGTCCTTTCCTTGATGTTCTCGGCTGTTGTGACACAAATCACCAACTATATGACGATGTCCTGGCTCGGTTTTCTCGATACGCATTGGGCGGTAATTATTCCTGCGCTAGGTTCATCCCTCGGCTTGTATCTGATGAAGCAGTTTATGGAACAGGTGCCGGACGCTTTACTGGAAGCGGCGCAAATAGACGGCTGCAGCGAGTTTCGCATTTTCTGGCAGATCGTAATGCCGATCGTCAAGCCGGCTTGGCTGACCTTAATTATTTTTTCTTTTCAAGGGCTATGGGGAGCCGGGGCCTCGGCGGGCGCCTTGTTTATTTACAGCGAGCAGCTCAAGACAATTGATTACGCCTTCAGCCAGATTCTCGCTGGCGGAATTATTCGTACCGGACCTTCCATGGCAGCGACGCTGCTAATGCTGCTTGTCCCGATTATGTTCTTTGTTGTGTCACAGAGCAGAGTCATTGAGACGATGTCTACTTCCGGAATGAAAGAATAATAGAAAGGAGCGCTGCAGGTGAGTTTTTGGAGAAAAGTAGTATTGCTCTTTTCTATCCTGCTTCTATTGCCGAGCCTGACATCTGTACTGTCTGCCGCCCCCTACGAGGGGTACAATTATTCCTGGCGCGGAACGCCGGAACCGGCTCCGGTTCCTTATGTGTTTGAAGCAAGACTGACAGGCGAACAACTGGGCGTCGGCGGATTTCGCAGTCCGGAAGATATGGTTATTACATCGGATAACCGGATCTATGTGCTGGACAGCGGCAATAATCGCATTGTGCAAGTGGGCGCCGATTTTCACGTAGAACGGGTTATCGATTCGTTTACAGCCCATGGCGTCCTGGATCACTTTGCCACTCCGCAAGGGTTATTCGTTGCGCAGAACGGTCATCTGTATGTGGCGGATACCGGTAACAAGCGAATCGTCGAGCTTACGGCAGCTGGTGAATTTGTCAGGGTGATCGGACAACCGGAAGCGGATATTTTGCCTGCCAACTTTGTTTATCAGCCGATCAAATTGACGGTCGATTCAGCGGGTCGTCCCTATGTCATCGCCAAGGGAGTATTCGACGGTATTATGCAATTTGATGCAGGCGGGACGTTTACCGGGTTTATGGGGGTTAATAAAGTCCAGTTTTCGCTGGCGGATTTGTTCTGGAAGCGGATGATGACGAAGGAACAGCGCTCGAAGATGGTGCTGTTTGTCCCGATTGAATTCAATCACGTCGCTATTGACGAGGATGGGTTTATTTTTGCGACAAGCGCAGAACAGTCGGAAGAACCGGTCAAACGACTAAACCCTTCAGGCATTGATGTGCTCAAACGGTCGGGCTACTGGCCGCCAATGGGCGATAAGATTTATAGCTTCACGGGGACCAGATCCGATCCGTCAAGCATTCATTATGTTACACCGGACAAGAACGGAATTTACAGCATTCTTGATCAAACGCGTGGTCGAATTTTCACGTATGATCGGGACGGCAATTTGATGTACACGTTTGCCCGCTTCGGGGAGCAGCAGGGAACGTTCAAATCGCCGTCCGCTGTCGCCATGCTCGGCGACCGGATGGCTGTGCTGGATAAGGGAATGAATCATATCAGTTTGTTCAAGCCGACCTTGTACGGTCAAGCTGTTCGGAGCGCGGTCATTCACACGGACGAAGGCGACTCCGATCTGGCAGTAGAAGCCTGGCATCAGGCGCTGGAGTTGAACAACAACCTGGAGCTGGCTTACATCGGCATCGGCAAAGCGGAGTTAAGGCGTGGCAATTACATTGAAGCAATGCAGTATTTCAAGCAAGGTATGCATCAAGAATACTATTCCCGAGCGTTTGCCCATTACCGCAAGGAATTTATGTGGGACAACTTCGGTACCATACTGGCTTCGCTGGCAGCAATTGTTATTCTGCTGATTGCGGTGAGAAAAATGGTACGCAAGCGGGCGGGCGAGCCACAGGCGGTTGGCATGGCTTGGTATACGATGTTTCATCCCTTCAAAGGGTTCTGGGAGCTAAAGTATGAGAATAAGGGACGTGTTTGGTTTTCACTCGTTTTGGTGTTCCTGCTTGCTTTCCTGTATGTGCTCAAACATCAGTATAACGGGTTTTTATTAAATCCGATACCGCCTGTTTATGTGCTCGGCCAAGCCAAGTTCGTTCTGATCCCGTTCTTCCTTTGGTGCGTAGCGAACTGGTCACTGACGACTTTGATGGACGGTGAAGGGAAATTTAAGGAGATTGTTGTAGCTGGAGCGTATGCGCTGTGCCCGTTGATTTTGGTGCAAGTGCCGCTGATCATATTATCGAATACTCTGACTATTCCGGAACTACCTTTCTACAATTTACTGGAGGCGGTAGCTTGGCTGTGGTTTCTGGGTCTGCTGTTCGTCGGGATGCTGACAATCCACCAGTATACGGTCGGCAAAACAATTGTAACTTCTTTTCTGACCTTGATCGTTATTGGCATAATATTATTTCTTGCGCTGTTGTTCTTCAGCTTGCTGCAGCAGACGCTTTCGCTAGGCACAACTATATTCAAAGAAATTATTTTCAGAATAGGGGAGTGAGGAAGTCGTGCGAACATGCAATAAGTCGACTACGATAATATTGACTCTTCTATGTTTGCTGCTGCTGGCAACCGCTTGCACGGGGAACGGACGGAATGCCGCTTCGGATTCGGCGGATTTCCGTTCTCGGCCAACTGAAATAAAGACCGACCCGCAGGTGCGCATGATAGCGGCTGACGAGGCGGTATCCCCCGTATTGCCCGATATGGATGCCGTGATGGAAAATGATAGTCTTCGTTTGTACATCAATAGCCGTACTGCTGAGATTGCGGTGCTTGAAAAGCAAAGCGGTAAAATCTGGCGTTCCAATCCGCAGGGAAGGGAAGAGGATTCGATCGCAACGCCTTATTGGAAAGGCAAGCTTTCGTCTCAGCTTTCGCTTGTGTATTTGATGCACAACGGGCAGACCAAAGAATACGACAGCTACAACGACAGTGTGGCATACCAGCAGTTCGAGATTATTCCCCAGGATTCGGCCCTGACGGTCACCTATCGGTTCGGCAATCCTGAAAAAGGAGTGGAATCGATCCCGTTGCAGTTAACCGCAACTCGGTTTCAAAGCTTGCTGGAGCGGCTGTCTGACGATGCTGAACGCGACGAATTGAAGACTCGTTATCGTTATATTGAAGGTAAGGAAATATGGGAACGACGCGAAATTCCAAAAGCTGTCGTCAAAAGAGTGCTTAATTTGTTCGAAAAGATGGGATACAGCGAGGAGGAATTGCTGCAGGATAATGAAATTGCCGGGGGAGAGGGGGCGACGGCATCGGGAAATCCCAAGTTCACAGCGTCCATAACGTACCGTCTTGACGGCGATTCGCTGGTTGCGACGGTAGACACGACGCAAATACGGGAAGAGACTGCGCTTTATCGGATCCAGGCTGTCGGCATGCTGGAGCAGTTCGGCGCTGCCGGAAACCAGGATGACGGCTATCTGTTTCTGCCTGACGGTTCCGGAGCGTTGATGTCGTTCAACAACAGCCAGTCGGCAGCCCAATCGATTACGCTTAGCTTGTACGGTGAGGATGATGCCCTGGCGATTAAAGAAAAGATTGGGACGAAGCAAGCGGCAAGACTTCCTGTTTATGGTATGAAGAAAAACGATGCCGCTTTTTTGGCGAACATCGAAGAAGGCGACGGCTTGGCTCGACTGCAAGCGGATACTGCGGGCAGAGTTCACGGATTCCATACTATTGCCAGTCGTTTTGTCATCTTGCCTTCCGATGAAGTATCGCTTACACGCGATGATGCGATGATCAAGACTCCTGTACACAGCTATCAGGGCGCGTTGCAGATCCGCTTTCAGTTCTTGAGCGGGGAACAAGCCAATTACACCGGCATGGCGGCTGTTTACCGCGAGTATTTGGCTGACAAGTATGGTTGGACACTACGTGGAGCGGATCAGGATGCACCGTTTTATCTGGAATTGACTGGCGGATTTTCCGAACCTAAGAGCATGCTAGGCATTCCTTATGAAGCGTTTGTGCCGTTAAGTGACCTGGAGAGCGCCAACCGCCTGGTCGACCAGCTTGGACAGTATCAGCTTTCCAATATTAAACTTCATTATCGAGGCTGGTTTAATAGTGGCCTTAAACAACAATATCCGTCTCGCATTCGGCTGGAGCGTGCGCTTGGCAGCCAGAAGGAATGGAATGAACTTGCCAATAAGCTAATAACAATCGGCGGACGCCTATATCCTGAGTTGACGCTGCTGCAAGTGTATGACGGTTCGAAGGGATTCAGCCCGTCGAGGGATGCGGTACAGTTTGTTTCACGACAATATGCCCGCATGTATGATTTTTCTCTCGCGACCTACAGACGAACGGCCTTTTCCCATTACTTGCTGGCGCCGGCGCGTATTGAGAAGACGGCAGAAAGATTCCTGGACCAATATGCCGACTACGGATTTGATGCCATATCGCTGCGTGATCTGGGCGATGTACTCTACTCGGATTTTGCGCGGGGCAAAGAATCGACAAGGCAGGATACAAAGTCGGTTGCCGAAGCGATGATTGCACGCTTTGCCGATCAGCTTGACGAGGTCATGGCGCAGGGCGGCAATGCTTACGCGCTAGGCTACGCTGATCATCTGCTGCACGTTCCGCAAACAAGCAATGGCTATTGGTTGTCGAGCGAGTCAGTGCCCTTCTATCAGATTGTGCTTCACGGTTATATCGATTATGCCGGCAGCCCGTTCAATTTGGCGGACGATCAGAATGTGCGCCTGCAAGTGCTGAAAGCGCTTGAGTCGGGCTCTAATGTGTACTACAGCTGGATTACGCAATCTGCGTCCGTGCTGAAAGATACGGAGTTCAGCTATTTGTACGCACATGATTACCGAAATTGGCTGGATGAAGCCGTTCAATCTTACAAGGAAGTGAACGATGTCCTGCGGCAAGTTCGCGGTCAGCGTATTATCGCGCATGAGAAGATTTCGGAGCGGTTGTACAAAACGGAGTTTGAGCAAGGTGTACAAATTTGGGTCAACTATGGCGACACTGCGGTAACAGTTGACGGCGTCACGATCGAAGCGTGCGATTATGTCGTAAGGAAGGTGAAGCCATGAAGCGAATGATTTCGATCAATCTTGAACGAAAAAAACAACTATATGGCATGCTGTTCGTATTGCCCTGGTGTCTGGGGTTGATTCTGCTGATGGCTATCCCGCTAATCCAGTCACTTTGGTTCAGCTTTAACAAGCTGACGATTACCGAAGACGGATTTCGGCTCGATTACGCGGGTGTCGCCAACTTTCGTTACATCTTCCTGGAGGACGCCTGGTATGTTCGAAATCTGACCAATGTGGTGTTGAATACGGTGTTGGATGTGCCGCTGATCATCTTCTTCAGCTTGTTTACTGCTATGCTGATGACGCAGAAATTCCGCGGGCGGATGTTTGCCAGAGCGATTATTTTTCTGCCAGTCGTACTCACCTCCGGCGTGATCGCCAAGCTCGACAGCAGCGGAATTGTGGCGCAGATGATGGGGGTTGCGTCGCAAGGCATGGACAGTAATTTTGCCGGCATGAAAAGCGTTGAGTTGACACCGCTATTGCTGCAGGCTGGCGTCAGTCCGCTGATCGTCGATTATTTGACCGGGGCGGTAAACAGAATCTATCAGATCATCAGCCTGTCGGGCGTGCAAATTTTGATATTTTTGGCTGGACTGCAGTCCATTTCTGCTTCGCTATATGAAGCTGCCAAGATGGAGGGAGCAACGGGGTATGAATCGTTCTGGAAGATTACCTTTCCGATGATTTCACCGCTGCTGCTGACCAATACAATATATACAATTATTGACTCTTTCTATGATAGCAGCGTGACTAGCATGATTCAGCAAGCCGCGTTTACCAGCTTCAACTTCGGCGTCAGCGCAGCGATGGCATGGATTTATTTTCTCGTCATCTCCTTGCTGCTTATTATTTCGACTTACCTGATCTCCAAGCGAGTTTATTATCAATAATATTATGGGGGTTCAGCTAATGGCACAACAAACGGATTTACCAGATCGTCCAACGGGGGCAGATAGACGCGTCAAGTTTCTGGAATGGAGCACCAAGATCGTGGAATGGAGCAAGCGCTGGCTGTGGATTTTAACGCGAACGGTACTGATTTATGGCATTTGCATCGTCATTTTGTACCCTATTGCGCAAAAAATTTCCTATGCCTTTCGGGCGGAGATCGATTTGTATGACTCTTCGGTTTTGTGGATACCACGAAATTTTACGCTGGACCACTTTAAAGCCGTCTACGCATTGATTAAGTATCCGGATGCAGTGCTTAATACGTTTATTTTAAGCGTCGGTACGTCTTGCCTGCAGTTAATCTCATGCGCGCTTGCCGGCTATGGCTTCGCTAGGCTGAAGTTCCGCGGCAGCGGAATTTTGTTTGGTCTGGTCATCTTCACTATTGTCGTGCCTCCGCAAACAATTATGGTGCCTGTTTATTTACACTATCGCTATTTCGATCTGTTTGGGTTGTATGAGCTGTTTTCCGGCAACAAAGGAGTTAATTTGCTTAATAGCTTCTGGCCTTTTTTCATCTCTTCTATGCTTGCATCAGGCTTGAAGAATGGGCTGTACATTTATATTTTTCGCCAGTTTTTCCGGGCCTTGCCTAAGGAACTGGAGGAGGCTGCTTATGTCGACGGATCGGGTATACTCCGGACTTTCGTGAGGGTGATGCTGCCCAATGCGATTCCTGCCATTGCGACGGTTATGCTGTTCTCATTCGTATGGCAGTGGAATGACAGCTACTTTGTCAATATGTACGCACCGAACTATACGCTGCTTTCCCGCACGCTCGATTTGCTGCCCGGCACTGCGACAGGTCTTCTGGGCGTAAATGCTGCTGCACTCATTTCCATGTATTTGAATGTCGGAGCGCTGTTGGGCTTGACTCCTATTTTTATACTATATTTGTTCGCCCAGCGCTATTTTGTCGAGAGTGTGGAGCGGACGGGAATCATAGGTTAATTAGACTTGCAAGAATCACAAATATATAGATGAAGTGAGGCATAGAGTTCCTATGACTAAAATCGTTTTTTTGCCGCTGGATGAACGCCCCTGCAGCTTGTTGTTTCCGATGCATCTGGCGGCGTGTACCGACCTGCAGATGGTCGCGCCGCATCATTTGCTCGGCATGAAGAAGCAGCCTGCGCCTGTCGCGCAATTGGCGCAATGGGTTGAGCGTGAAGTGATTGGCGCAGATTATTTGCTCGTCTCGATTGATATGCTGGTGCATGGGGGGATCGTTCCATCAAGACTGCATCATGTTACTGTAGAGGAATGTATGGACCGGTTGGCGCTGCTTGAAAAGGTGCGCAAAAATCACCCGCATTTGAACATATATGCCTTCAGCTTGATCATGCGGACACCGCAATACTGTTCTGCCGAAGAGGAACCGGATTATTACGCGGACTATGGTCATTTGATCAGCAGATACTCCTGGCTGAGGAACAAAGAAGAGCGGAATGAATTGTCCCAAGTGGAGCAAGACGAATTTGTACAGGTGCGGAGCAGTATCCCGTCAGCTGTGCTGGACGATTTCATCGGAAGACGCACCATTAACCACGCCATTAATCGGCAGGCGATTGAATATGTGAATGACGGCGTCATCGACACCTTGTTGATCCCGCTGGATGACAATGCTCAATTTGGCTTTTCTGTAAGCGAGCAGCGCCAGCTTCGCCTTCTTGCAGAGCAGTATAATTTGATGGATAAGGTGTTTATACACTCAGGTGCGGATGAAGCCGGCTGTACGCTGTTTGCCCGTGCATTTTGCGATGCCAAGCAGTTTGCACCCGAAGTATTCATTCGCTATTCCTCAACACTTGGACCGTTGACAGTGCCGGATTTGGAGGAGCGCAGTCTGCATGAAGCGGTGAAAAGTCATCTGTCTGCAGCCGGCGGGTACACGCTGGATAACTCACAGGAGGCAGATGCGGTACTGGCTGTACATACGGCCGTCCATTCCGTGATGACTTCGGACAGCATTCATGACTTGCAGGATCGGCATGCCAGCTATTTTACAGAGATTAATATGAATGAGTTTGCTAGTGCGATTGACGGTTACATCCGCAGGGGCAAAGTGGTTGGCTTGGCGGACGCTGCGATTATTAATGGCGCAGATCATTATTTGTTGCAACTGCTGTCCAAGAGGGGGATGCTGAAGGATGTATCGGCATACGCTGGCTGGAACACCATTGGGAACACTCTCGGCACGGTGATCGCGCATATGATTATTGAAGCTTATTATAAGGGACAACCGCACAATGAGTTTGATCGGCTGCATCGCAGCAGAGAGTTTTATGCTCTAAGACTGCTGGAAGACTGGGGCTATCAGGCGGTTATTCGTAAAAAACTGTGTAAAGAACATCCAGTTGGTTTCGATGGTAAAAAATATGTAGACCTGTCCACGATGAAGGAGCAAGTGGATAGCTTCGTTAACAAAGAGATTCAACAGTTTGTGGAGTCATGGCTGACCGATGCAGTGGAAGGGAAAATCGAAGTGCAGAATGTGTATTTCCCGTGGAATCGTGTATTTGAAATCGGATTGGATTTGCAGATTGTCAGATAAGAGTCATGGATAAAGGAAGTGCATCTTTTGCCGGCAAAGCCCCAGTGATTTGTTGGACTTTGCCGGACAAATAATTAACGCTGTTTTTGGGTTCAGGACTTCATCGGCATGGATAACATTCTCTCTTTTCTGTATTGGCCAGGGCGGATATGGAATTCGCGATTGAACACGACGCTCATATATTCGGTATGCTTGAACCCAGTGCGTTCAGCGATGTCGGCGAGCGATAGTTCGGTTTCTTCCAGCAATTGCTTGACCATCTTTAACTTGATCGAAATAATTTGTTCGTGAGGCGTTCGTCCCAGTGCTTTAAGAAAACGGCTTTCCAAGACTCGCCGAGTGACAGGGATGTGATTTAAAATATCCTGCACCTGAATATTCTCGTGAGCGTGTTGGCGAATAAACCTTATTGCTTCGGAGACCGTCTTGTCCTCAACGGCCAGCACGTCGGAGGACATGCGGACCTGAAGCTGGAGGGGGTCGATCAAGTGGATTTCACTTCCAATTCGCTCGCCTGCTATTTGCCGGTCCAGCAACTGCGCAGCCAAGTAACCGGCCTGCTGTGGGTTGGTTTGAATACTGGACAACCGAGGCGTGGACAGATCGCATAAGAGTTCGTCGTTGTCGACGCCGATGACGGCGACCTCATCGGGCACATCGATCTCGGCCAGACGGCACGCTTCGAGCAATTGCTGGCCGCGTATATCATAGCAGCACATGATGCCAACGGGCTTCGGCAATTGCTTCAGCCATCGGACAAGCTCGTTGATGTGGTTTTCCCACGACGCCCCTTGCTGCGCATTGTCACTGGCTGCTTTAAAACTCAGACAATCAAAGCCCTTCGCGCCGAGATAAGAGCGATAGTGCTGGTCCCGATGAATCGACCACTGGAAGCGGTTGTCGCCATAGTAGGCAAAATGTTGGAAGCCGTTCTCCAGGAAATGATCGGCAGCCATGACGGCAATCGCCTGGTCGTTTGTTTCCACGCATGTCAGACCGGGCAACTTGCGCGAGGCGCTTAGATCAATGGCAGGCAGTCCGCTATTCATAATGTAGTCTGCCGTCTCGTCGGTTTCGATGCGTGCCAGGATGCCGTCGCCGTGCCAGTCGCTCAGCCAACTCATATCTTGGTTGTTGCGGCTGATTTCACCCAGGTACACGGACCAGTCTGGATGCTCCTGCAGGTAGCGGTTAATGCCGAGTAGCAGCCCGCGCGCGTATTGGTTGGAGGTTTCGATCAATAAGGCTACCTGCTTGCGCTGTTTCGGAGTGAATATCCTCATTTTATCCATCCTTGTACACTTATTAAATTCGTTAGCTATAGTTAAACAATTTCTAAGTAGATAGCGGAACTATGAAATTGACTCATCGTTATTTTACAATATTTTTTTGCTATATTTCAATGTTAAAAATCTCATTTTGTTAACGGAAATTCGCATCGACTTCTTCGCATTCGTTGTCTATACTGAGACTAAATTATAACATGAAAGGAAGGATCTTATTGCGTGAGAAAATACGTGTAGGCATTGCGGGACTCGGTTTTGGTGCTGAATTTATTCCCATTTATCAGAATCATCCCCAGGCAGAGATGTATGCGATCTGTCAGCGAAATCCAGACAGTTTGCATCAGATTGGCGAGCATTTTGGCGTAAAAGTAAGGTATACCAGCTTTGAGGAAATGATTCAGGATGACAACATCGATGCTGTGCACATCAATACACCGATTCCGGATCACGCCGAGCAAAGCATTGCAGCGCTTAAGGCAGGCAAGCATGTAGCTTGCACGGTGCCCATGGCGACCTCGGTGGAGGATTGCCGGCGAATCGTCGAGGCGCAGCAGCAATCGGGCAAGAACTATATGATGATGGAAACCTGCGTGTATACGCGAGAGTATCTCTATGTAAAGCATTTGCGTGATACGGGCAAGCTTGGAAAGATCCAATTTTTGCGCGGCGCGCATCAGCAAGAGATGGCGGGCTGGCCCGGATATTGGGAAGGGTTGCCGCCGATGCACTATGCGACCCATGCGCTCAGTCCGTTACTGGCGCTGGCTGAACGGGAAGCAGAGTATGTGATGTGTCTGGGCTCCGGACAAATTGCCAAGGAACTTGCCGACAAGTACGGCTCACCGTTCGCGGTTGAATCGGCATTGTTCCGCTTGCGCGACTCAAATCTGGCTATGGAGATCACGCGGTCTTTGTTTGAAACATCTCGCGAGTACATCGAAAGCTTTGATGTGTATGCTGACCGGATCAGTTTTGAGTGGCAGCAGCTTGAAGGTGAGTCGCCGGTGTTGTTTGTCGGGGAACAGGCTGAGCGGGTGCGGGTGCCGGATTATGCAGATCGGCTGCCAGAAGGCATCAGACCGTACACCACGCAAGGGGTGTACGATTTGACCGATCATGTTCATCTCTCGTTCAAGCAAGGTAGTGGACATGGCGGTTCGCATCCACATCTTGCACATGAATTTCTTATGAGTATTGTGGAAAATCGGCCTGCTTTCCCTGATGTATATACATCGGCAAATTGGACAAGCGCGGGCATATGTGCGCATGAGTCGGCTATGCAAGGCGGAGAAAAGGTGTTTCTGCCCAAATTCAGATAGAAGAGATAAAGGATCACAAACTTTGATTAATAAAGGAGAAACCCTAACATGCAGAATACCTCATCTTTAAGAGCAGAAAGCTCTGCTACTGTTATTCGCATCTTTCGGGGCCAGGAATTGACGCCGATTCTCGAACAGCATGCGCCTATGAACGAGCGTCCGTACATTCACCCGATTGTGGCTCCGGACGGCAAGGGCATATTGACAGAAAATGCGCCACCGCATCATCCTTGGCAGCATGGCGTGTATACGGGGTTGAATGATGTAAACGGGATTGGTTTCTGGGCAGAAGGTATCCATAACGATCCGAAGGACGGAAGCTTCAGACCGTTTCCGTTAACACAGGCAACAGCAGAGGCGAACCGGGTTATGTGGAAAGTAGAGGCGGATTGGCTGGATCCTTCCGGTGCAGTGATGCTGAAAGAGACACAAAACTGGGTTTTGAAAGATCACGGGAATACTTACTTCCTGGATATGGAATGGTCGCTTCATGCCGCGACGGATTTGACGTTTGGACAATACCCATACGGCGGATTGTTTCTGCGTATGCCGTTTCGGGATGAGACAGGCGGACAGGCAATTAATAGCGAAGGCCAACTGAACGGGAAAGCAGAGGGTCAACGAGCTCGATGGGTTTCGGTAAGCATGCCGATCGAGGGCAGGGATGATCAGGCGGGCATAGCCTATATGGATCACCCGACGAATACGGATCATCCTGTGCCGTGGCGGGTAGATTACCAGATGGGCATCTCGCCAAGCAGATGTATTGCGGGAGAATGGAAGCTCGCCAAAGACAAAATTGAAACCGCCCGCTATCGCGTGTTCGTGTTTTGCGGCGCTACGGATGTTGAAGTGATAAGCCGGAGTTGGGATGCGTTTGCGGCCCAATAACAAGAGAAAAGAGGAGTGAATTGTAGCATGCGAAGTGTCATTATTGTACATCCTACATTCGACTATGTGTGGTCCGTCGCAGCTGATCATCTGCATGCGTTGTGGCGGGAGCAGGGGGATGTCGAGTTCATAAGACTGCACCCGGATGAAAATCGCATCTTGGGCGAGATTGTTTCCGATCCGGGGAGCGTAATCAGGCTGATTTCTCTGTCTGTAAAAGTGACAAGCGCGTGCCTGGCATTGTTCACGCAGCTTGAGGAGGCGTTTGTGCAGGCCAAGCCGTATGAGGCGACAGACCCGGCATTACTGGCAGCTATGAGCGAGGCGGGGGTTAAGGTTTATCAGCATAAGTCTGAAGGTTTCTGGGGGCAGTCCGTATCGGAGTTTGCGCTGACGCTGACCTTATGCGGATTGCGTCGCATTCCGCAGGCCTATCACCGGATGCTCACCAATTTGGACGCATGGTATTACCCGTACGATCCCGTGACGAAAATCGGTGATCAGATGACGGATGATCTGCGTTTTGCTAATGGTACAGTCGAGGGCAAGCGCGTTCGCATTGTTGGCGCAGGTAATATTGCTTCACGGTATGCCAGCTTTATGCATATGCTGGGCGCAGATGTGGCGGCCTGGGATCCTTACGCCGCCGAGCCTTGCTTTCATCGCGCGGGAGCGCGCCGCGAGTTTCATCTGAACCGTCTGGTTCAGGATGCAGACATCTTCGTGCCGATGGTACCGCTGACCGATCAGACCGAACTGCTGGTAACGGCGGAGCATATCAGAGCATTGCCACAAGGTTGCATGGTCGTGCTTGTCACGCGAGCCGGTATTTGCGATATGGAGGCTCTGCGCGAACGGGTGCTGAACGATGAACTCAGCCTGGCGGCGGATGTTTTCGACATCGAGCCTGTACCGCTGGACGATCCGCTGCTGGGTCGACATAATGTCGTCCATACGCCGCATTTAGCGGGACGTACTGTGGGCGCAAATCAGCGTTGGGGTGAGATGCTGCTGGAGCAGTTTATGCCTCGCTAAGCTTGTCGTGCCGGTAAAAAATTACATTACAACGATGATTCTTTCGAGGAGTAGGTAGAATACTCCCTATTCCTCTTAAAGCCTCTCGTCAAGCACCACGCCCTAGGCGCTGTATGAGTGCTAAGGCATAAGCCAGGTGCAGCAACGATAACCGCTTCTTATCAAGGTAAGACGGCTAGCTATATGGTGAGAGTCAATGCAGCGGGTGGAATTCCATTCACGCTGCCAGTCGAACCGTAACTATATTATGGTATAATTACGATTATATTTTATTTCTATTTATAATGGAGTGAACATCCATGAAGACAGTAAAGCCTCTAGTCATTGCACATCGAGGTGCCTCGGCGGAGGCTCCTGAAAATTCATTAGCAGCATTTATGCTGGGTGTTATGCAGGAATGCGATATGATCGAGCTGGACGTTCATCTTACGAAGGACAAGCAGGTCGTCGTTATTCATGACCATACTTTAGAACGCACGACTAATGGTGTTGGTGAAATTGCTAATCTGAATTATGAAGATATTAAAGGTTATGATTGCGGCAAGTGGTTTAGCGATCAGTATGCTGGAGAATATGTTCCTTTGCTTGAAGAAGTGTTGACGAAGGTGCCAGCAAATGTACAGTTTAATGTAGAAATAAAAGCCGCTGAAACACCAGGCATGGTAAGCTGCTTAATTGATGTTTTAAGAAAAACGGACCGCATCGGAAGCACAGTCGTATCTTCGTTCCACTTTGGCTGCTTGGCGGAGTTGAAAAAACAATTGCCTGAAATCCGCATTGGCTTGCTTTATCATCCTGAGGTTGCGGATTTCAAAAAGTTTGAGGAGGAATCGGGAGTCGAGGTGTTTTCACTCCATCCGCACTTCCCGCTTGTAACGGAATCCTATATGGACATTGCAAATGCCGCTGGCAAAACCGTTTATCCTTGGACAGTTGATGGGGAAGCAGACTTGAGAAAATTCATTGATTTGGGAGTAGCGGGTATTATAACAAATAAGCCAGGTTTTTTAAGAATGATACTGGATAAATAATTACTGGATAAATAGTAACAAGGGTTCTCCCTGAATGGACAAGCCGATGTGGCAGGTACGCGTTGTAGATGTGAAGCGTCGAACGGTTCTGTATGAAAATTCATATACATTGTGCCGTTTTGATGTAGCTCTGACCAATTCTGTATGAAAATTCATATACAATTGTGTTTTTTGAGACATTTTAGCGTATTGTATATGAAAATTCATATACATTGAGCCGTTTTAAGGAAGTTCCGACCAATTGTGTATGAAAATTCATATACAATTGTGTTTTTTTAGACATTTCAGCGTATTGTATATGAAAATTCATATACATTGAGCCGTTTTGTTGTAGCACTGAGTTATGTCCATTAGCACGGACCGTTTCTGTATGATATTTCGAATAAATTGTTACCTAATGCTTCGTTTAAAGTTGCTCTAAATGAGCGAAAACCTGCCAGACAACATTATTGGGACAAAAGACACTTAAAATTGCATACGCATACACTGAGACAACAAAAGATCGCCTCCCTTGATTATTGAGATGGGGGCGATTTTCCTATATTTCCAGCACATTTGTGCTCGTTCCATGAAACCGAGGATACTACAGTATCGGAATCAACCGGAAATTACATTTTTGTAAAAGTTGATGATCAATGGAAAGTGTTCCGTTCTTTTTAATGGCGTAGAAAAAGGGCATCCCGTCATATTCATGACGTATGGGATAGCCCTTCGTTAAAAATATAGGATACTATAAGATCTCATTATATACCTGTTCCTATATTTCACTGAGAAACGGCACATCCTTAGCCGAGGATGTGCAGCGTTTCTTCTTGGAGTCAATGTGAGGTTGTTTTGTTACGGTTTTTCGCATCCTGGTGACGACGGTCCATCTTATCCTGCTGCAATTGCTGTGCATGGTGGCTGTTTACAACAGTTTGCTCCAAATCATCGACAACGCCGCTTAAGTTTTGATCAGGATTGTCTTTTGCTTTTTCCATAATATAAACCGCTCCTTTCTAATTGCAATTATGCATGTGTAAGGGTATGGAGTGCTTGCGCGCACTCGCGAATATGGCGCATATAATCATCAATTAATTGCTGGATCGTGTCTTGATGCTCGTCGACCGAACGTCCGGCTTCTTCCACATCTATAAAATCTACCTTTATTTCACGGCTATCCACGTATTCGACTCTGAAGTCAAAGCTGTACAGTTGATGACCAGCTGCTTCGATCGTAACGCGCAAGGCTTTATTATCTGCTCCATCTGCAATGACAGTAGCGCTGTCCGTTTCTGGAATTAAAGAAGGCAATGTTTTTTGCCAAGCCTCCACTAGCTGCTGCTGATTAATACGCAATTCATCCTGTTTGCTCATCCTTTTCCACCTCCATGACGATAATATGCGGCTATAAGTCCTTTTTTATGTAAGCATTGCATCGTATAATGCAATAAAAAAAGAGCTCCAAGGCTAAGTTAGGCCTGGGAACTCCATTACTGCTCTTCTATTTCATTAAGAAAAGCTGTGTGCTTTGGCTGGGAAGCCAAGGCGTTGTCTCATAATTGGGGTTTTTAGGTTAAGGTTTACGGCAAAATATTGCCTGCAGCAAGGTAAATGGCGTACCATTCCTCGCGCGACAAGCGAATTTCGCTGGCCTTACAGCAATCCAGCAAGCGCTGGATATTCATTGTGCCGATAACCGGCTGCATATTGGCTGGATGGCGCAACAGCCAAGCGATGGCAATCGTCGTATTGCTGACATTGTATTTCTCGGCGATTTCATCAATCTTTTTATTAAGCTCCGGGAATTTATCGCTGCCAAGAAAAACACCTTCGAAAAAGCCGTATTGGAATGGCGACCATGGCTGAATCGTAATATCATTCAAACGGCAGAAATCGAGCACGCCTCCATCGCGATGGACAGCCGCCTCATTTTCCATGTTGACATTGAAGCCGCTCGTTATCATAGTCGCATTTGTAATGCTGAGCTGAAGCTGGTTAGCTACAATAGGCTGCTTCACTGCTTTTTTAAGCAATTGGATTTGCATAGGCGATTGGTTGGAGACGCCGAAATGACGTACTTTGCCAGAGCTCTCCAATTGATCGAAAGCTTCAGCCACTTCCTCGGGCTCTACTAACGTATCAGGACGATGCAGCAGCAAAGCATCCAGGTAGTCTGTATTAAGACGCTTTAATATACCATCCACAGAGGCAATAATATGCTCTTTGGAGAAATCGAACATCCCTTTGCGAATGCCGCACTTGGATTGAATAATTATTTTTTCTCGAATATCGTCATTCATATGTATCGCTTTAGCAAAAATTTCTTCACTAGCGCCGCCGCCGTAAATATCTGCATGGTCAAAAAAGTTTGCGCCTGCTTCAAGCGCAGCTTGAACAAATTGTTCGGCCTGAGCATGCTCCAGCGAATTAATGCGCATACAGCCTACTGCAATGACAGGCACTTCTAGTGTGCTGGTTCCGAGCTTTATCGTTCTCATCAAATAAGCCTCCCTTATTCATTATAATCCTAGGATAGCATTAAGCATGTACGGCTATTATAGTCGCAAAAAAACAGTCCCGCAATAAGTGCGAAGACTGTTTTTGAAGTTATGCATGCTCATGCTCAGGAAGATGCTCGGGCTGCTGTTTAATAACGGAGCCGTCAGCAAGTCTCAGCCATGATTCGAGCTTCCGTGTTCCTTCCGTCAATCGAATGACGCGCCCGCCTCGCAGCATGCCTTCTTTTCCATAGGTGCTATAGCCTGTTGCTCGGCCGTAATAGAGCTGGATGCCATGGTGTGTGCCAAAGAAATCATTCACATGGTCATGGCCGCAGAACGTTGCCATTACATCTCCCTGCTCCAGCATAGCTGAGAAAAATCCAGACTGGATACGGGATGCGCATATGTGTTCATTTTTTTGACCGTAACAGACATTTGTGCGCCACATCATTTCGTACTCAATAAGCGGGATATGGAAAAATGCAAGGGCAGGCAAAGGCTGGCCGTTGTTTCTGGCTTTCCATTCTCTCGATTGCTCTCTGTACCACGCAATTTGGCTTTGGCGAATCCAGTCGTAGCCGTCGACATCAGGATGCTCGGAGTAGGCTCCGGAATCTAAACCATACAGAAGCGCAGCAGTGCTTGCACCATTAGAGCCAGCAATAGGGAGGACATAATTGCCAACACCATTAATATGCTCAGGACCTGGTTCAGAAAGGTTGAATGTCTGCGCTAAAACCTCCGTCATCAGCTGTTCTCTCGTAATTTCGTATTCTGTATCATGATTGCCAAATACAAGCGCCCAAGGTATTTTTCTTTCTTCTACGGCATGAACGGCTTCACGCAATGAGCGGTAAGGATCCTCGCAGCTGCTTGATCCATCTTTATTTTTGCACGCATATATAGTATCTCCCGTAAACATGACAAAATCAGGCTGCTCCGCATCCAGCACCTGCTCCATAGCAGCTCTCGACTGCCTATCTGTTTCGTTTCCATTTTGCCAGTGAATATCTGTGAATTGCACGATTGTAAAAGTTCCGTCTTTGCGAAATTGAAGTGAGTTGACTTGTTTCAATTTTAATACCCCCGTTTCTTTTCGAAATATAAGAATTAATATAATAAGTTTTAATTACTTATCGGCGAAGCCGTTTATCCTTGAAATAAAAGTTATGTGAAAGAAGCGATGATAATTATACCGATAACTACAGCTATTGATGCTGTTATTCTACGTAAGCCTTGAGATTCCTTCAAAACAATCAGCCCAAGAAACGTGCCAAATACAATGCCTACCTCACGAAGAGGCGCCACCATGGATACGGCTGAGTTTTGCGCTGCCAATAGGAAAAGAAAATAGGAGCCTGGCGATAGAATCGCGCCTAGCCAAATAATATTGCTATGTTTGCGTATAACCTGCTTGAGTCGATTACGCTGCAGCACAGATGGTGTCAAACCGAGCAAAAAGCCGATATTGGTTACTTCCAGCAAGGCGAGCGGTGAAATAAATTGAAGATTTGCTTTATCAATGATCGTGTAGGTTGTAATACATAAGCCTACAGAAACGGCAAGCAGTATTGGTTTTAATGCTGCCCGATTGTTAGCAAAGGCCGAAATTGGTCCAAGCATTATGAAAAAGCCCGCAAGCATGCAAAGTATTCCGACCCAGCCCCATACAGGCAAGGCTTCACCTAACAATAAAACGCCGAACGTCGGTGTCAGCAGTGTCGGTGTCCCTCTCATAATCGGATAAACCTGAGATAAATCTCCTGCCGTATACGTGTAGCTTAACAACGCGGCATACAGGCTCTGCATAACTAGGGATGCTCCCAGCAATGCCCATTCTTTGGGACTATAAGAGGCTGCGAGCAGCTCGGAAACAAGGAGCGGCGCCAGCACAATTGTTGCAGGTGCATAGATGGCCCATAGAAATACGGCTTTGTCTGTACTTTGTTTGGCAAACAAATTCCAGACGGCATGCGCGAGGCCGGAGCATAATACAAGAATTAAAGATAGTACAAGGATGAGAAGTCACACTCCTTTGATGAAATAAAGAAAGAGAAAAAACCACACAAAAACAATTAAAAACAACCAAATACAATATAACACGCTATGCTTTGTTTACACAATATTAAAATGGCGTAAGTCAAAGAAGATTTTTAATCTTGCAAATATAGAAATTAGTTTATAGCAATAATCATGGCATTCTCAATTTCTGTGAATGCAAAGTAAAGAAAAGATTAGTCATTATTAAGATATGAATAGTCAGGCGATTGTTAAATATATACAAGGAGAATAACCGCTTACTATTATGTAGCTTAGAAGTCGCCTGCAACTTTTGTAAGCGCTTCAATAGTATCAAGTGTAAACGGGGGGATTATATGCGAAGTAAAGTAAGTCTATTAGTCGTTGTAACATTGTTGGTTAGCTTTTTTCACCAATCTTCGACAGTGAAGGTTGTACATGCCGCTGAAATAACGGAAAACGTCATTCCTAATCCGGGATTTGAGCAAATAACTGCTAATGCGGCTTGGTTAAATGGCGAAGGAGCTGCAGGCTGGGGGATTTGGTTTGCTACGTCAGGAGGAGTCGTTTCCGTAGATAAGGGGACGAAGTATGGTGACAATCAGTCGCTCAAAATTACACACCCAGTCAGTACAGCAAGAACGAATGTTTCTGTAGATAATGGGGTGCCGATCCATGCAGGCGAGACCTATAAATTGAGTGCGTGGATTAAGACAGATCAAGTATCAAACAATGGATTAGTGTTCCGAAGCTACTATTATAAGGATAATGTAAAGGATTCGAACGGCCCATCACAAAAGCTGACAGGCACAAACGATTGGCAGCTTGTAGAGCTGATTGCGGAAGCGCCTGCCAATGTCAATATATTGCGTGTAGAATTTATGCTGGAGACAGGAGAAGGGACCGTATGGGTGGATGATGCTTCATTAGTTCCTTATAAAGCGCCTAAGCTATGGCTGGATCAATCGAATATAACGGCAAAGCCGAATGAGCAGTATACGCTTAAGGCTGAATACCAGCATATTGATGTGACTGAATCACCGCTTGAATGGACTTCATCGGACTCATCCATTGTGGAATTAGATCAACAAGGCGTCATTCAAACGCTGCGCGCTGGCTCGGCGACGATTCGAGTCTCGTCGGCAGAGACAGGGCTGTTCGCGGAACGCACGGTTGTTGTAGAATCGCCTGAAAAGGAGCAAATGATGGATCAGTTTCGTCTGCACTGGTTTAATAAGCTGACAGGCAATGATCTGTACGATTCTAATGATCATGAGATGCATGCCGCAATGATGGAAAATGTAGCGCGGGTAACGAATGGTGAGCAAGAGGGCGTATGGGATAGGCTTGATACGTCACCGTCAAGAACCTACCTATGGGATGATTATGGAAGTACGACGGTATCGGCACATATTACAAATTCTTATAGCCGATTGAAACTGATGGCATTGGTGTACTCCTATAAGGAGTCACCTCTTTATAAGAATGAGCAGTTAAAGGATGCGATTATATCCGGTTTGGACTGGATGTACGATAAACGATACAATGAGCGGATTCCAGCTATATATAACAACTGGTACGATTGGGAGATTGGAACGCCAAAAGTGCTGGGCGATATTATGGTGCTGATGTACGACGAGCTGACTGCAGAGCAGCTTGAGCGTTACATAGCGGCAATCGATCGCTTTGTTCCTGATCCTACGAAGAGAAAGTCTCTGGGCAATTATCAAGAAACAGGCGCCAACCTGCTGGATAAGGCGATTGCGGTAACGATTAGAGGAATTGTAGGGAAATCCGTCTTCAAGGTCATTCAAGGTTCAACCGCTATTGGTCCAGAGTACGCCTATGTAAAAGCGGGGGACGGCGTATATGAGGACGGCTCGCTTGTACAGCATACGAATATCGCTTATACAGGCGGTTACGGTTCAGTATGGCTGACGAACACAGCTGACATGATGTATGTGCTCAAAGACAGCCCTTGGGAAATTTCAGATCCGCAGGTCAATCATGTGTTTGAATGGATTTTTCAGACTTATGAGCCGGTTATTTATAAAGGATTAATGCTTGATATGGTCAATGGACGCGGTATATCGCGCGAAGCCGCAGGCAGTGCCAAGGGGACGATTCTAAGTATTATGCGCCTTGCGGAATCTGCTCCGGATTCGATGTCGCTGGCTATGAAACGCATGGTAAAAGAATGGGTCAGCTACGCCTTGCAAAGCGAGGATTACTACAGTACGATGTCTATTTTTGATATTGTTCGATTGAAAGCGATTATGAATGATCCTGCAATAGAACGCCGCGGTGAACTGGTGCGCAGTCGTGTGTATGCAGGAATGGATCGTGCGATTCATGCTATGGACAACTACAGCTTTGGCGTCAGCATGTTCTCGAATCGCATTTCGGCCTTTGAATATGGGAATGGTGAGAATAAAAAGGGATGGTACACCGGTATGGGGATGACCTACCTTTATAATGATGATTTATTACAGTACCGCGATGATTTTTGGCCGACTGTGGACGCTTACCGTTTGGCAGGAACAACGACGGATGGCTCCTACAAAGCGCCTGTTGCC
The DNA here is from genome assembly GCF_036541265.1 of Paenibacillus sp. IITD108. NCBI lineage: Bacteria > Bacillati > Bacillota > Bacilli > Caryophanales > Paenibacillaceae > Paenibacillus > Paenibacillus sp. IITD108. The sequence goes on along the minus strand of NZ_JAZHCT010000002.1, from coordinate 68,533 downwards.
TGGGCTTCCTATTATAATCCGCGCGAATGGGTTGGCGGGTCATCACTAGAGCAGCTGTACAGTGCGGTTGGTATGGATTTCTCATTGAAGGGCAGTACAGGCAGCTCGCTTGAAGGCAAGAAATCCTGGTTTATGTTTGATAACGAAATAGTCGCGCTCGGTTCAGGTATTACCGGTGGCGATGGCAGAGAAGTAGAAACGATTATCGATAACCGTAAAATAAAAGATGATGCCAGCAATCGCTTTACAGTAGATGATCAGGTACAGGATTTGACCGCTAATGCTTGGGAGGAAACTAAAGATGCTGTACGCTGGGCGCATTTGACAGGTAATGCGGCAGGCAGCGACGTTGGGTACTACTTCCCGGAAACGTCCGAAGCCGCGGCAATCAAGCTGAAGCGCGAGCAGCGTGAAGGCTCCTGGCAGGAAATCAATGATGGACAGGCTGCAGACCGCCGTACGAAAAATTACGTCAGCTTGGCATTCGAGCATGGAAAAAACCCGCATAATGAAAGCTATGCTTATGTTTTGCTGCCGAATAAGGATACGCAGGCAACGAAACAATACAGCATATCGCCAGATGTGGAAATCGTGAGCATGACTAATCAATTGCATGCAGTGAAGGAAAAGGCGCTCGGCATTACAGCGTATAACTTCTTTGCTGCGGCGCAGCATGATTATGTGCGTACAGCACAGCCTGCATCGGTAATCATACAGGAAAAAGGAAATCAATTGACTTTATCGATTGCCGATCCTACTCAGAAGCAGGACAAGATTCTGCTTGAGCTTGGAAAAGAGGTTACTGGTCTTATTAGCAAGGATGATACGGTACGCATCGTTCAATCGTCTCCTTATTTAAAGCTGGAGGTTCATACAGCCGGATCGGTTGGGACAAGCCATACGATTAAGCTTTCATACAAACAAGATAACAATGTGCCTCTTGAAGAGGAAGAGCCTGCTATTAAAATTTCTGTAAGCGAAGATGCTTATGTCAATGCTGGTGATTCCGCGAATAAAAATTTCGGTTCTGTGGGTTATTTAAATATTAAAAACGGACAGGGCAATTATTTGCGCGAAGTATTATTGAAGTATGACATTAGCGAGCTAACGGATATGGATGCGGTCGATACAGTCAAGCTGTTTGTCTATAGCCGAATTAATGACAGTCGCGGCGGCTCCTCGGATATTGGCGTATATAAGACAGATCACAATTGGGATGAGCATACGGTTACATGGGATACAAAGCCGGCCTTTGGCCAGTTGGCAGACCGCATTGCTTTTACAACGGAGCAAAAGTGGCGGGCATTCGATGTGACAGAGGCTGTAAAAACTATGACAGACTTGACGCAGCCAATCAGCTTGGCACTCAAGCAGCTGACAACAGATCTCAGCGCTGACATACGCAGCAAGGAAAATGAGAATGGTATTTATACGTCCTATTTGGAAGTGAAGCTTAAGAAGGTTGAGCCGGTAATGGAGGAGCTTTTAGTAACGGCTCCGTCTACTTTGTTGGCTGGTGAATCGGCGGCAGTAGCGGTTATCGGCCGTTTCAGCAATGACTCACGAACGATACTGACAGAAGGATTAAGCTACGAGAGCAGCAATGACGCTGTAGCTTCTATTACGACTGCGGGTATGCTGCAGACGCACGCGCCCGGAAATACTGTTATTACAATTAAATATGGCGCGCTTACGAAACAGATTAGTGTACAAGTAAAAACAAAAGAATCACCGTATCCGCCGATTATACCTTCAGTGCCAAGCGAGCCTTCGCTACAGCCGGGTCAGCTTGTTATAACAAAAGAGTTGCTGGAGCGGGCGAAGCTAGCGGAAGGCAAGCTGCTTCTGGAGATCGATGATGCGGTTGAGCGAATCGATGTGGAATTAGATCATGCAGCGGGATTAGACAAACAAGATTTAATGATACAAGCGCCTAATGTACAAATGATGCTTCCTGCAGGATGGTTATCTCAATGGAGCAAAAGTGGAACAGGAAAGGCCGACAAGGTTTCTTTGACAATTGAAAATGCAAACAATAACACTTGGGAAAATATACAGTCAGCGGAAGCGAAGCGGCTATATGCGGCCATTACGTCAGCGGCAGCTCCGATCCTTGTAAAAGCTGCCTGGATCGAAAAAGACGGTCAAATAACGGAAATAGCAAGCTTTACGTCGCCGATTATTATCTTTTTTGAAACAGCAGAGGCAATGGACCGTCAGTTAACAGCTGTATATCGGATTACTGAACAAGGCGAGTTGGAATATGTCGGCGGCAAATGGATAGGCGGTAATCTGCAGGCTGAAGTAAACCAGCCGGGAGAGTATATCGCATTATCTTTTGAGAAGAAGTTTTCCGATATTGCCGATTCGCACTGGGCAGCAGCGGTAGTGAAGCAGCTGGCTGCTAAACAGCTAATTCAAGGCGTATCCATAGACAGGTTTCAGCCGGAGCGCTCGGTCACACGCGCAGAATTTACCGCGCTGCTTGTAAGAATGCTGAATATACCGCAGGCAGCTGAAATCAGCTTTACCGATGTACTCGCCACTGATTGGCATTCCCATGAGATTGCCCTTGCGGTACAGGCTGGCATTGTGCAAGGAACAGGCAATGCGCATTTTAAACCGGATGCGGCAATTACACGCCAAGAGATGGCTGCTATGCTGGTTAGGGCATACGAGTATAAGACGAAGCAGAAGCTGGATAAGACAGTGATGCCTGACTTTAAGGATACGCAGCAGGTTCCGCAGTGGGCAGGCACAGCTATTGGACATGCTCAGAAGCTTGGCTTCATACAAGGGCGTGGAGATGGCTTGTTCCACCCGGCTGGACAAGGCACGAGAGCAGAAAGCGCTATGCTGATTTGGAGGTTTTTAGAAATCTCTGATAAGACCAAATGAGCATTTATTCACAAATAGCGACTCTACAGTGGGTGTCGATTAATTGCGGGCAACTATTGGCAAGCAAAAAGAAAGGGGGAACGAAGAGCAAGATTGGGAATGGAGAAGCGGCAGCGTCCGCCTTTGTAGGCCAATTTGATCCTTTACAGAGGTTATTTCATCAAAAAAATTGGATCACAACAGCGGTCGGAATCCCAATCTTGATCGTTAGTGGCACCCCTTTTTATTGCTTGTTGCACTATCTACAATTAATCGACAGTCTCAAACGGCAGCCTAACCGAGGAAATTAACGCGTTTTCTCAAGAAAAATGAATGAAGTAAAGAAATGCGAATGACCGTTTCTGCAGAAATGTATACGATTTCAAATGTTCAAAATATACAGCTCGCCGCGCGTCTTCTAGTATGGAATCTAAGATGCAGCTGATCGCGGCAAGCATCGACACAAGCATTGAATAGCAGGCAAATCGAACGATATGAAAAGGGGAGTACGGTATGAAGTCATTATTTTCAAAGAAAGTAATAGCTGTACTAATGGTTTTGTTGCTGGCAAGCAGTTTGGCTGCTGCGTGTGGCAAGAACAATGCCAATGAAGGCTCGAAAAACAACACAGGCAATCCGGCAACAAACAATGGCGGTTCTAAAGATTCCAACCAGTCATCAGGACCGGCCAATTTGACAGTGTGGCATCCGCTTAACCCGAATGCTCAAGCTGTGGTGCAGAGCCTAAGCGATGTGGCAATGGTACAGGAATGGGAAAAGAAAACAAACGTAAAGTTTAAGTTCGAGCATCCGACTGGAACGAATGCAGATGCACAGCAGCAGTTTGGTGTAATGGTAGCTTCTGGCTCTTATCCTGACCTTATCATTTGGCATATGAGCAACTTCCAAGGTGGTCCAGCTAAGCTGTACCAAGATGGCGTTATTATGAAGCTGAATGATCTGATCGACCAGCATGCGCCAAATTTGAAAAAAATACTGGATGAAAACCCGCTAATTGCAAAGCAGATTAAAGCGGATAATGGCGATATTTATGTATTTCCAAATCTAAAGATCGGCGATCACGGTAAATACAAAACGTTCTCCGGTCAAATGATCCGTGAGGATTGGTTGAAGGAATTGAATCTTGAAGCTCCGGAAACGGTCGATGAGTGGGAAAATGTACTCCGCAAAATTAAAGAGGCAAAAGGAATTTTCCCATACACGTCTGAAAAAGGAACGCTGCTAGGCTCCAGCAGCTCGATGGATTTCATTGGCGCATATGGCATTGGCAAAGATTTTTATTTGGAAGGCAAGCAAGTGCAATATGGACCGCTTCAGCCTGGCTTTAAGGATTACTTGGCACGCATGCAGCAATGGTATAAGGATGGGTTGATTGATCCGGATTATGCATCAAATGATAACGCAGCCAAGGAAGCAAAAATGACTTCAGGCAAAGCGGCAGCGACATTTGGATATATTGGGGGAAGTATCGGTTCATGGCTTCCTGCTATGCAGCAGTCAAATCCTGACGCTATGCTGAAAGGCGTGCAGTATCCTGTGCTTAATAAAGGCGATGAGCCTAAATTTACTGAAACAGGCTGGGATTACAGCAATACAGGCGCACTTCTTTCCAGTAAAATTAAAAACCCTGAAGCTGCGATTAAGGCGCTTGATTATCTGCTCAGTGAAGAAGGCTCGCTGCTGAAAAACTTTGGAATTGAAGGAACCACATACAACATGGTAGATGGCCAGCCGGTATACACAGATCTTATTATGAACAATCCGGACAAACTGCCGGTAGGTCAAGCAATGGCGAAGTACTTTATTGCCAACTATCCATTCCCTGGTGTTGATGATGACCGTTACAATGACCAGTACTATGCGCTTGATGCACAGAAGGATGCAGTTAAAGTATTTGCGCAATATTCCCATAATGCGGCTTCCGTATTGCTGCCGCCAATCGCATTGACGCCTGAGGAAGCATCTGAATACGGAAAAATTATGACAGATATTAATACGTATCGTGATGAAGTCGTTACTAAAATCATTATGGGAACAGCGAAGGTTGAAAGCTTCGACCAAGCCTTGGAGCAATTTAAGAAGATGGGTATTGATCGTGCGATCGAAATTCAGCAAGCAGCTTTTGATCGTTTCCAAAACCGTTAACAGCTAGTGGCGGAGGGCACCCCCTCCGCCAATTCCTTCAATGACTTGATGTTCTGGTCATTAGATAGTACGGGAAGTGAGAGTAGGCCCATGTTAAAAAAATTGAAAAAAGATTTAGTGCAAAATAAGGCGATTTATTTGATGGTGCTGCCGGTCGTATTGTATTATTTCGTATTTAAATATTTGCCTATGTACGGTTCAATTATCGCATTTAAAGATTTTAGCATTCCAAAAGGAATTTGGGGCAGCGACTGGGTAGGCTTTAAAAACTTCCAAACCTTTTTTGACAGCGTTTATTTTTGGCGTGTTTTACGCAATACCTTGCTGCTTAGCATTTATTCACTAGTATTCGGTTTTCCTGCTCCCATCATTTTGGCGATATTGTTGAATGAAATTCGGATGAAGCTGTTTAAGAGTGTCGTTCAAACCGTTACGTACTTGCCGCACTTTATTTCTTTGGTCGTTATTTGCGGACTCATTCTTGATTTCACCAACCGTGAAGGCTTTATTAGCGCCATTATTGAATTTTTCGGAGGTCAGCGAACTACGTTATTATCCGATGCTGCTAATTTCCGAACAATTTATGTAGCCTCAGGCATATGGCAGGAGCTAGGCTGGTCGTCCATTATCTTTTTGGCGGCGATTAGTGGAATCAATCCTGATTTGTATGAGGCGGCTAAAGTGGATGGAGCAGGGAGATTTAGGCAAATGTGGAGCATTACGCTGCCAAGCCTAGTTCCGATTATTATGATTTTGCTCATTCTGCGAATCGGCGGCTTGATGGATATCGGCTTTGAAAAGGTTATTTTGCTGTATAATCCAAATACCTATGAAACAGCAGATATTATTTCTTCCTTTGTTTATCGAAAAGGGATTGCAGAAGGGCAGGATTACAGCTTTACTTCCGCGGTGGGCTTATTCCAAGCGGTTATTAACCTAGCACTGCTTATTAGCGCCAACTGGTTCTCTCGCCGCGTATCCGGGAGCAAGCTTTGGTAGAGGAGGATTTTTGCGATGAAGGAAACAACAGGTGCAGACCGCATCTTTACTTTTTTTAATACGATTTTAATGCTATTGCTCATAGTAGTCACTTTATATCCGATCTATCATGTTGTAATGGCATCCTTGAGTGATTCGAATCGTTTGATTGCACACCAGGGACCATTGCTTGCGCCGCTTGGCTTTAGCCTGGAAGCTTATATGCGCGTGTTGAAAAATCCTAATATATTCAGCGGATATTTGAATACGTTTATTGTTCTTTTTGCCGGAACGTTCGTTAACTTGCTATTTACGGCGCTTGGCGCTTATGGATTATCCAGAAAATTCATGCTGCGCAAACCTATAATGCTTGCTATTATTTTTACGATGTATTTTAGCGGCGGATTGATTCCTACTTATCTACTTATTAATAATTGGCTGCAAATGGGCAACAACCTGCTGGCGCTTATTATCCCTGTAGCAGTCAGTACATGGAATCTTATTATTATGCGCACCTCCTTCGAGGCGCTGCCGGAAAGCTTAATCGAATCTGCCAAAATAGACGGCTCAGGGGAATTCGGCATTCTGTTCCGCATTGTAGTGCCGTTATCCATGCCGGTTATCGCCGTTATGATTCTATATTATGGCGTTGCTCATTGGAACTCATGGTTTAATGCCATGCTGTTTATTCGCAGCCGAGAGCTGTTTCCGCTGCAAATTATTTTGCGCGAAATACTAATTATCAATGATACGAATTCGATGCAATTAGGAGACGCTATGGCGGATCAAGAAGGAATTAGAGAAAGCATCAAATATGCTACAATAATAGTGGCTACGCTGCCTATCCTATTAATCTATCCGTTCTTGCAACGTTTCTTCGCTAAGGGCGTAATGATTGGTGCGGTAAAAGAGTAGCTGCTGCTAAGATGTCGACCCTAGCTCAGGTGGTGAATGATTACTATGAAACGAAAGGTTTTTAAGTTTTGGCTATATTCGTATTTATTTGTACTAAGTATTCCAATTCTAATCACCTTGATCGTTTTGTTGCAATCACAAAACATGCTGATCAAGGAGGTACGCAAATCGAATGATACGCTGCTTGATCAGGTACAGCAATTTATAGATAACCAGGTTACGGATATTCGGCGTCTTGGCACACAGCTTTCGTTCGATCCCACAATAACGGTTCATTTGAATCGTGACACGTATGATACAGCTGAAGCTAGATTCAAAAATATGAATATCATCTCTGTTCTTAGGGCGTACACCTTTGCCAACGGGAATATTCATGATGCCTATATCTATATGAAGCAAAATGATTATGCCATTACAACGACGACCTACATGCCAGCGGATGATTTGTACACCACCCTGCATAAAACGTTAGGCATTAGCTTTGAAAACTGGCAGGATTGGGTTAGACAAGGAAACCCGGGCACCTTTCTTTCTTTAAATGAGGATACAGTTGGAGCGGCAACAGCATCTGCGGAAAAGCCAACAGCAGTAGCATCCGCGAATGTCTCAGATGCTGCAGCATCCAATCCAGCAACGGCTCGAACGAATGGCGCCTTAGTTTATGTGCAGTCTCTGCCGCTGCAGGAGATGGAGCAATCTTCGGGAACGTTAGTCGTGATGCTTAACGAGGAGCGCTTCACTTCGGCAATTTCACAAATCGGGTTAGCCAATGACGGAGCTGTCTATGTACTTGATTCCGATGGACATATTGTGATGACGACAGGAACAAAAACGGATTTGGCAGCGTTGCCGTTAGCGCAAATGACCGGACAAAGAGGGTTTCTTATTGAGTCGATCAAGGGCGATAATGCAGCGATTTCGTATGTAAAGTCGAGTGAGACAGAGTGGACGTATATTTCAGTAATACCGGAGCAGGTTTATTTGGCGGAAGTTACGATGCTCAAGACTTTAATCTATCTTTCCATTGTATTATGCTTAGGCATCGGCGGATTTATTGCCTTTTGGATGACGCGTAAAAACTATGCGCCTATCAAAAATATGATGGACTTTGTCTCCTCCAAAGTGAAAACGAACTTGAAATCCATGCCGAATGAATTTGCTATATTGCAATCCTTTATGACAGAAAGCGCAGCTATTCAGGATGAGGCCAACAAGAAGCTGGAAGAACAGCGAGTTGTGCTGCGCAACCAGTTCCTTACTCGCTTGCTTAAGGGCAGGGTAGACACGGCTTCCGCATTGTCCCATGCTATAGAAGCACATGATCTGCAATTTAAGACCGATCGTTTTGCAGTATTGCTTGTGCAGATTGAAGACTTTTCTCCCTTGTTCCAGACGAATCAAGGTTTAGACGCGGAGAAGAAATACCAATTTGTATATTTGATCATTACGAATATATTCGGCGAGCTATTAGCTGATCATCATGATGTTTATTTTACTGAAATTGACGGTATGATTGCCTGCTTGGTGAATACGGAAGGCAACGAGAAGGAAGCGAAGAAGCAGCTGCTTGATATCACTTCACAGGCTAAACAATTTATCGAAGAAAGATTTTTTGTGCGCTTTTCTGTAGGGGTAAGCTCCATTCATCCATTATGGTCGTCTATACCGAAATGCTATGACGAGGCGAAAGAGTCATTGGAATACAAGCTGGTGCTGGGCTCCAATCAGGTTATAGCGTATGATGCGATCAAGCAGCCCAAAAATGAGTTTTATTACCCGCTTGATCTGGAACGGCAAATTATTAACTGGATTGGCTCCGGTGATTATGAGGAAGCGGCTGAAATTTTGCAGAAGGTGCTTATTGCTAATTTCGCAGAGGGAACGCTGTCGCTTCAAATGGGCAAGCTGCTTATGTTTGAGCTCCTCGGTACGATGCTTAGAGCTGTTGAGCAATTTCAGCTTGGCACGCGCGAGATTATGGATGTGAAGTCTGAGCTTGTTACGCATATTACCAACTGTGAGACGATGGCCGAAATGGAAGAGGCTATCCTCAGCTTCTTGAAAACCATTTGCGATTACTTGCAGCAGAAGAAGAAAAGTCATAACACGGACCTGAAGAGTCGTATCGTCGAGTATGTATTAGATAATCTTAGTGATCTGAACATAAGCTTGACGAGCATCGGACTTGAGTTCGACATTAACCCGACCTATTTGTCACGCTTCTTCAAGGAACAGACAGGCGAAAACTTTATTGATTTTGTCAATCAACGCAGGGTAGAAAAGACCAAGCAGCTTTTGATGGATACGGATGAACCGATTCAAGCGATTGCCGAACAATGCGGCTTTGCCAACAGCCAGTCTTTACTGCGTGTCTTCAAGAAGTATGAAGGCATCACGCCCGGCCAATTCAGAAAAAGCCGAGTAGGTTAGGCATACTGTGGAGGCTGTAGATTCATTGTGGGCAACCAGCGGTGGAAGCCCAAACTTGCACGCAGTGCTATTCCTTTCAGTTGCTTGTTGACTAAATCGCAATGAATTGGCGCTTACCTTGTGCACGATTCACTTGCCTTTTTTCATAAATATGTGATAGCATAAACACCTATATGGAAAGAGGAAGTGAATCTTCGTGATACTAATCACTGTACCAACACCGGATGTCACCATCTTCAAAAAAGTGAATCCCACAGAAAGCAATATTTACGGATTTACTGAATTTCATCTGATTTCGAGAGAGTTCGGCGGTATATTTATGTTTTACAACGACAAGGATGAATTAATGTTCGTAGGTAAAGCAAGAAAACTAAGACCTAGAATAAAGAAACATTTTGAGGATTCCGTATCCCCAATTAAAATGCACAGAGACAAAGTGGCAAAAATAGAAGTATTTATCGTAGAAGATCCTGTTCATAGGGAAATTTATGAGACATATATCATTAACAAGCTTAAGGCCAAGTATAACGAAGACAAAGTTTTCTTCAGATAATTAGCTACAATCATATTGTGAATGAACTCCAATAGAAACCTGCACAGGTTTCTTTTTTTATTGTTAGGAAATTGAAATATAGGGAGCGGCAGCACAAAGGGTATTTTTTTTCTTCGGCGGGAGGGCATCTTCTGCCGATTTTTTTATCATTGTTTTCATACAGTAATCATTTTTTGCGATAAGGAAAAGGAATGATTATTGCGGTTTATACAGTAGCATTAATACAATGAATACGCGGCCTTGATCCCAATCTTGATCGCAGTGGCACCCCTTTCTATTGCTTGGTGCCCTATCCACAATGAATCGACATCTCTATAAATGTATCATTTTGAGGAGGAACCTATGTACAGAACGGTAAAGAACATTAACGAGCTCATGACTCTATCATTAGGAGAAGGCAATGTAGTACGTACGCTTGGTTATTATGAAATTGGAGATGGAGGCGGCGCCGAGTATATTATTCAGAAGACCTCCTTAGCTGTGGATATGGGAAGCGTCATCCCGGTTCCTGGAGAGTTCCAAGCTCATCTCATCGTTCAGGATAGAGTTTATTATAAGGTTTTCGGAACCAAGAACAACGGAATATTTGATGATGGGATTGCGATTAAGAAAGCCCATGCTTTCGCTAATGCAAAAAAGCTGCCTATCATCAATCCTAGCGGTGAATACTGGATTAAAGACACTTATGACATTGAAATACAAACGGGCGTAGATTGGGGAATGTCTGTTTTTCATATCGATGAGGCTTTTAATCGTACGGATGCTTCTAGGTTTCTAGTGAGTGGGGAGAAACCGGCGATTGAACTGGAGCGTTCACGCCAGATGCAACTATTACCTTATTTGAGAAAGGGACAATATATCATACCGGAGCTAAAGGAATTCGCCAATCATATTGTTATTGTACGAGATGATCATTGTCGGGTCGGACATCGGAGTGGAGATATTCAGAAGTCATGGGCAATGGAAGATTTCTTCTACGTGGAAGAGCATGGACGCATACTTGGCGAGATTACATGGGATTTTGGTGATATTACTCATTTGGAATTGATCCCATGCGATCCTAATTATCTAGTGATACAGGGAGGATCCTTCTTCTTAACTGGTAATAACAGCGGTGATGGCGGCCAGTATAAGTGGGCGGGGTTTCAGATTATGCGTAGTCGTACCACGATAAGAAATCAGTACGTAGGCTTGGAGCCGGGATGCAGCGATATTTCGATGGATCCGAGGAAGGGCTTTTACGGGATTTACAAATGCGCGGACATTACGCTGGAGAATATCAGAATGATTCCTTCCGAATGCAGGAGAGGCGGCTCGTTGAATGTTCCTCACGGAACCTATGGTATTCATGGAGAACGTGTGCTTAATCTGCTTTTGAAAAATGTTATTGCAGAAGGCAGTCATATCCATTGGGGAGTTGTAGGCACTAACTTGATTAAGAACTTCAGAGTAGAGTCGTGTCGTATCAATCGAATAGATGTTCACTTTCACTGTCATAATCTTTATGTTAGAGACAGCACAATTGGCTTGAAGGGTATAACTGTTACAGGCGGCGGAGATTTATTTGTGGAGAATACAACGGTATATGGCAATACGTTTATTCAATTGAGAAGAGACTATGGGTCGCGCTGGGACGGCGATATTCGAATTCGAAATTGCAAATTAAGAGTTGCCGAGACGGAGGATCATAAATCGATATTGTCATTCGACCATGAAGACAAATATTACGGATATGATATTGTTTACAGCAGGACGATTAAAATTGAAGATTTCATTATTGACTACACGTCGGAGCCTTCAGATGATTCTGATATGCGGCTTGTTTATCACCCGTCATTGGACACAGCAGGCGGCAGAACTATTCAATTTCCGTTAAGCATGAAATTCAAAGATATTCTGGTTTCCGGAAGAAATAAGGGATTGAAATGGGAAGAATATCCTTATCTTGAATCATTATGTAAGGTAACGTTTGAAAATGTAGACCTTGATTGATGAATCACGATAGGTGCAGCGCTATTGCCAACTTCACAACATTCCTTTAAAATGTTCGTAGCTTTTATAACATGACAGCCTGTGAAGAATGGAGGAGTTGTTAGTGACGTTTAAGAGAAAGCTGATCATCTACTCGATTCTCATTAGCACGATACCCGTTATGCTGGTTGGGTGGTTAGCAACTTCCTTTGCGTCCAAGAGCATACAGGAGGAAGTACAATTGAATCATCAGCTGCTGCTGAAGCATGTCGAGTACCGCTTGGTGCAGTTTATGAATAATCTCAACACACAGGCTGTAATACTGGCGACAACGCCCATGATCGAGAGAGCTATAGAGACAGGCCCGTCTGAGAAGAAAAATGTAAGCGATTCCATGGAGTTGATTGAGACGCTGCGCAGACAGGTGAATTATTCGCTCATCCGTTATGACATTGCGCTTGTCTATAAGAAATATGACTATGTGTTCTCAACGATTCATAAATCCGTGTCGTATCAGGATTCTATCTATGAAAAGATACTGAAGAGCGCATCTGCTAATCGCAATGCTCCCATCGTCGTATCTCCACAAACCTATAATAATCCAGGTCTTATCCTTATTCGACCCATTCCATATTACTCGCATTATACCGATGGATTCATTGCGTTGAATGTAGACTCTCACGAACTGTCCAAGCTGCTGTTGCAGAGCGATACGGAGCCGAATTACCGGAGTGACATTATCATCATCGACGATTTGGGCAATGTCGTGATCAGTAACGGCGAGGTCGATTCAGGGGCGAAGCTTTTATCTTCTTCAGAGCTATACAAGTTCTGGCAGAAGCCGCAAGTTCAGACAGGCTTCTATTCCCAGAATGGGGAGAAATTCCAGCTTTCGGCGCTTAAGCTGCCAAGTTATAAGTGGACGATTCTTGCAAGCACGCCTATAAGCGAGCTTAACGGTAAAGCAAATAATATAAAGGCTGTTACTTGGGGAGTTATCGCTGTACTGATGTTGTTCTGGCTGATTGTCTCCATTACGAGTACGAATCGACTTCATGCGCCTATTGAGCGCTTGTTGATGCAAGTTCCATCAGCATATAAGCAGCATAAGTCCAATGAATTTCAAATTGTGGAAGAGCTTCTTCAAGATACGATCAAGGATAATCAGGAGCTGAAGCATCAATTCAATGCCCATCTCCCATCGTTGAAGGAGAATATGTCTCATCATCTTGTTTGGGGAGATATGTCAGAGGCTCAGATCCATCTGAAATCCGAGCAGTTGGGCTTGACTATTGAAGGCACTCATTATAGGGTGCTGCTTGTAATCGTAGATCAATTATCTGACTTTACAAATAGCTATATGGGACAGGATCAATCGCTCATTCACTATGCAGTTAAGAAAATGGTCGAAGAAATTTGCGAAGAGGACTATTCCTGTATTGCTTTCGTTCCACAGCCTGGACAAGTGGCGCTTATTGTAGGTGAACGTGATGCTATCAAGAATAGCGAGTGGGAACGAAGGCTATTGCATACTGCGGAGAAAATTCGTCAGGCAGTGTGTACATACTTCCGTTTTACGGTAAGCGTATGTATTAGTAGCGGTGAGACAGGATTGATGGGAATCCGATCATGCTACCAAGAAGCAGCGGACCTGTCGGGTTATCGTTTAATGCTAGGACCGAACATTACGATAACGAAGAACAGTCTGGAGCCATTCATTAAGCAGTATTCAAATGAAATTGTAGCACTCCAGAAGAAGGTGCTTTCCAGACTGACAAGCGGCAGGATACAGGAAGCGACAGTTCTGCTGCACGAATTAACAGAACTGATTGCGAGCAGGGTGCATCATCCAGATACCGTTCGTGGAATCTATTCACATCTATTGATTGAGCTGGACGTGTATTTACATGAGCTGGGTCATGAGCTGCAGCCATTGTTTACAAATAACTTGCACTCTAAACTGCATGAATGGGATACGGTTGAAGAAATTCGCGAATGGCTGATCCGGGAAGTGTTTACCGTTGTTAGTGATTACTTGGATCAATTATCGTTCTCCAAGCAGGATATGGCCGTTTTGGCTGTCATTCAGAGTGTTGATGAGAACTGGGATGCGGATCTCATGCAAATTGCTGAGCAGCACCACATCTCCGTACCAAATTTGAGTCGTGCCTTCAAGGAGAGGACAGGTGAGAATTTCTCGGACTACCTCATACGAACACGAATGACAAAGGCACAGGAGTGGCTGCGGAATACGAGTATGCCGATTGCGAGCATTGCAGAGCGGTTGCATTATTCGAATGTGCAAAATTTCAACCGTTCCTTTAAGCAATACACAGGCATTACGCCAGGCAGGTATCGCAGTGAGCAAGAAGCACAATCGGGTTAATGAGAGGAAGCGGAAAGTCGCAGTTTTATGCGATTCCCGCTTTTTTTATCGCAAATTTCAGCTCGTTATCATTTGTTGCAAGAGCCGCCAAAACGTGATTATTGCGGGTAATTTACACGCTTATTATGATGTATCCAGGTCCATACGGGCTTAATCCCAATTAACAAAGAATGAGGGGGAAGACAAGGATGTTGAAGATGGTTAGCAAGTCAAAGAAGACAGTGTCAAAAATGATTGTGCTCCTGCTCGCAACAGTAATAATGCTATCAGCCTGTTCATCAGCAGGGAATACGAACACACCAAGCATAGGTGGTGAACCAACTTCGAGTGCAACGCAAAATGCAGGGAAAGAAGAGTCTAAGGAACCAGTAAGATTAAGCATTCTTACGACACATACCAATTCCGAATATCCAATGAAAATGAAGGTTGCTGACGATCCGTTCATCAAGGAGTTGAGCAAATTGTCCGGTTATGATCTGCAATATGAATTTTTAGGTCATGCAGCGGATTTTGATCAACAATTAACCGTGCGATTCGCATCTGGCAATCTCGCCGATCTTGTACGTACGCCAAGTATTGAGCATGCGAGTCATCCTGGCGCTGTAGAAGAAGGGATCTTCACGGAACTAGGTCCACTGCTGGAGCAATATGGGCCGAATATATTAGCGAATATTCCACAGGAAGCTTGGGATAGTCCGCTGGTCAGCAAAGACGGCAAGATCTATGCCATTCCAATGACGACAGGGCTTCCTGCAAGCAAGGTTATCTATGTCCGACAGGATTGGCTGGATAAGCTGAAAATGGAGCAGCCGAAGACGATTGATGATTATCTCGCTTTCTTTGAAGCGGTGAAGGTTAATGATATGAATGGAGACGGTAATCCGAATGATGAATATGGGTACTACGTTCGCGAGAACTTGAGCTATGCGGATTTGTTCTTCCAGGAGTTCGGTGTCTCTCCGCATGCTTGGCATGTAGTTGATGGTCAGATGATTCCAGATATCATTCGTCCAGAGATGAAGGATGCGATTGCATTCTGGAAGATGTTATACGATGAAGGATATGTTAATCCAAACTTATTCACAAATTCAGGCGCCGATTGGTCAGCAGGAATTGTACAAGGAAAAGCCGGCGTATGGGTCCATGAAATTGCAAACTATAGCTTGGGCTGGTCTCCTGGCGTTTATGTCAATCAACCGGATGCCAAGGTTGATGTACTGGCTCCGCCTACAGGGCCTAAGGGACAAGGCGGGCTATCGCTCCGCACTAACGGTGTTGGTCATGTTTGGGTCATTCCTGCCTCATCGAAGAACGCAGTAGAAGCAATTAAATTTCTGAATTGGGCTTGGTCTGAGGAAGCGGATAACTTTTTCGCTTATGGTGTCGAAGGCTTTAGCTACGAGGTTAAGGATAACAAGGTGAATTGGAATCAAGCGGTATCAGTAGGAGATTTAAAAGTTAACCCATCCTTCTATCAGAGGATTATTAATGTGCGAGGTACTGGTGCAATGCATGATAATGTAATCGAGATGTCACCTGACAAAGATATCCTGAGAAAGGGTATTAAGATCGCAGAAGAAGCGATTATTGAGCACGATAGTCTCAACATGCCTGCCCTTGAAGCCTTCAGTACAAATCCAGAGCTCAGACCTGGTGATGGGTGGACATCTGGTGGATTGTTCCTCGATATGTTCGCCAAGGTCGTGACAGGCAGAGAAGAGTTGGATCCTGCATTTGATCATTTTGTCACTGAGTGGAAACGTCGGGGCGGCGATGCAGCAATTGCTGAGGCAACAGAGTGGTATAACAGCAAGAAATAACGAATAGCATGCATAATCACCCGCATGGTCGTTAGATCCTTTGCGGGTGTCTTCTTCTACATTAGGAAAAGAGGGGAAATTGTGCTTAAAAAAAACTTGGGAAATGACAAATGGATTGTTCTACTGTTAATGCTGCCTGGCATTCTGCATTTCCTGATTTTTAAATATTTGCCGCTAGGCGGCAACATCATTGCCTTTCAGGATTACAACATGTTCCGCGGCATTATGAATAGTGACTGGGCTGGCTTTAAGCATTTTGCAACGATTTTCACCTATGAAGAGTTTTACAATGTACTGCGCAATACGATTATATTTAGCTTTATGTCCATCCTATTTGGTTTTCCAGCACCGCTAATCTTGGCATTGCTGCTCAATGAGGTCATGAAAATGTGGTTTAAGCGTTCGCTGCAGACACTGCTGTATTTACCTCATTTCCTATCATGGGTCATTGTAGGCGGGATCTTCATTAATCTTCTATCGATAGACGGTGTCCTCAATACACTTCTCTCTTTCGTTGGTATACAGCCAATTGATTTTATAACGAGACCTGAGTGGTTCCGGGGCGTAATCGTGTCTATCGGAATTTGGAAAAGTATTGGGTGGGGCACCATCATCTATCTGGCAGCACTAGCTGGCATTAATCCGAACCTTTATGAAGCGGCCGTTGTCGATGGCGCTGGACGCTGGAAGCAGATGTGGTATGTAACGCTGCCTTCTCTTATGCCGACGGTTGTCGTCCTGTTTCTTCTGCAAATTGGCAATGTATTGGAAGCCAATGTGGAACAAATTTTGATTTTCCTCAATCCGCTTGTTCGAGATGTTGGTGAAGTAATTGATACTTATGTATACCGTGTAGGCTTGTTGAATGCCCAATTCAGCTATACCACTGCAATTGGATTATTCCAGTCCATTGTTGGATTGGTGATGGTCATGTCGTTAAATTCCTTAAGCAAGAAGGTTTCTGGCGAAAGTATTTATTGAGAAGGGAGTAGGAGTTATGGTTAGATCGAAATCAGACTGGGTATTCACCTCCATTAATGGAACAATCTTAATTCTTATTTCCGTATCGATGGTGCTGCCGCTTATTCATCTGCTTGCGGTGTCATTCAGTGATGCGCTGTATGCTAATGCGAAGCTGGTGTATTTCTGGCCGAAAGGATTTCAGCTTGATGTCTATAAAACGATTTTTGGCATGAACACCTTATGGCGTTCAATGGGAGTTACGATTTTTATAACGGTGGTTGGTACGCTCATCTATTTGATGTTTACAACCTCAATGTCTTATGGACTTGCGAGACCTTTCACGCCTGGCAAGAAAATTATTCTGCGTCTTGTACTTGTCACACTCGTGTTTAATGCGCCGCTTATTCCGAATTATTTGGTCATTAGCTCAATAGGGCTCGAAAATACGCTATGGGCATTAATGCTCCCGGGTGCGCTTAATGCGTTCGGCGTTATTATTATGAAAACCTTCTTCCAGGGATTGAGCTCCGAGCTGTTCGATGCTGCCAAAATTGATGGCTGCAGTGAGTTTGGCATTTTTACCCGGATTGCATTACCGTTATCCACGGCTGGTATAGCGACGCTTGCGCTTTTTCATGCGGTAGGGCTATGGAATTCTTACTTCGCCGCTCTCATTTATATTCGTACGAAAGAGCTGTTCCCGCTGCAAATTATGCTTCGCAGTCTTGTCGTTGAAGAGAATTTCATGTTCAATCCAAGTGGCGGAGAAATACTATCGGCTACACCAGAGATGATGAAGGCAGGAATCATACTATTTGCGACTGTTCCTATTCTGATTGTATATCCGTTTCTGCAAAAATATTTCGTGAAGGGTGCTACGCTTGGTTCGTTGAAGGAATAGAAGAATATGGGAGGATTGTCGATGAAAAAGTATTTTATTTGTATCTTTGCTTTCATCATAATGATAGGCTTATTTCCCTTTTTAGCTTCTGCAAACGCACCAAATGTATACGATAATTTACGATTAAAATATAGAAATACACTATTGGGCGGCACTTTGGATGCGACCGATCCTATAGTTGCTTCTAAGCTGGCAGTAATTGACGACGATACGGAAAAATATTGGGCAAGCCAAAATGTGGACGGGGTCTGGGATGAGTATGAGCAGTTTGTTGATTCAAACTCGGCGTATACGGCTTACTCTTTACGAAGGTTGAAAAATATGGCGATCAGCTGGTCACTTCCTGAATCGCAATATTATCAAAATTCAATTCTCTTAGCAGATATTTTGAAAGGAATGGATTACCTGTACACCGACCAATATAACGAAAATACTGTTCGCTATGGGAATTGGTGGTGGTGGGAGATTGGTACACCATTCGAGCTAAATGATCTCGTCGTCCTTCTCTATGATGAGCTGACTAGTACACAGAGTGCGAATTATATGAAGGCGGTTAAAAAGTTTGTTCCCAACCCAGTTAGAACGGGGGCAAATTTGACGGATTCAATCAAAATAGTTGCTGTCAGCGGTGTGATCAGTAAGGATAGTGTTCGAATCCAGGCAGCATCGGATGCACTAAGTCAGGTTTTTCCTTATGTAACGGCTTTGGACGGCTTCTACGCTGATGGCTCCTTTGTTCAGCATTTCTATTTCCCTTATGCAGGCGCTTATGGGGATGCATTGCTGGCCAGTATTAGCGTATCGATGAATTTGCTTGCAGGCTCGCAGTGGGAAAATACGGATCCGTTGAAAACGAATGTGTTTAACTGGGTGTTCGACACGTTCGAGAATGCCTTGAACAAAGGGACAATTATGCAGGCTTTTATGGGCCGCGGCCATTCGAGGTCTGCTAATTCAACGAATATATTAGCTGCCATATCAAACATCTCTCAAATGTCGGGCAATCCCTATGCTAGCGAAATGCAGGGACTGGTTAAATATCATATCCAGAACAGCGATGAGACGATGATCTATGAAGCGTTGTCTCTAGCGAACTATACGCAAATCAAGCAAATCATGGATGACACGACTATTTCGCCTAGACCAGCACCTGCTGGCAATCGACAGTTCTATAATCAAGATGTGGCAGTTCATCATGGTAATGACTGGACACTAGTTGTGAGAAACCACTCGACGCGGATGGCGACCTATGAGAGCTTCGGCGGTGTGAATCTGGAGCCGTGGTACCAAGCAGACGGTGTGACTTATTTATATAATGATTCGCTGGACTTTACGGATAACTATTTGACGACAGTGGATAATCATCGACTTCCGGGCATCACTGTCGATATTGACCGCTCCAGACCATCAGCGGGGTCAGACGGATTCAGGAGCGAGCAAGATATGACCGGAGGCGTGGAGCTGGATCGTTTGTTCGGCGTGACACTGATGGATTTCAAGCAGCACAATTATTCGAATATGGACTTGGAGGCGAAGAAATCCTGGTTCATGTTCGATGACGAAGTAGTAGCCTTGGGGTCAGGGATAACGAGCACGTCGGGAAGAACAATTGAGACGATCGTGGAGAACCGGGCACTTGATAGCGGCGGCTTGAATCCGTTAACGGTGGACGGAATAACGAAGCCTGCAAGTTCAGGCTGGCAAGAGACGATTGCTTCGACAGATTGGGTGCACTTGGCAGGTACGGGAGGCTTCTACTTCCCTAAAGGCGATTCGATTAAAATGTTAAGGGAGCAGCGTGCTCGAGAAGCTCGTGAAATTAATGCGAACGGCCTTCCAAGAAGCAGTGAGTTCGATAGTGCATCATTGCCATCTGCATGGCAGTGGACTCGTGAAGATTCTTCGCATTGGAAGCTGGAAAATTCAGCTTTAGTGCTTACGGCTCAGCAAGGCTCGTTAGCTGGAGCAGCAAATTCCACGAAAAATATTTTGACATTTGAAGTACCGCGTGGCGACTACACGATGTCGACTAAGCTGACGTTCGATCCAGTAGCTGATGGACAAGAAGCGGGAATCATAATGTACTTGGATGATGATAACTACATCTATCTATCCAGGGCGGGAACAGCCTCAGGGACGGAACTGCGTGCTGTCAATGAAGTGATGGGTTCAGCGACGGTGCATAGCAGCTTGGACTCGTTTAACAGCACGATGTATTTGAAGCTGGACAAAGACGGTGACCAATATTCGCTCTATGCAAGTAGCGATGGTGTGAACTGGGGAACTGTCATTCACGCCTTTACGAGGGAATTTGAAAGGCAGTTAGGTCAAAAGCTCACGATGGGGGTTTTTGCTCATAGTGGTACGGGTACCTTGGAAGCCGAGGCTGCCTTTGATTGGATTGAAACGCTTGTGACGAATCATTATGTCACGATATGGAAGGATCACGGCGAGGATCCATCTGATCAGATGTACAGTTATGTGATGTTGCCCAATATGAGCAGCACAGAGGTAGAGAGCTACTCCGTTAATCCAGATATCGAGATTGTGGAACAATCGAAACAAATTCATGCGGTGAGAGAGCGATCGCTCGGTCTATTAGGAGCTGTGTTCTGGGAGCAAGCAGGAGGCATGATCGATTATTTGTCCAGTCGCCAGCAAAGCGCGGTCATGGTGAAGGATACAGGGACAGAGATGCAACTCGCTGTATCGGATCCATCGCAGAAGCAGGCCAAGGTTGTTATCGAGTTGAACAGAAGCGGGACGGGTGTCATCAGCCAAGATCCAGAAGTAACTGTCGTTCAACTACAGCCGACCATCATTCTGGAGGTCAATACAGCCAGCACTCCGGGAAAATCTTTTGAAATCAGCCTGGCCTATGACGCGAATACAACTGCGTTGCCTTCAAATGCTCCTGTTGGTTTAACAGGCAATTACAATGGCGTTGACGAGAGCCATCGTTTATCTTGGAATGCGATTGATAGTGCAATAAGCTACAATGTGTATCGGAGTACGACTAGCGGAAGCGGGTATGTACAGCTGGCATCGGGTATAACTTCCCCTAGTTATACGGATGCCGCGATTGGTCATGCACCTTATTACTATAAAGTGACAGCAGTTTCGACCTATGGGGAAAGTTCTTATTCCGATGAGATTCGAGTGGAGAACGAATCGAACATTCGATTACTGCCTGCAGCTGACACTTTCGTGCGCGATGGAGCAGAAGAGGGCATTAATTATGGCAGTGATCGTGAACTGATTATTAAAAAATCAAATTCAGTTGGCTTCACCCGTGAAACTTTCATGAAATTCGATCTCAATGGCATTGATGCTGATCAAATTATATCTGCCACGCTCTATGCTTATGGGAGGGCCATTGATGGCACCTCCGTTCAGGTGCATGCTCATGGTGTGGAGGATGATAGTTGGGATGAGAACAGCTTGACTTGGCTCAATAAACCGACTCTATCTCCAATACAATCAACATTAGTAATTGACAGCTTGGCCGATCGGTGGAGGGCGTTCGATGTCACATCGCATGTGAAGAGTCAGTATGCAGGAGATGGTATGGTCAGCTTAGCATTCAGCTCTGCAGCAGGCGCTGGCGCTAACTTTGAAAGCCGTGAGGGTGGTGTAAGGCCATATTTAGAGCTAAAAGTAAGAGAGGATCGCGCGCTTACGCCTATGGCGGATGCCTATGTGCGGAATGGAGCGTACTCGGAGCAAAATTTTGGTTTCAAAGATGAACTTGTCATTAAGAAATCAAATTCCACTGGTTTTGCAAGAGAGTCATTTTTGAAATTTAATCTAGATTCGATTATGGGTGAAGAAGTGGCTTCAGCGAAGCTTTATGTGTATGGCAGAGTGGTAGATGGTGTTGACCTTACCTCCGATGTGGAAGCCTATGGGGTTGATGATGATAGTTGGACCGAGCATGGAATCACCTGGAGTAATAAGCCGCTATTAACCGCGCTGCAATCTACAGCAACTATTGATAGTACGAATGAATGGAGAGAATTTGATGTTACTGAGTATTTGCAAAGTCAGCTGGATGGAGACCGGGTCGCGACGATCGCTCTAAAGGATATAGGCGGTTTTAGATCCATATTTACAAGTAAAGAAGGAAACTTCCAGCCATACTTGGATGTGAAGATGTCAACGCTTGTTTCTACAACAGCAGATGCCTATGTCCGTGACGGGACTTATGCAGACGTGAATTACGGATCGGATCGTCAGCTTGTGACGAAGAAGGGGAATGTCGGCTTTTCTCGACGAGCCTATTTGAAGTTCGACCTTTCACATTTAGAAGGAAAGACTGTCTCTTCAGTAAAGCTGCTCCTATACGGTAAAGCCGAAGCAACTCACTTGGTTGCCAATGTAGAAGCCTATGGTGTCGAAGATGATACTTGGACAGAGAGCGGGATTACCTGGAATAACAAGCCCGCATTCACCTCGTTCCAGTCGGCGATAAGCATAAACGGTACTGATGAGTGGAGAGAATTTGATATTACTGCATTCGTGCAGAATCAGCTGGCGGGGGACATGATTGTATCTATTGGCTTGCTAGATGTGAGTGCGAATGGGTCGATATTTTCCAGCAAAGAAGGTATAAATAACAGCTATCAGCCCTATTTAAGTATTGTTCTGGAGTAGCTGCGGCAGAATTTACATCAATCTGGCAGGAGAGATTGATATGATATTAGAGATGATTTTATAACCAGGCATCTGAAACGCAATATTCAGTTCATCAAATTGAACAACCTTTCGTTGAACTTTATATTTTGCAGCAAGTCCTTGTCGGCAGAAGCGGAATCGCTCCTACCAAGACAGGGGCTTGTTTTGATTAAAATAATAGAAAGTATTAGTTTTAACTTATCCTGTTTCTATATTTCATCGGTAAACGCGCCTGTCCAAAGGACGGCGGAGCCGTTTATCCTTGTTCCATTCGGCCCTTCCTTATATAATGTCTGCTTTCTGGTATACTATATCAATAGATATATATAGGAGTGGAATTTAGAATGAGTAATGGAAAATTGCGCAGCAGCATAAAGCCGGGTCTCGAGGTCGATATTGTGCTGAAGCAGGATCAAAGAACTGGAAAACTGACGCGAGGGGTTGTGAAGGATATTTTAACGAACTCCGCACAGCATCCGCATGGCATTAAGGTTAGGCTGCAGGACGGGCAGGTAGGCAGAGTTCAATCTATTGTATCGCTGTAATAAAAAAAAAAGTAAGTTTTACAGATTGGCTATTTTAATATATTATATTAGTTAAGTTAATTATTAAATAGTTAGTGAGGAGTTCATGTTGAAGAGTAAAGCGGGGAACCCAAAATTAATCCGGTCAACTAATCTTAATTTGATAACAGATTTAGTTAGAAAACAGGGACCTATTTCTAGAGCTGATGTAGCTAAAATATTAAAATTGAGTGCGCCGAGCGTATCTTCCATCACGGAGCATTTGCTTGCCATGGGCATTGTGGAGGAGGTAGGGACGCGTGATTTGGTCGGCAGCGGCAGGCCTCCTATTATGCTGAGCTTTAATCAGCACTATGGTTATATTATTGCAATCGATTTGGCTGGTGACAAAATACGTCTTGCAGTAGGGGATTTGCAAGGAAACATCATCGTTGAGGATGAGGTTATGTTCTCTTTGCGTGCAAATATTACTAAGGATGATTTCACAACTGTCATGAATCGAATTAAGCAATTGCTGCAGCAGCAAAATATTTCAAATGAAAAAATACAAGCCGTCTGTGTAGGCACGCCTGGTATTATCAATAAGGAAACAGGCTTCTTTCAAGCTGCGCCTCGCTACAAGGAATGGAATAAAATTAATATACGCCAGCTCATTAAGCAGGAATTTCAATCTGATGTCATCGTGATGAATGATATTAATCTTAGCGTTATAGGCGAAAGCCGCTACGGAGCCGGCAGAGGCTTCTCTAACTTGCTGGGCATTAATATAGACATAGGTATTGGAGCGGGCATGATCATTCAAGGGCAGTTGTACGAAGGCAGCCGACTTGCTGCCGGTGAAGTAGGCTATTGGATTTGTGATACGCCTAGTATCGATGAGCCGGAAAATTTTCATAAGCATTATTTAGATTATCGTTTATCGCTTCATGCGCTTATGGGTAAAGTAAAACAGGACTTGCAAAATGGGCAAGCAAGCAAAATATTGGATTATTGCCAGCATAATTTGGATAAGATTACCTTTGAAGCCTTTTGCAAAGCTGTAGAAGATGGGGATGCCTATTGCATAAAGATGACAAAAGAACTGGTACAGTCGCTGTCCGTAGTATTGGCTAATATGAGCGTACTGCTTGATCTCGAGCTTATTGTAATTGGCGGGGACATTATTAAATTAGGCTATTCCTTCGTTCAGCCTTTGCGAGAACTGGTTAATCGGATGGTGCCGTTAACGACAACGATAGTATTTTCTGAGCTGGGCGAACGTTCAGGCATATACGGAGGCTTTGCTGTTGCCCTGGATCATGTAATGAGCCAGCTGTTTGAAGAATAGTCGACATAAAGAAATGAGAAATAGCAGGTTGACGAGTCTCATTTCATCCTTTATTATTAAGTTAAGTTAATTAATTAATTAGTTGAGAAGGGGGAAGCCATGCAGCGTAAGTGGATACTAGGAGCCTCGATCACTCAAATCTTGTTTATGATTTATGCTCTTTCGATTATTTACCCGTTTATTTGGATGTTTATTAATTCTTTCAAAACAGGACCTGAGTTTTATCAAAATATTTGGTCGCTGCCTGAGCAATGGAGATGGTCGAATTACACAAAGGCTTGGAATGATACCGGCCTGGGCACTTATTTTATAAATAGTGTTTTTATAACATCAGTAGGAACGGCGCTAGCTGTACTGTCCGCAGCGACATCTTCCTATGTCGTGGCTAAGTATAAGTTTCCTGGAAGCGGCATCATTTTCTTTTTTGCGGTATCTACATTTTTAATTCCATCTGTCGGATCTTTGGCAGCTCTGTACAAGCTAATGATTGATTTAAGCCTGTTTAATTCCCATTTGGGACTTTTGATATTGTATTCGGCTGGCTTGAGCATGAACTTTATTATATTGTACGGCTTTTTCAAGGGTGTCTCTTGGGAATATGCCGAAGCGGCTTATATGGATGGAGCGAATGATTGGCAAATATTTTTCCGCATTATGCTTCCGATGGCCAAGCCCGGCTTGGCGGCAGTTGGATTAGTTACGATGATTGGAATATGGAATGATTACTTTTTGCCGTATATATTTCTGCAGGACAGAAAGCTGTTTACAGTGTCCGTAGGGCTGCAGGATCTTGTGTTGAAGCAGCAGTATGCAGCCGATTGGACAACTTTGTTTGCAGCATTGACGATGTCTACCATTCCAATCTTAATCGTATACTTCTTTCTGCAAGACCGTTTGATTAGCGGATTGACAACAGGGGGACTTAAAGGATGAGAAAGATATATCTGATATCCTCGTTCGTAATTATATTATTGGTGGTGCTAGCAGTAATGACTTTATTCAAAAAAGACGAAAACAATCAGACAACAACAAACAACGAAGTATTTCCGATCGGGCTATGGGTTTCTCCGCCTGTTGATCAGATAACGATGGAACGCTATAAGGAAATCAAAGATGCTGGCATCACGTTTATAACGGGGTTTGCCGAATGGACAGGCGGCGAGGAGGCACAAAAAAAATCGCTTGATTTTGCCGCTGCCAATGATTTGAAAGTAATTTTGCGCGATCCGAGTATTAACGCACTTGGCATGGATGAACTGGAGCAAATGAAAGATAAAATTACTGCTTATTCCAGTCATCCTGCATATATGGGCCATGTTTTTTATGATGAGCCCTCTCGCCAGCAATTTGAATGGCTTACAGCTATGAAGGATGAATATAGCAAGCACGCGCCTAATGGACTAGCCTATATTAATCTATTTCCAACGTATGCTTCGGTAGAACAGAAAGGCGGAACCTCCGTAGAGTATGTGCAGGACTACTTGCAAACCTTTAAACCAAGCGTGTTGTCTTATGATCATTATCCTTTTCTAAAAAAGACCTCGGAAGATGAAAGCGCGAACATTACAGAGGATTATTACTATAATCTTGAACTGATACGCAGTGAAGCATTGAAAGCCAATACTCCATTCTGGCTGTTCATTCAGACGCTGGACTTTAACCTGACTCATCGTGATCCGACGGAGGATGAGCTGCGTTGGCAAATATATACCAGTCTTGCTTATGGCGCTAAAGGCATTCAATACTTTACTTACTGGACTCCTAAACCTGGAGGCAGTGAAACTTTTGGCAAGGGGATCATCGATCTTGAAGGCAATCAGACGAGACATTACGGAGAAGTACAACGATTAAACAAGGAAGTCCAGGCTCTCGGGCGTCAACTGCTGAATTTAAAATCAGAAGGCGTCATTCATCACGGGTTTGTTCCCCCTCTAATAGCAGAGTTAAAGGAATCCTTTGGTCCTATTGAAGAAATAGCAGGCGATCCAGCTGTTATTGGCTGCTTCAGCGATGATAAGGGACAATCCAGCATTTTGGTTGTTAATGCAAGCTATGAGAAGTCTTCATCTACGACAATATCTTTAAAGCCAAACATCAAAAACATAACGTTGTGGAAAAATGGCGAGCCCCAAACAAGTAAAGTAGTGGGCGGCAAGGTTGAATTGGAGCTTATACCAGGACAAGGTGTCTGGATCCAGCTTGGGAAATAAGGCGGCATATGCGGCTTTATATCATAAAAATATTAAGGGGTGTACGTCAATGAAGTCTACATTAACTCGTCATCGTTTTTTTGTAATAACCGCAATTGTACTCGTTATGATGCTTGCAGTAAGTGCTTGTTCCAGCGGCAAGGAAAACAACAACGGATCCGGCAAGGGATCAAACACACAGCAAGAAGGAGGAAAAGGAGAGGCGGCAAAGAAAAAAGTGCTGAAAGTCGCCTTTTTTCAGGGAGGTTTTGGTGACGCATGGTTTAAAGAATTAAAAGCAGGCTTTGAAGCCTTGCATGAAAATGTAACGGTAGAGCTGGAAGGCGACCCTGGCATTATGGAAAAGATGGGTCCGCGCTTTGAGTCGGGAGCTAATTTGCCAGATGTCGCTTTTCTTACAAATACGCATTGGCAAATGTGGGCGGCACAAGGATACTTGGCGGATTTGACGGACTTTTTCAACGGCCCGGGAGCTGACGGCGTATCGATTAAAGAGTCGTTAAACGCTGCAGCTCAGCAATACGCGGTATATCAAGACAAGGCGTACCAAATTCCATGGTCTGATGGCGTGCTCGGCATGGCTTACAACAAAGGAATGTTTGAGGAGAATGGCTGGGAAGTGCCAAAAACTTGGGACGAGTTTGCAGCGCTAGCCGAAAAAATTCAGCAAAAGGGCATTGCGCCAATCGTTTATCCAGGCAAAGTTGCCGGCTATTGGGACTTTGTGGTGAAGCCTATGATTGTACAAGCTGGAGGGTTTGAGTATTTGGATGAGTTTTTGAATATGACAACGCCTGAGGTGATGGGCAATCCGGCCAGATTGGCTGCTCTGCAGCAATTTGAAGCGATTTTCAAACAGGGCTGGACATTAAAGGGCTCGGAAGCTTTGAATCATACGGAAGCGCAAATGGAATTTGTAAATGGCAAGGCTGCCATGATTCCTAACGGAAACTGGCTGGAAATTGAGATGAAAGCTTCCACCCCTGAAGGTTTCCGTATGGGCATGATGCCCGTTCCTGCAGTGAGCAATGCCAAAGAGCCTAACGTTTATTTCAGCATGATCGGAGATATTACGGTAGTACCGGCAAAAGCAAAGGAACAAGAGCTTGCGAAAGAGTTTATCGCATTTGCAGCTTCCAAAGAAATGAACAAAAAGTTCACGGAATTGACAGGCAACTTTAGACCATTTAATTATTCTCTTGAAGGCGTGGAAGTTTCAGAGTTTACAAAAAGCGTGATGGACATTATGAATAACAACAAGCCGTTCACTTTTAACTCTAACCACCCTATGTTTATAAAAATGACCATGTATCCGTCGGGAGATGCATACGGCAATATCGTATTTGGTACCAAGACAGCTGAGCAGCAGTTTAATGACGACTTATCGTTTGCAAAAGAAAAATGGGATGCCTATAAAAAAGAAGTAGGAATGGAATAAGATGCAAGGGGGAGCCTGTCGGCTTCCCCGGCTTTGAAAGCAGGGGATATTGATGCGATGGTTTTCCAACCGCTCGAAACGGATGAGGCTTTTATTTATTTTATCAATGACCATCTATCCAGTGGCTCATTATTTATTGTTTACGATATATGTAAACTTCAATACCATTTTGTATTCTTTTAAACGCTGGAACATTTCGACCGGCAAAATCGATTGGGTCGGCTTTTATAATTTTACAGATATAATAGAAAAAATTGCGACTCAACCGCCTTACAAATATGCCATAAGAAATACACTTCTATGGATACCTTTAAACATAGCTGTTTTACTGCCGCTTTCTTTAGTGGTTGCCTATTTTTTCTCGAAAAAAATAAAGCTTCACAATTTTTATCGGATTGTGTACTTTTTTCCTTCTATTTTATCTATCGTCATCATCACAATGGTTTTTTCATTTATGGTTAGTCCTAATCTAGGTGTTGTGAATGCGGTTTTGGATGCGGTCGGACTTGAAAGCTTAAAGCGTTCCTGGCTTGGTGATCCATCCACTGCACTAGGAACAGTTTTTTTCTTTTGCGTATGGGCTGGAATAGGGTTCAACGCAGCTATATTGCTGGGTGCAATCGGGCGAATTCCTAATGACCTGTATGAAGTCGGCATGCTAGAGGGGATTACAAAAAGAAAAGAACTTATTAAAGTTGTTATTCCTATGATATGGCCGACGATTTCAACCTTAGTCATTATTGGAACAAGCGGCGCGTTTACCATTTTTCTGCAGTCCAAGCTGCTGAGCAACGGCGGGCCAAACTTTACTACCAATACAGCTGCGCTGCAAATAGTTAATTTAGTAAGTGACGGAAATTATGGCACAGCATCTGCATTTGGAGTTATGCTCGCTATTGTTGGCGGAGTTATCACTTGGATGATTAAGTGGTTCTTGGATAAAAAAACAACGGTTGAATATTAAAGCATAGGATGCGGTGCTAATGAAAATGTGTAAACAGATAGGTGAGGCTGTTGTATTTGAAAAAGAAGCGCCCCATTCGCTGGCTAATCACAATATTCAAAGCGGCAGTTTGAAATTGTATAAAAGATCGATTCAGTCTGAAGATGAGATCGTATATGTTCCTATCGTTGATTATATTGTGAACGAGCAGGAAGGAATCATTCAAAGGACAAAGGATAGCCGCATACCGGACTGGTCCCGCCATATTTTTTATGGGCAGCAAAAGTTCGACCAAACTGGCCTCAAGGATTACAGCAATGAGCCATTTACCTTGTATGCCGATTATTGTTGTCTTGGCGATATGGATGCAGCTGAAAACGTAAATGCGCCCACTATTGAAGAGGCGCTGCCTGTTTGCTCTGCAAGGCATCTTGCGGGAGAGCCTATTGTTTATGTCGTATATGGCGATAGTATCAGTACGGGAGCTGAGGCGAGTCAACAGCGCTATGCTTATTCCTACCTATTATATGAAAGCTTGAAGAAGAACTTCCCCAACAGCCCTGTTCATTACGAGATGAAGGCACTTGGCGGGGAAACGAGCAAGGGCGGCTTAAGCAGACTGGCCGACGATGTTATAGCTGTAAAACCGCAATTAGTTACGATTGGATATGGCATGAATGATCAGAATCGATTGCAGCCGCATAGCAATGATATACCTGTCGAGCAATTTGAGGGCAATATTCGGCAAATGGTCGAAGCGCTGCGTACCCAGGCTCAGACCGATATAATTCTGGTAACCCCATGCGCGCCTAATCCGCTTTGGAAATTCAGCAGCGGAGAAATCGGCCAGTATGCAGAGGCTTTACGTGCGATAGGAAAGGCATATGAAATTCCAGTCGCAGATGCCTATGCAGTATGGATGGAGCAGATAGAGGCCGGAAAAACGTATGAAAGCTTACTGTTAAATAATATCAATCATCCCAACGATTATGGACACTCCATTTACTTCCGATCCTTTGAACAATTATGGCAGTCCAGGCTTTAGTTAAACGGTGCAAGCGGTTTAAGCTGAATTAATAAATGGAGGGATTATTCGTGTTGAAGAAAAGCGCAAGTATGTTTCTTGCCATGCTATTGCTGGCAGCAAGCTTCTCCGAAATCGGATCGGCATACAGTCCAGCTATTCAATCGTTTCCAATCGGTATTTTTTGGCCGCCATCTCCTTCTAATACAACTAATGCCAACTATGCTGATATAAGCGCAATGAACGCCAACTTTATTGTGGGCGGCAATGGAGTGAGTGATTTTACCTCTAGTGATGCCGCTCTTGGCTATGCAGCTAACCATGGATTAACGCTGCTTGTTGATGATAGCCGCTTAGCTTGGAGAGATCATGTTGTTTCCCAGAACAGCTCTGGTCATGGATTGTTTGTCAGTTCAACAACTTCTTTGGGGCAAACCATTCGCACGCCTGCAGGGTCGGGATGGGGACTTAACCGGGTTCAATTCTATATCGACAAATTAAATTGGCCAGCTGGCACTACCATTACGCTTAGTATGTATGACAGTCCTGCCAAAAACCAGTTGATTGCTTCGGATGCGATTACAGCTCCTGCTTCTACCTACTATCCGGTCTTTAACTTGCATACTGCTGTTCAAAGCAATACCGTTTATTACTTGGAATTGACAAGCAACAGCTCTACGTCAATCGGCTGGGTGACGACTAGCACGTCTAACGTATACGCGGATGGACAAGCCTACATGAACGGCGTGGCACAGTCTATAGATTTATGGTTTAATCTTGAATATTCGCAGCGAGCTTATAATGATGGCAATCAGCCAGCCCATGCAGTTATTGACGATATAGCGAATCACTATCGCAATAAAGCTGCTTTGCAAGGCTACCATGTGCTGGATGAGCCGTCTGCCTTGCAAATGACACGTTTGCAGGACACAATTCGCCGTCTCAAAATGACGGATCCCAATCATATGTCCTTTGTTAATTTATTCCCAAACTATGCCTCTGCCAGCCAGCTTGGCTTGAATCAGCAAACAGGCGAATTTGTAACGGACGCTTTCTCGCTAGGCCAGACCTTTACAACGAAGAAGGGTCAGACCCAAATCGATACAGTGCAATGGTGGATTGATAAAAACACATGGGGAACAGGCGAACAGCTGACTTTAAAGCTATGGAGCTCTCCGGCAAAAACGAGTTTGATCGCTCAAAACACATTAACTACGCCTGCTACGGAGTGGCCGCAATTTCATTTAAATGCCACGGTTTCACAAAATACGCAGTATTATATGGAGTTAACGCATAATGGCGGCGGCGATCGTTCGGTCGGCTGGGTTATCCGGTCCAATACAAATAATAATTGGTATAATGATGGGTCCGCTTATTTGAATGGCTCGCCGATTGCTGCAGATTTTTGGTTTACAATTAATCAAAATATTACAGGCGCTTCATATGAGGACTATGTTTATCGATGGATGTATACGGAACCAGACGTGCTAGTATTTGATCATTATCCATACATGGCAAACGGGCAGTTCCGCGCAGACTATTATGACAATCTTGAAGTCATTCGACGCCAGGCTAAGCTGGGCGGAGTTGATTTCTGGTCATATATTCAATCTGTCGGGGTTAACGGCGTATGGAAAGCACCATCCGAGAGCGAGATGCGCTATCAAATTTATTCTAATCTTGCGTATGGAGCAAAAGGGTATATTTACTTTACCTATTGGACTCCGGATGCCAGCGGCGGAGAGAGCTTCAATAATGGGCTTATTTTGCCTAACGGCGTAAAAAATGCCTCGTACAATTGGGCTAAAAATATTAATGCGGAGGTGCTGCAGCTTGGCAGTACGCTGATGGGATTGGAGTCATTGGCGGTGTACCACACGGGGAACAGCTTGCCAGCATCAACGACGCAGCTTCCAGCTTCATTTGTTATGCAGCCTGGCAGCAACACGGTGCCGCTTGTCATTAGTCATTTCACGAATCAGGCGGGGCAGGAATATGTGATGATCGTAAACAAAAACACGGTGAGCCAACAAACGGTTTCATTTACGGTTCATTCATCAGTTAGCAATGTAAGAGAAGTATCTAAGATAGATGGACAGCTCATAGCCACTAATTTTAGTGTGGGCGGTATGTCTGTTCAGCTGGCTGCAGGGGAAGGAAAGCTGTTTAAGCTGGAGTAAGGGATAGGGAGCATTACTGCAAAGTAAGGAGGGCTCCCCGAGTTAAACTCCGCTGCTCTAACGGTTGCTATCGCTGCTATTTCGATTATTTTAGCCAGTTTGCTTGTGTGACGGTTGTGACAAGCGTTAATGCACCATTTTACGAAAAAAATAGCCGTTTTTACGATATTAAGCGCGGCTGCAACCATTAGAAAATTTTTTGCTTCATTTTCACATGATTAGCATCTGTGGCAACCGTTAGCAGTCGAGAAGAAGATACTCGTTGCTCTGTTGTTCGCTAAGGGAACTGATTTTGTGCCAGCGGCAAAAGTGAATCCTTTCTTTCGGAACCAATTCAATACCAGTACTTAGGGATTGCTGATTATTCGGCGGTCCTTTTTTTATTTTCCATTTTACCGATAATCATTTGATCTGATTATTTCTTTATTTAGAAATCGTTTATACACTTATCGCAGATACACTAAATGGCAGCAGGAAGGTGATTCATTTTGAAGATAGAAAATCTGGGCTCGGTTGTTTACTCCAGCTTTGGGCAAGGCGCAGCTATAAGACAGTATGAGGGCAAGAGCTCCATATGCTTCGTAGGCAATGGGCTGCCTGCCGTATTTTATGAGTTCGATTTATTTACAGGAGAATTATTGTTTTTACGGGAGCTTGAGAATCAAGATTGTGTATGGGCAATTACTCGCAATCCTGACGGCGAAGTGTATTTCAGCGGCACAAATGACGGTATTCTTTATCGTTATAGAGGAACTGGGCAGCTGGATAACTTAGGTGTGAACCCGGCGAATAATTGGGTCATTAATCTTGTATGGGAAGAACAATTTGTGTGGGGAGGAACATATCCGAATTCGAAACTGTTTTCGTATAATCATCAAACCGGAGAATTTAAAAATTATGGCACGATGGCAGAGCATGAACAGTATTCGCGCGGCATAGCCAGAGATGGCGATTGGCTTTATGTTAGCACCGGGAGCAGGAAGCATTTCTTCAAATATAATCTTGTTACAGGCGAGCAGGTGGAGATCCAGCTGGACAAGCTGACTGGCAGCAATGGTTTTCTGGACCGCTTATGGCTGGTCGATCAATATTTATTTGTAGCATCTGACTTCATTGATATGTATGTGTATGATCGAAGAACGATGGAGCTCGTCGATCAGTTTTCTTTTGATAATTTGCTGCTCACGGACCATCCGCTTGATCCGCAGCTAGTGCTCTACAAAGACGGGGCATCCTTACGGGGCTGGCATAAAAAAGAGCGCAATGCTGTGACCGTAGTAGACGGCGGATTGCCTGTAGGACGCTGCAAGGCGTTGGAATATATCAAGCACAATGACAACGAATTTATTGCACTTGTAACCGTAAATGCGGAGCAGGCGCTTATAAATTTATCGGATATGTCCATTTCACGAAGTATGCTTAAGATTGAACCTCAGCCGCTGCTTCAAACCTGCTTGGAAGTTGCGCCTGATGGGGCGGTGTACGTAGGCGGTTATCATAGGGGGTTAAGCAAATATAATCCGGATACGAATGAGATTGAATGGACGGTTGGGTTATTTCCACAGTCTGAAGGGATGACCTTCCATAATAATCAAGTGTATTTCGGTACGTATACGAAGGCCCATTTGTATAAGTATAATCCCGAGATGCCTGTAGCATTTGACTGGTCGGCAGAAGGAAATCCAAGCTGGATCGGACAAATTCAGCATCAGCAGGATCGTCCGTTTACGATGACTGCAGGCGATCATTATGTGTTTGCGGGTACAGTTCCTGATTACGGTCTTCAAGGCGGAGCTCTTGCAGTCTATAATACGCGCACTAACGAGCTGGAGACGTTTCCTCAGGTTGTGGAAAACCAATCTATTCTAGGGTTAGCTTACTGGAAAGGGCTAATATTTGGCGGCACTTCTGTTTGGGGCGGCCTAGGAGGCGAACCGTATGCTGGGCCTGCAAAAATTTTTGTGTGGGATGTAGAGAAAAAACAAAAAATCGCGGAGTTTATTCCTCAAATTCCAGGCGCTGCACAGCAGCCTTTAATGATTGGCGAACTTATGCTTGGCCCGGACGGATTAATATGGGGCGCCGATGATGGCACGATATTTGCTTTTGATCCCGTAACCTATGAAATTGTGAAAAGCAAAATCGTGTTTCCGACGGAATATGCGTACAGCAAATGGCGCCCGATCGTCGTGCGATTCGGCACAAACGGCTTGCTGTACACGACGCTTGCCCGCAAAATTATTGTGCTAAATCCGGAAACGCTGGAGCATCGGCAAATAACGGATGAGATTGTAGGGAATATGGCGATTGACGCAAGCAATCGGATTTATATAAACAAGGGCAGTGAGCTAGTACGCATTACAATGCCAGATAATCTTTTGAAATGATTATATCAATCGCAAGATTATATCCGTTATGATAGGCGTACATCTGAGACATCGCTGATTTATTGGGAAGGGAGCATGATCATGCAAGCGGATTCTTCTATAGACATTTCTGCTGAGTCTGTTCAGCCGCAGGAGCCAAGACGCCGCCGTTTTAAGCTGGGGTGGCTCAGGAGCGACTGGGATTTATATTTGATGCTGGTACCCGGTATTTTGTTTTTTGCTTTATTTCGTTATCTTCCAATGTGGGGGATTGTTATTTCCTTTCAGGATTACAATCCTTTCGGTGGAATTTGGAAAAGTGAATGGGTTGGTTTAAAGCATTTTATCGCCTTATGGAATTATGATGGATTTTGGTTAATTTTTCGAAACTCTATTATGTTGAGTTTGCTAAATTTAATTTTCTTTTTTCCAGTTCCGATTTTGCTTGCGCTTATGCTGAATGAGGTGCGGAAAAAGTATTTTAAAAATGTGATTCAATCTATTATTTATATGCCGCACTTTATTTCATGGGTAGTCGTAGCTGGTATTTCATATTTAATTCTGGCTACACAAGATGGCATTGTGAATGAATATTTGACGAGGCTGGGCGGCGAGGCACAAAGCTTCCTTACGTCAAGCAATTGGTTCAGGCCGCTCATTATTTTGCAAAGCATATGGAAGGAAGCGGGCTGGGGCACAATCATTTTCCTGGCTGCTCTGTCAGGGGTTGATCCTCAGCTTTACGAAGCATCTGTGGTAGATGGCGCTAACCGCTGGAGACAGCTGTGGCATATTACGCTGCCAGCAATTCGCAGCACGATCTTTATTTTGCTCATTTTAAGATTGGGGCATATTTTGGACAACGGATTTGAGCAAATTTTCCTTATGCTTAGCGCTACTACCTATAGTGTGGGAGATGTGTTCGAAACGTATGTGTACCGCGAAGGTCTTGTAGGCGGCAAATACAGCTATACAACGGCAGTCGGCTTGTTTAAGTCTGTTGTAGGCTTAGTCATGGTCGTGCTTGCGAATCGTCTCGCTAAAAAATTCGGCGAGGAGGGCGTTTACTAATGAACAAATTCCGCAGCCGTGGCGAGAAGGCCTTTGATGTATGTAATATTTTGCTGCTGGCCGCCGCCGCCGCCATTACGCTTTTTCCGTTTTGGTACATTGCAGCCGTATCATTATCTCCCATTGAACAAGTAATGCGCGGCGGTCTGATCTTATGGCCGGAGTCGCTTACTCTGGAATCGTATAAATTGATTCTTACCAATGCTCATTTCACCAGGGCGCTTTGGATAACCGTAGCTCTTACAGCGGTCGGAACACTTACTAATCTAGTGCTCACTGCATTAATGGCATATCCCTTGTCTAAAAAAAGGCTGAAGGGCCGCAGCGCGCTGCTGTTTCTAGTATTATTTACAATGCTGTTTTCAGGAGGCATGATCCCGAGCTATCTCGTTATGAAATGGCTGAATCTATTGAATTCCTTCTGGTCTGTTATTATACCAAGCGGAATCAGCGCATTTAACCTGATCATATTGAAAAACTTTTTTCAGGGTATTCCGGAAGAGCTCGAAGAATCCGGAAAGATGGACGGCTGTACAAATACAGGAGTATTGTTCCGAATCGTGCTGCCGCTGTCGATGCCGGCTATGGCGACCTTTACGCTGTTTTACGCGGTAGGGCATTGGAATCAGTTTTTTACATCAATTTTGTATGTTACCAATTCCAAGCTCTGGCCCATTCAGGTTGTACTGCGCCAAATGATTATTCAAGGCTCCACAGAGGAGTTTCAGGCGGCAATAGCAAATGAGACAACTGAAATTATGCCAACTACGATTAAGATGGCGGCTATTATCGTAGCAACTGTTCCGATCTTGTTTGTTTATCCGTTCTTGCAGAAGCACTTTGCAAAAGGCGTGCTATTAGGTTCAGTGAAAGGCTAGTATATTAGCTTTTTATAAAGATATAAGGATGACAAAGAGACTGTCGATTAATTGTGGGCAATTATTGATAAGCAATGAGAAGAGGGAACGGAGAGCAAGAATTGGACTACAACAGCGGTCGGAATCCCAATCTTGATCGCAGTGGGACCTTTTTCTATTGCTTGTTGCCCTAGCCACAATTAATCGGCAGTCTCACAAAAAATCGTTTATCCTTGTATATATTTTTCTACTAACAGGAGGGGTTCTAATTATGCAAAAAACAAGAAAAACGCTGGCAATGGCATTAACCTTTGTGCTTATGCTTGCTTTGCTGGCAGCTTGCGGTTCAAGCGAGAAGAAAGGCGAGGGCGGGGGCAGCTCGAATGGCACACAGCCAGAAAAAAATTCTACTGCGCCTAGCAATAAGCCAAAAGAAAGATTGAAAATCAGCATGATGTATCCGCTTAGCGGCGATGCGCCGCAAAAGAGTGAGGCTTGGAAGTATATGGAGGACTTGCTTGACGTGGAGCTGGATTTGATCGCGGTTCCCGCCAGCGGATATTTGGAGAAGGTTAGCTTGACTGTCGCTTCTGGTGAGCTTCCGGATCTTATGGTTTGGACAACATACCCGGATCCAGAGCTGATTAAATACATTCGCCAAGGTGCATTCAAGCAGCTTGATGATGTAGTCGGCAATTATAAAAATATTATGGAAACACCGGAGCAAACGTTTGAAAACGTAAAGGTGGACAAAAAGCTGTATTCGATTCCACGTACTCGTCCATTGCAAACATCCGCTGCCTATATTCGCAAGGACTGGCTGGACAATTTGAATTTGGAAATTCCGAAAACAGTTGAAGAATTCGCCGATATAGCGTTGAAATTCACAACTATGGACCCGGATCAAAACCAAAAGGATGATACGTTTGGCATTGCGCTTGGCGAAGAGCTTGTTTTCCTTGATCAATTGTGGATGGCATTCGACGCAGGCAATCAGTGGAGAGAGAAGGAAGACGGCACGCTGGAGAGCTGGCATGTATCCGAAGGCCGCAAGGAAGCAATTAATTGGGTGACAGAGCTTTACAAAAAAGGTGCTATTGACCGCGACTTCCCGGTACTTAACTATGCACAGGTTAATGAGAAATTCATTGCAGGCAAGATGGGAATTATGATTGGCGGCGGTGTTACGAACTATGGTCAGTTTTTGGCTGATGCACAGAAGCTGAATCCAAAGGCTGAGTTCATTATGATTGACCCGCCAGTAGGACCAACCGGTAAAACAGGTGTGATGCAGTCTCATGGCTTCTACGGCCATTGGGTAATCAGCAATAAAGTATCCGATGACAAGCTTGCAAAAATTATGGAGGTGCTTGATTGGCAGGCAACTCAGGAAGCTCTTGATTTCAAACGCGTAGGTATTGAAGGCATCCACTACAATATGGAGAACGGCGCACCTGTACTTACAGATCAGTATAAAGCTGACGGTGTATTGAACCTTGTCGCGCATAACAAATTCAACCCTTACTATACAACGCCAGGCGCTCCGGAAGAGGTTGCACAAGCTCAGCTGGACGAGTGGAAAAAAATCGAGAAGCTAGGCGTGCCTAACCCGGCAGTCGCAGTTCTTACGCCTGCTATGCAGGAAAAGCAAGCCGATCTGAATAAATTTGCAATGGAATACTACATCAGCGTTGTCGTTGGTCAAAAATCAATCGATACCTTTGATGCATTTGTAGAAGAGTGGAACAAAAAAGGCGGCGAGCAAATGACGAAAGAGGTTAATGAGTGGTACGCTGCCAATAAATAATTGAATAGCAATGGAAGAGGGAGAACGCTCCCTCTTTCTTCTATTTAAAGTACAGCATGAAATATGAAGAATTATCCTGTATTCATGCAGGCTAATCGTTTAATATAGAAAAGCCTGATGAAAGATTGTCGAATTTTTTTACATGAAGGAAGTGAAAGTTTGAGGTGGATAGCTTTAAATAATAGGCTGCGATTGAAGTTTATTATCGGGACATGTTTAATCGCAATTATTCCTATTCTTATCTTTAGTTTTTTTTCCTATACGATAGCATCCTCGAGCTTGCAGCAGGAGCTTGGGAGAGCCAAAATTGAAACGCTGAAGCAGGTGCAGCAGCGGATTGATGATAAGCTGATTACAATCAATAAAAATGCCATTCAGCATCTGTATACAGCTTCATTTGATTCCTTTCTATCGAAGGAAGATTTAACGACGGATCTTGCCACCTATAGAGATGTGAAGTCTTTGCTGAGCTCCATCGAAGTGCTTGTCGACAATGTAGAGTCGGCTTCTTTATATTTGAAAAAAACCGATCAGCTAATTATACATGATAGTATACGGCCTGCTGAGGAGTACATGGCGCCAATCTTATATGAAAAAATACAAAACAACAAAGAAGCTTATTTTTGGGTGGATGATCTGAATGAGCACTCCAGCCATAGACGTAGTCCCAAGAATATTACCTACGTACGCGCAGTTCCTCTAAAAGCTGAGGAGCCGCTCGGCTATATTATTATCCGTCTGAATGACCGGACTTTTTTTGAAGTTTACGATAAACAGGATAATACCTTTATGAGCGAGATGCTCATTATAACGCCGTCTGGAACGGTTTTTTCCGATTGGAATCGCGATATGCTGCAGGATGACTTGTCGCAGTATCCGCTTGTAACATCAATTTTGAATGGCGATGAGCAGGAAAGCTCGTTTTATGAATATATGGACAATAAAAAAATGCTGGTAAGCTATTGGCAGTCCCCGCTTAACAATTGGTCGTATGTATCGATTATTCCGACGACTGAGCTGATGTCCAGCTTCAATAAAATCAAAAAAATAACGATTATTGCTTGTTCAGCTTTAATTTTGGCTTGTTTGGCGGCAGCATTATTTGTCTCCAGAAATTTCTATAACGGCATAAAAAGCATCGTGGATCGTATTCGCGGAAAATCACAATGGTCAGGCTCCGGCGACCGCAAGGATGAGATCGGGCTGATCAATTCGTATATGGATACGCTTCAGGACTTGAATACTTCGCTGCATAATCAAGTGAAGCGGGATAAGCCGATTCTTGCCTCCGGTTTTGTACAAAGTATATTGCTGGAGCATGTGCGCAAAAAGGATATGGAGCAGCAGTTTGAATATTTTGATCTGCCGCGCGAAAGCTCGTTTTACTCGGCCCTTTGCGTGGAATTGAACGTCGCGGAGGAGCTGGATGAGAAGGATGTTCAGTTGTTCGTGTATGCGGCGACGAATATTTGTGAGGAAATATTCGCAGCTAACTCGCCAGGCATGATCACGAAAGCAGGGCCTAACCAGATTGCTCTTATTATGAATCATACTGCAGATTCTGTTCAGGGACGGATGAATGAGGCGTTTCGGGTGGCAGAGGAAATATCAGCGGCGATATTCGATTCTTTAAGCGTAGAGGCTACAATAGGAATTGGCCGCTGCTATGAGCGCATCGATATACGAAAATCATTTATGGAAGCGCGCAATGCGCTGCAATACAGGCTTGTCATCGGCACAGGCCATGTTATTTATGTAGAGCAGGTAGAGCCGCTGCAGGCGGAGAATGCTTATGAGTATCCGCACGAAATCGAGCAGCAAATGATGATGCAGGTAAAGGTTGGCAATTTGGAGCAGGTCAGCCAGCTGCTTGATCAATTTTCCAATAAGCTGCGCGAGGACTCCAACATAACTGCTGCACAAGTGCTGATGTCTTATACACAGCTGGTGTCGCATGCCGTCAGAGAGTTTTATAATATTGCACCGGAAGCAGCCGCCGCTTTATTTAGTTATAACGTATTTGATAAGCTGACAGAAATGCCGACCATGTCTCATATTCAGCAGTGGGTGTACCACCATGTATTTGTCAGTATGTCCAAGTACTTCGAATCGATAAGAACGGAGAAAAGCTATAAAACGATGGAGCAGGTGCTTACCTATATTGCCGAGCATTACGATGAGGACATTTCGCAGCCGCAAATGGCGGAGATGGCTGGCATTCCTCCGTCGCATTTCAGCCAGATGTTTAAAGACGAGCTTGGCATTACATTCAGCGATTATATTATTTTGTATCGGATGGATAAAGCAAAGGAGCTGCTGCTTCAAACCGATATGAAAATATTCGAAATTGCCGAGCACTTGCGCTATCAAAATTCGCAAAACTTTATTCGTACTTTTAAGAAGACGCATGGCATGACGCCTGGAGAGTACAGAAGCAAGGAGAAGAAGGACGGAGCGTAGAGGGAGGAGCGCTAGCTGCTATTGTTACTGCGTGTTGAAAAGCTATATAGCAGCTTAATTGCACGGATATAGGTTACAGAATTTGTGAGCAAACGTGCAAAAACCTGTGACATTCAGGTCGATGAAAACCCTTTATTTCGCGAAATGAGTTACTACAAAATAGTTTTGAGGAAGCGCCGACCAGTTCTGTATGATTTTTCATATACAATCGTGTTTTTTGGGGCATTTCAGCGTAATGTATATGAAATTTCATATACAATTAGCCGTTTCGAGGTGGCAGCGACCAGATCTATATGATTTTTCATATACAATTGTGTTTTTTGGGGCATTTCAGCGGAATGTATATGAAATTTCATATATAATTAGATGTTTTGAGGTGGCAGCGACCAGTTCTGTATGATTTTTCATATACAATTGTGTTTTTTGGGGCATTTCAGCGGAATGTATATGAAATTTCATATACAATTAGATGTTTTGAGGTGGCAGCGACCAGTTCTGTATGATTTTTCATATACAATCGTGTTTTTTGGAGCATTTCAGCGGAATGTATATGAAATTTCATATATAATTAGATGTTTTGAGGTGGCGCCGACACGGATAGTGCTGCTAATCTTCGCTCCAATCTAAAATGAGCTGTTTTCGCTGAAATAGTGCTTGTCAGCTTCGTTAGAATTATTTCCAACAGCGTTAGCAGGTAACTTTAGTTGAACAGAAGCTGGCTGCCCGTAAAAAGGGCTTAGCTTGGAAAGTTTAACAGCTCGTAATATTGCGACAAAATATGCTCAAGCTCATCGAAAAGGATAAAGCGCGCAGCGCGATACACTTCTTTGCCTTCGTAGAACAGAAGCAACAAAGGGGATGAAAAGGCTAGAAATTCGGCCGCGCTTTCTGGCGCATCCTCAACATAAAGATATATCCCGTTGATATTGCTGAATTGATTTTGCAGCAAAGCGTCGGCTTTGGCCTGAACTGCTTCGCATACCCCGCATTGTCTTGTTTTTAGTATAAGCAATGTGAGCGGATGCTCGGCGATGCTTTGCTTTACATCCTCTAAAGCTTGCAGCTGCTGCATAATAACGTCCTCCTCCACACGTTTTGATTCAAAAAGCCTCTTCGATTATTATATACGTCGAAGAGGCTTTTCAACATAGCCCGCTTATTAGCTTTTTAACATATTGTAGACTTGTTCAACGTCCTTGTCGCCGCGGCCGGACAAATTGATAATAATAATTTGATCCTTACTCATTGTAGGAGCAAGCTTCTTGGCGTATGCAACGGCATGCGAGCTTTCCAATGCAGGGATAATGCCTTCCGTACGAGAGAGCTCCTGGAAGGCTTCCAATACTTCTTCATTGCTTACGGCATAATATTCCGCACGTTCGCTAACCTTAAGGTGGCTGTGCTCAGGTCCAATGCCTGGATAATCCAGACCGGCTGCAATGGAATACGTAGGTTTCGGATTGCCATTCTCGTCTAGCAGCACCAGGCAGCGGAAACCGTGAATAACTTCAGGAACACCTTGTGTTAGCGTAGCGGCTTGATCAGGCTCAGCGCCGATCAAACGTACAGATGGCTCGTCCAAATAATGAGCGAAAGCGCCGATTGCATTGCTGCCGCCGCCTACACATGCGATAACCGCATCAGGCAGCCGGCCTTCCTTCTCCAGAATTTGACGCTTGGACTCCTCGCTGATGATGGACTGGAAATGCTTGACCATCGTTGGGAAAGGATGCGGCCCAACTGCGGAGCCAAGCAAGTAGAAAGTGTTTTTGTAATTAACTACGAGGTCATTGAGAGCTTCGTCGACAGCATCCTTCAGACGGCCTTGGCCGGCATGAACAGGTACAACCTTGGCTCCGAGCAGCTCCATACGGAATACGTTCAATGCTTGACGTTTTGTATCCTCGGCTCCCATATAGATGACGCATTCCATATTGAACATGGCACATACGGTTGCAGTTGCAACGCCGTGCTGGCCAGCGCCCGTCTCCGCAATAATCCGCTTGGCTCCCATGCGCTTGGCAAGCAAAATTTGTCCAAGCACATTGTTGATTTTATGTGCACCGGTATGATTAAGGTCTTCACGCTTTAAGTAAATTTTGGCGCCGCCCCAAGTTTTGGTGAGCTGTTCTGCGTATGTAAGCGGGTTTTCACGCCCCACATATTCCTTCAAATAATAGCGTAATTCTTCGTTGAACTCTGGGTCATCCTTGTAGGTATAAAATTGATCAGCCAAATAGTCCATAACCTCTTGCAGCTCGGGCGGAATAAAGCTGCCGCCAAACTCGCCAAAATAACCTGCTTGCTGTTGCGCTTCGCTCATAAAATTGCATACCTCCAATAGAATAAATTCGTTAATCTTCCCCATATCATACCATTATTTTTTAAATAAAAATATCCATTTAGCCAGGTGCAGCGTCCTATTTGCCCATATTTTGAAGGTGAAATGTGTCTGTCCAGCCGGACAAGAAAAAGACAAGCCTCATGGGAAAGAGACTTGTCAGGCTGTTGCGCTGCGTATTATAACCAACCAGTACTCATACTGCATACGCTGCCTCTGCTTCGTCAGCTAATTACTTTTCCTCAAGAATGCCTTTGAACGACTGTCTAATCACATCGCCGCGGCTAATGACGCCAACCAGCACGCCGTTTTTGACAACGGGCAGTTTTTTAATTTGCTTTTCGCCGAGAATAGCGGCAATGTCTTCAATATTGTCATCCCACTGTGCCGTGAGCACCTTTTTGGTTGCCAGCCTCATCACATTAACATCCAGCACCTCACGAATGCGATCTTCAAATTCATCTTGATCACCTTGAATGTAACTGAACATATACACCATATTGATAATAATGTCATTATGCTTACCAATATAGCTCATCACGTCGCCATCACTAATATAAGCTACAATTTCGTTTGCATCATTAACCACCGGCAAGCCGCTGATATTATGATCAATAAACTTTTTGACAACGGTACGTATGGTATCATCTTTCATTACTTTGTACACGTTACTTATCATAATTTCATGTGCTTTCATTGAATATCTCCTCCTGACTGAATCGTATAGAAACGCAGGTCATTCATGCACAAAATATTATGGCCTATCTTTATTATAACGGATTATAACCAAATTTTCATATATAGCTATTTCCTGAGTTGGTCATTTTAGTGAAACAAGGATAAATGGCTTCGCTATTGTTGCCTGCAACATTACTTAGGTGATCTGCGTCTATTAACCTGTAATCGAAGAGCTCCGATTACTAGAATTTTAGTGCAAGGAGAATAACCCCATGAAAAAAACAGCAATGTCTCTTCTAGTCGTCACAGCTCTGCTTGGCAGCTTGCTGACCGCGTGCTCCGGCAATACGAACAATAATAGCGCAACTCCACCTGCAACAAGCTCGCCGATCACAAGCGAAAGCCCGACGCCGAGCCCAAGCCCGTCTGATGAGCCGTCAAATACCGAT
This sequence comes from Paenibacillus sp. IITD108, assembly GCF_036541265.1. Taxonomy (NCBI): domain Bacteria; kingdom Bacillati; phylum Bacillota; class Bacilli; order Caryophanales; family Paenibacillaceae; genus Paenibacillus; species Paenibacillus sp. IITD108. Next base: position 24,224 of record NZ_JAZHCT010000002.1, on the reverse strand, counting down.
AAGCCAGATGATAACAAAATTGAATCGTCTACTGATAAAATTATGAAAGCAATGCTAGACAAAATAGAACAACCGGGTCTCATGGACCTGACCTTGGACAATATTGACGCCTATTATGTCATCGATACCGATCTGATTGATGAATTTTCGATTAAAACACCGGCTTTCAACCTCAGCTCCAATGAAATTGCGATCGTCAAAGTGAAGGACAAAAAAGATATCGCTGAAATCAAAAAGAGCATGGAGCAGCGCGGAACTGACGTGCAGAAGATGTTCGAGCAATACTTGCCAGAACCATACAAGCTCGCCCAAGACTATAGAGTAGTCACAGTTGGCGAATATGTCTTGTTCCTGATTTCCGAAAAAGCCGATGAGCTGGAAAAAGCCTTCAAGGAAGCGGCAGCTAGCGCGTAACTTGTGCTCCTTGGCCAATTTTGTTAGAAAAAAAGATGCATCCACCTTCTATCCAAGAAGGCCGATGCGTCTTTTTTCTTTCCTATATTTAAAATGACCGGGCGCTAAAGGCACTCGGTCATTTCATTAAGGCAGCGCTGTTGGAGCAAGCCAGCTCAGCGCAGGTAAATTTCTTGCTATGCCATATGCTATCGCAAGCGTGAGCATAATTAGCATTGCTGTATTGCTTGTTCTTTTCCATTGATATTTATTGGCCATGTAATAAATGACGTATAATGGCGGAACAATGAATAGCAACGCATTATAACGCAGGCTTTGATATATGTCTAAATGCAGCAATGTCAAAGCCGCGCGCGTCATCCCGCATCCAGGACAATAGAAGCCTGTAACAGCAAGAAATGGGCAAGGGATGCCGATATGAGTCAGCGGAAGCCAAACAAGCAAATAGAAAAGCAGGAGCAGCCCAAGAACAATGATCCATACTAGCTTTGGATTGTTCTTTACAAAGGTTGTTACCCTATGCCAGCTTGTTGACGTCATTTTGTGCCAATGCATACGTAACGATACCTAAACCAAAGATCGTCAGAATCAGATAGACAGCAGAGTTGTCCGTTGGCTGATAACCGCGATGGTATTGCGCATGAGCGATATGCTTGCCTACTTGGTAGGACCAAATAAACGACCATATTCCACATGTTACTATAGTAAGCAAAAAGTGCTTGCCGCCTGTAAAGCTTGGATCATTGCTTACTTTACCAATATCATTGGTAAGTACAATGAACCAATAGATACCGTAGATTCCGCATGTAATAAATGTTAATACGATACATAATGCAATGTTTCTTTGGATAATCACATTTACACCTTCCTAATAAAATAGTTTGAATTTGTAGAACCTTGTAGAAATATGCCATCGTCATTATATGCAACAATATACAGAAAAACAAGACAAAAATTAGTTAAGTCAGCCCAAACTTGATCGCAGTGCTCTTCCCTTTTTGTTGTTTGCTCCACTATCCAAAACGAATCGGCAGTCTAGTCAGAAAAATACTTTTTCAAAGCCTAAAGATTTACTCTTACTTTTATTCGGTGGTAGAATGAAGTATACATATTATGAAAAAATGAGGGATGAATGATGGATTTAGGCAAATTGACTAATATGGCAAGCGGGCTTGGACTGGATTTGGAAAAATTGAATCTGGAGCAAATCATTACCGATAAATTTATTAAAGACAACACTATGCTTGATTCGGTACAAGCTTTTCTGGATAAGGTTGGCGTAGGCAGCGTGCTGGATTTGAAAAATATTTCTGCCGATAAGCTGGATGGAATTATTAAAGGAATCAGCAGCTTTGGTTCCTGGAAAGATTTCTTGGTGAAAGCAGCAGGAGGCCAAATTGGCGGCGGTCTTGGCGATAAGCTGGGCGGATTGTTCAAGTAATAAAAAGTGGCAAATAAAAAGCCGGGCGCATCATTCATGCGACCCGGCTTTTATCGAGAAACGGCACATCCTTAGCCTAGGACGCGCAGCGTTTCTTCTTGTAAACATAGCTTTCAAGTACTCGTTTTAATGTTGATATTTACATCGTAATAAAAAGACTTTATGATTTTGTATATGCAGGGGGGGAAACAGTGATAAAGAAACTAGCAAGAATAAAAAAGATTACCTTCAAAAAGAAAATACTTATCTATTGTTTATTTCTTAGTATCATTCCTGTTACTTTATTGGGAATGATTTCATCCTATACAGCAGTTAAAAGCATTCAATCAGAAGTGGATACGAATAACAGGATCATACTAAAACAAATTGAATATCAATTAAATGCATTTTTAGCTGAATTGAAAACGTTGTCATTACAGGTGTCAGAAGATTTAATTATACAAAATTCATTGCTGCTCGGCATTTCGACAACGCCAAAAGAAAGTTTTGAAGCTACCATGAATATGATGAGCACGGTATCGAAATATAGAAGTGTCACAAAAATCCCGTTTGGCGTAACTTTGGTTTACACTGACTATGATCAAATTTACTCAACTATTAAAGGACTGTCGTCGATAAGCAATTTTAATTACAGACAATTGATTCAAACCTATAATCCTAAATATTTTGGTGTATCGGTAATTACTCCCAACACCTATCTTAATCAAAATGAATTATTAATTGTAAAGCAAGTTTCTGTCGACTACAGTACAGCTGGAATCGTGATTTTACATGTGGATATCAAGAGAATGTATGAGTATTTGCAATCCATTGAGATGGGAAATATTCAAGTTTTAATTGTCGATGATCAAGGGAAAATTGTTTTGAGTCCAAGGGCAGAAGAAATTGGTGCCCGCTTGACATTGGAATCACCTATTTATAGCGTGTCGAAAGAAAAGGCGGGGATTTCCAAACAATTGGTTATCGCCAATGAGAAGTACAATGCTACGACCATAAAGTCGACCTATAATAATTGGACATATATTGCGATGACGCCCATGCGTGAGTTAACTAATAAAGCTAATGATATTCGCAACTGGACATGGGGAATGGCAGCGTTTCTCGTTATATTCTGGGGATGTATATCCTTTTTAAGTTATCGAAGCCTCTACATGCCTATTTATCGTATTATGCAGAAGTTGCCTCGAGTGATGAAGGCGGGCACTGATGATGTCCAAGCGATTCATTCGTATATGGATGATGTGGTAGAAAAAAATAATTATCTGAAAGATCAATTGCAACAGGAGCAGCAACAGGTCAGGGAGCATGTAATGAAAAAGCTGATACATGGGGAAATATCAGCGGCTTCTATACAGGGAAAATTACAGCAATATAATCTTGTTATTGAAGGAAAATCATTTTATATATGCGTAGTGGATGTTGATCAAGTGAATGCGTTTAAACAGAGATACTTGAATAATGACAGAAATTTAATTATGTACGCGCTTAATAAAGTGATTCAAGAGTTATGCGACGAGAATGATCAGATTCACTATATCACTTCTAATGTGCAAATTTGTCAAGTTCTGCTAATACTCGGGTTGCAAGACTCATCAGATGATTCGGAACAATTGATTAGACAATTATGTGGACTAATACGTTATAAAATTCAGGAAATATTCCAGTTCACGGTTTCGATTGCGGTAAGCAGAGAAACTAATGATCCCTACTATCAAATAAATGACTTGTATGAGCAGACGCTTCAATTGTTAGGCTATCGTCATTTGATTGGTGTGAACAGCACGATCTCGTGTCAAGATGTGGAAGCATTATCGGTTATTGATTTGCGAGATAGAAACTCTGCCAAATGGCATAAGATGACGATATCATGCTTAATGGAAGGGAATGTGAATGAAGCGGAGGAAATGTATATGTCCATGTTGGATATATTGCCTTTGCACGTCCCTGATTTTAAAATGTTTCAAGGAATACTGACTTACTCTCTGGATGATATCGGACAATTTATGTATGAGAGAATGGGCTGCACATTTGATGAAGTGTTTGAGAACGATGTTTATCAAGATATTTTTGCAACTACATCACTGGATGAAATGAAAGAATGGTTTTCCATTGTATTTTTTCCTGCCATCAGAAAAAAAATTGAACATATGGAGCTTATAAGTGATAGAAAAACAGTAGATCGCACAATTGAATATATTCATAATCATTATGAATCCGATCTTTCTTTGCAAGCCATTGCTTCAGAGCTTGGAATGTCCACCTCTCAATTAAGTAAAGTTTTCAAAAAACAAGAAAATATTAATTTTGTTGACTACGTCATTAATTTCAAAATGAATAAAGCGAAAGAATGGCTGGTTTACACGGATTTGTCCATTAAGGAAATCTCCGATAAGCTGCAGTATACAACGACTCAAAACTTCACAAGAGTATTCAAACAAATTACAGGGATACCGCCTGGGAAGTACCGAAGCGATTACAGATCCGGTAAATCCGATGAAGCAGAACGATTGGAATAATAAAATGAACAGCCCTCATCTTGCTGTAGAGATGGGGGCTGTTTGTTTTTGGACAAGGATCGGGTTAGCAGTTTCTTCTTGAACAGAAGTATCATCTTTTGCCTTATTTGTTTCAATTTTTGCCGAACTGTATTTTAAAAAATGAAACTATGCATTAATTATGTGATCCCCTATAGTGAAAGCAATAACAGGCAGAGAGAGGGAGATTGCAATGAGTGCGTTAAGGTTAGAGTCCCCAAAGAAATCATTATTAAAAGAGATTGCGAAGAACAAGTATATATATATCATTTTAATTCCGGGACTATTGTATTATGGCATTTTTTGTTACGGTCCCATGTATGGAGTTTTGCTGGCTTTTAAAGATTTTCGAGCAAACCTGGGCATATGGGGAAGCCCTTTTGTAGGTTTGGAGCATTACCGTTATATTTTCAATGATTATGAGTTTTGGCAAGCATTCAGGAATACGATTGAAATCAGCTTGAGCCGCATTGTGTTTCAATTTCCTGTTCCAATTATATTGGCGCTGTTAATCAATGAACTATGGGACGGGAAATACAAACGGTTTTTGCAAACGGTATTTACATTTCCTAATTTTTTATCGTGGGTTATTGTTTCGGGAATTATACTCAATTTATTAGGCAGTGAAGGGGTCGTCAATCGCTTTTACGCGTTGTTTGGCGCAGAAACGCAAATGTTTTTGGCTGATCGCGATTTGTTCAGACCGCTTATTTATATATCAGATATTTGGAAAAGCTCCGGTTGGGTGTGTATTATTTATTTGGCGTCAATTACTTCGATCAGTCCTGAATTATACGAGGCTTCTTATATGGATGGAGCAAATCGGTTTCAGAGAATGCTGTATATCACATTGCCTGGCATACGATCAGCCATCGTGTTGATGTTGCTCTTGCAAGTTGGAAATACGATGAATGCCGGTTTTGATCAAATTTTCAATATGTATAATGCTGCGGTTTTAAGTGTAAGCGATATCCTGGACACCTACATTTATCGCATTACATTTCAAACGTCAGGCGATTTCGGATTTAGTACAGCAGTAGGTTTGTTCAAGTCATTAATTAACTTTATGTTGCTTGTGGTTTTTGATCGTATCGCCAAACTGATGGGTGAAAGAGGAATTTTCTAGGGAGGTGCAATTGTTGAGAGTTAAAAAAAATCATATCTTCAATCTAATTAACGCTGTCTTGTTGGGAGCATGCGCCTTACTGATTATATATCCATTCTACAATGTCCTGCTAATATCGGTTGTATCGCAGAAGGAATATATGCAAACTCCGTTTATGATTTTTCCAAAAGAAATTACATTTGAAGCTTATCATTTTATTTTTCATAATCCACGTTTTTATCATGGCTATATCAATACGCTTATGATTCTGGTGATAGGTGTTCCTTATAATATGATCATTACAACTTGCACGGCGTATGCGTTGTCCAGGAGCAACTTCCCGGGAAAGAAGCTGATCACTTCCATGGTTATTTTCACCATGTACTTTAGCGGAGGCATGATTCCTCTCTATCTGCTTATCAAAGAGATGGGGCTGATGAACAATTTGCTGGCAGTCATTCTTGTTTCGGGTGCGAACACTTTCTATATGCTGCTTATTCGAAGTTATTTTCAATCCATATCTCCGGCTGTTGAGGAGTCGGCAAAGATCGATGGGGCAAATGATATTGTTATTTTGATACGAATTATGCTGCCTTTAGCATTGCCGATTATGGCTACCATCATTTTGTTTTTCTCGGTTGACCGTTGGAATGAATGGTTTAATGCCATGCTCTTTATAAGAGATGGTGATAAATGGCCATTGCAGCTTGTGCTGCGCAGTATTATATCGACCACTACGGTAGATATGAGCAGCGCAGGTATAACTATCGATCGCAATATATTTTCTGACGGGGTTAAGATGGCTGCTATTTTTATAACGATGGCTCCCATTATGGTGTTGTATCCTTTTCTCCAAAAATATTTTATGAAGGGCATTATGATTGGCTCTGAGAAGTCATGAACGAGTGATTTAAAGAGTTTCTCTTTAAATATAAAAAAATGTAGGAGGGTTAAAATGAAAAAGATTGTAATGGCTTGCTGGATTATTCTTCTCGCTACAGTATTGGCCGGATGCAGTAAAGGAAATGGCTCTGACAACGGCGAAAATCAACAACCTGCTCAAAGCCCGAAAACAGGCGATGAACAACAAGGCTCGCAGGAAGGCGCAACAGGATTCGAGAAAAGAATAACCTTTACAGCCACCTCTGTAGACGTTACGGAAAACGGAAATTATACGGAAGATGAAATTTTCAAGACGTTGGATGAAAAATTTAATTTTGAATACAAGCTGGTTCCGTTAAGCTGGGATAATTGGGCAGAGAGAGATCGATTATGGATTAATTCCGGTGACATGCCTGACATGATGTTTTGGGATTTTAATTATACTGACTATTTGAATTATAGCAAACAAGGCTTAATCAAGCCTCTGCCAGATGATTACGAAAGTAAATATCCGAATTTGGCAAATTCCATTAAAAAATCCGGAATCGGAGATTTCTTGAAAAGCCAGGATCCGGATGGTCGATTGTATATGGTTCCTAATGTCATTTACAATAATCCAGTTACTGAAACTACCGATATTATTATTGATTCGAAGGTATTGTATTACAGACAAGATTGGGCTAAGAAAGTCGGAATTCAAGTTGGCGACACGATCACAATGGAACAAATAGCTCAATTGGGGAAAGCTTTTGTTGAACAAGATCCAGGTAATAATGGTGCTGGTAAAACAATCGGACTGTCATCTGCACCGGATCAATTATTCGCTGCATTTGTTCAGCCATTCAATAAACACTACAAGATATTCCATAAGGTTGACGGGAAGTATGTATGGGGAGCTTTCGAGGATTCCACGCTGGAAGGCGTGAAAAATTTCGAATATTACTTTAAGCAAGGCTTCATGGATAAAGATTTTTATACGTTTAAAGCACAGGAACATTTGGAAAAATTCAATGCAGGCATTAGCGGGATGTTCGTATGGGGTGCTTCAGCAGCAAACGTGAACGAAAGAATGCAAGCATTTGACAAAGCAAATCCGGATTTGGATTCTTTGGAATCGATTGGTATCGCCACAATTGTTGGAGATGACGGAAAGTTTTATGGTGAGCAGAACTTAATGAATTTCTGGACAGGAGAAATATTCAGTCCGACTTTGGATGATGAAACTTTTGATAGAATTTTGACTATTCTGGACTATATAGCGACACCGGAAGGCCAGCGTCTGATTTTTGCCGGAATTGAAGGCAAAGATTACGAAATGAATGGCGAGGAGCTAGTGATTACAAGAGAGAAGGACAGTGCGGGCAATTTCAAATATATTGCTGACATGTATCCTTCCTACTATTTCTTTTATACCAAAGTCATATTGCCGGATGATTGGTCTGCGCGCGATCCATCCTTGCCTGCCGCGGTACGAGATAGAGCTATAAGCATGTTTCGAGTAAAAGAAAAAATAACAGACGTTGTACCACCAGACTATGAGCTCATATTGTTGTCTACGCCAAATAAAAACAAGTTTAGTATTAATGTGGTCGATGCGATTGTGCAAGCTTTGTATAGTGGCAAAGATATTGAAACAGCTTGGGAAGAATGGAAGCTGAGTTCAGAGCCGAAGGTTAGAGATGTATTGAATGAAATTAATGGAGCGCTGATAAAGTGACGAAGCACGTCCCAGTATTCCTTTGACTGTGAAGGAATACTGGGACTTTTTTATTGTTTGCGAAATTATGCATTGTTAAAATTGTGTTACCGATAGGTATTTTGTTGTTCGTCGACGTGCTTCAGCGCTTCGATGAGCAGCAGCTGCGTCATGGACTGCCCATATGTCATAGGCGAGATCGGAATATCCTTATAGAACTGGGCGTCGTAGCCTACCGGCGTGCCGTAGGAAACTTGCTGCACAACTCCGTCCTCGTTAATTTGAGCAAGAACTCCTTGCAGGGCAAGCATCCCATTATTTTTAAGCTCAGCAGGCAAATAGCCCAGCCGTACGCCCTTGAGAATGCCGTAGCCGATTGCAGCCGATGCGGAAGCTTCAAGATAAGAGCTTGGATCGTCAAGCACGGTATGCCATAAGCCGCTTTCATGCTGCAGCTCCACTAAAGCCAGTACTTGGCATCGCAGCGTATCCAATAAGTATTCCTTCAAGCCGGGCTCCATCGCTGCCGTATCTAGAAAATCAACGGCGCCGCACGTATACCACGCATTTCCCCTGCCCCAGTGAACAGCTCCGTAATTGTGCTTGCCATTGTAATCCCAGCCATGATAGAACAAACCACTTTTTTTGTTGTACAAATATTTGATATGAAGAAGGTATTGGCGCTTCGCTTCTTCGACATATCCCGGTTTTTCAAAATAAATGCCTGCTTTGGCGAGAAACATGACCGTCATAAATAGGGTATCGATCAGAATTTGCCCTTCGTTGGCATCGCCGGTAATCATATGCTGGAAAGCACGATCCTCGCCTGTACGGATGAGACCATTCATTACCCACTCTGACCATTCCTTGCATATATGGCGGTATTCTGGGTTATCAGTTTTTTCGGCTAAAGAGACAAGAGTAATAAGCGGTGAGCAGGTGTTGACATTACGCTCCGGCAAGCCAGCTGCAATGCGGCGGTCATACCAGCTTATCAAATATTGCAATACGTCGGGATCGGCGGTCGCTTCAAAATATTGATACATGCCGTATAATCCGACCCCTTGCGGCCATTCCCACAAATCAATATCGATCAGCCCAATCGGATATTGTTCATTCATAGAGCTGTTTTTAAGAGTTTTCATCGCTTCAGAAACTTTTTTTATAGCAGATAGCAGCTGCTGCTTATTAATGGCAGTTTGTTGCGGCATTATGCTTTCACTCCTTTGTTTGCTCATCCAACATCGTGAGCCGTCCCATTACGCCAGCTCCGTCCACCTTCTGTATTTGACCGTTAACGGTAAAGCCATGTTCCCAATAAAGCTCTGCTGAGCCATATTCGGGATCCTGCAGGCGGATATGAAGGCCAGGCTCGTTCTCAATTCCAGCAGCAAGCAAACTTGCGGCGAATTGCTGGAAGCTCCCAGCTTCTGCTACGTTGGAGCAGCGCATCACCCATGTATTAAACAGCCCGTCTGATACCCATTCCCGTCTTCGGTTAGCGCCTTGCTCCGTCATTTTCATGCCATTTGCCGTCCAAACACCGATATACGAGCAGTCCTTGCGGGCAAACAGCCAGTTGTCTTGACTGAACCACTCGTCGTATTCATCGACTGGCAAGAAAAGATGCGTATATCCGGCATCATGCTGCGGATTGATCTGATAGTGCAAGACGGCAAGTCCTTTGAACTGCGCGGCCTTTGGCAGGGTGCCATTGCCGGCCCAGAAGCTTGGGCGTCCGCTTCCATAGCTATGAAGCTCTCCGGGATGGTTAATCCAAGCTTGTGCGTACGGCGATGCCGCATAGTGGACGATGTGCTCTTGATAACCCGCATACCCCGGGCGGAAATCTTGAATGGAGGACATGACGCCATCCTTCGTTTTATAGTGATACAAGCGTGCGTAACCGTCTTTTCCTTGCTCATACTCAAAGATGAAGCCTTTTCCGGCAGGCTTTAGATAAGCAGCGTAGTCAGCAGGAGCTTCGTATGAGCAAAGGCTGAAAATAACATTGCTTAACGAGTAGCCATTCAATATGCCTTCGCCATAAGCAATCCAGCACATCGAGGAGGTGCCGGCTACATTGTGTCCTTTCAGCTCTTTTTCATAGCTTCTGCCAAAAGTCGTCATCAACCGTCCGCCATGCGCATGAACAGCTATATAATAGAACAATTGATCCATCGCTCGTTTGGCCGCTTGCCGCAGCTCAACCGACTCGGCCAAATCGTAAATATGGAGAAGCCCTAGCGCATCAACAGGGATATAGGCGTTAGAATTCCATTCTGCAAGACCTTCTTCAAAGAACCGCTCGAACCATTCGGCTAATCGGCTTTCAGCTTGCTTGCGATGCTCCTTGCCGGTTTTTCCGCTGTTGCTAAAGCGCTCATCTGGGAACAGCTGTCCGGCAAACAGCTCGCAGGCATGGAACAGCAGAGCATGGTTTTCACTGAAAAACCACATGACATCACTGCCCGGATCATCGATCCAATAGCGGAAGGAAAGCATGCATTCCTTCACCTGCTGCCAGAACTGACCGGTTAAATACGGATCATCGCCCCTGCCTCTGTATTCCTTCCAAAGCTTGAACAAACCCGCTAAATAAAAATCAGAGCAATCCTCGCGCGCATGAATTCGTTTCATGCCTTCGTACAAAATAGCCATCGTCTGATCAGAAGGACCATGTATGTGCAGCTGCGCGACGGCGGTATGAATATTTTGGCTGCCTTGATCGGCAATAAAGCGCAGCGCAGCCTGCTTTCTTTCTTTGATCGTGTTCGAGGCAGGAGGCGGGTCTAGCGTTATGCAAGCCTCCATTCCAATTCGCTTGCTCAGCTTCAATCCGTCAAGCCAGAAATCGAGCGTAAAGTAATGATAGCCCATACCGATTTCATCTGTATGACCTAGCTCAAGCTGCTTCATGCCCGGCTGCAGCATAATCTGCTTCTTCTGCTGGCCGTCAAAGAAATTGCCCCATGTCACGTCAACCTGGATCGGCTCGTGCAAAGGATTATCCAGCTGAAGCGCGATAAAGCCGTCCGTGACAGACTCCTTTTCAAAGTAGCTGGCTTCAAGCGCCATCTCCAGCTGCAGCCACTGCTCTGACCGTTCAGGTGCAATCGGAAGCAGGATGGAGGGCTCGCTAGTGCTATATTCATCCAGCTGAAAGTAGTACTCGGTATCCCGTTCCGCCAAATCCTCAAATCGTATTTCAAATAAATGCACGCCTTGCTCAAGCTCGAGCTCGAATTCGGTTTGCTGCACTTTGTTGCGCTTGTACGATACAAAATCTATAACTAATGTGCCATCGACCCACAGCGTGACCGCACCACAGGTGCGGAGACTAAATTTGTAACGTCCGGCATTATCATATTCAATTTGCGTCGCTGCATAAGTGGTAAGCAGTGTCGGCTCAAACCAAAAGCCGGAATGATCGACTCTTGGATTGTCCCAAGGACAATAGACGGACCAGCTTTGCTGCTCGCCCTCTTGGCTGACAGCAGCGCCTGGGCCCGGCATTTCTAGCTGGAAAGGATATTGAGGCGGCTGCTTGCGCCGCTCCTCAACATATTCTTTTCTGCAAGGATTCTCGTGAATAGAAAAGCCCTCCAGCAGCCAAGTATTAATTTCGCCCGTCATCGTAACAGGCTCGAATTGTATTTTTTTCTCAAAAGGGCCGCTTATTAACCAGCGATTGATAGATTTTACAGCACGGTTATGCCCGTTTGGGCTGAATTGGCCTGTTTGAAACGGTTTGTAGCTCACGGTTGTATGCAGCATCGGATATTCTGTCCTTTCCTTATTTCATTCCTGTAGTGGCCATCCCTTGCACAAAGTGCTTTTGGAACATTAAAAACACAGCAAGCACCGGAACCATCGTTACAACGGTCATCGCGAGCAGACTGCCCCAGTCCACGTCATATTGTCCGATAAAGTTGGAGATTGCCAGCTGTACAGTATATTTGTTTGGATCGCTGATTACGATGAGCGGCCAGAGAAAGTCATCCCAGCGCCACATAAAGGAAAAGATCGCGAGAACGGCCATAATAGGCTGGGCAATCGGCAGCACGATCCGCCAATAAATTTTCCATTCGCCCGCCCCGTCTATACGCGCTGCCTCTAGCAGCTCATTAGGGATCGTAAGCAAATATTGGCGCATCAGGAATACGCCGGTTGGCGTTGCAGCCGGAGGGATAATAATCCCCCATAGCGAGTTGTATAGCCCGAGCTTGCTGATCACCTTAAAGATAGGGATCATAATAACCTCGAGCGGAATCATAAGCGTAGAAATAAAAGCGATCAGAATAAAGGTATCTCCGCGGAAACGGTATTTTGCCAGTGCATAGCCGGCCATCGAGTTGATCAGCAGCAGCAGCAGGGTAGACACAATCGTAACGAATAAGCTGTTCATAAACAGCAAGCCAAATTTCCCGGCCTTAAAAGCTATTTCATAGTTTTCAAACGTAAAATGGCTAGGGAATATGGACGGCGGCCATTTGTACAATTCATTTTTGCCCTTAAAGGATGAGACGACGACCCAGAACACAGGGAAAATATATACGATGGACAGCAGCGACAAGGTGATGTACGTAAATGGTTTCGATCTCAATCGTATGCTCCCCCTTTGGACAATTTGAACTGCACAAATGCGAATGTGCCGATTATGGCGAACAGAACGACAGACATGGCGCTTGCCAGGCCAAGCTCGGTCTTTTCAAAGCCGATTTCATAGATGTACTGCACCATATAAGTCGTTGCTTTGCCTGGACCTCCGCTCGTTAAAGCATACATAAGCGGATACTGCTTGAAAGCGTCAATGACAGTTAGAATAAGCACAAGCAGGCTCGTCGGCTTAAGCAGCGGCAGCGTGATTTTGAAAAATATGCGGGAACGCGATGCCCCGTCAATGCGGGCTGCTTCATAGAAGTCTGTAGGGATGGAATGCAATCCGGCTATAAAAATAACCATATAGAAGCCGATACGCGACCATAGTGTTGCTGCCACGACGGATACTTTCGCCCAGAACGGATCAGTCAGCCAGCCGATTTCCGGCAGCCCCAGCCCTCCCAGAATATAGTTGAGTATGCCGAAGCTGCTTCCGAAGATCCATTTCCATGTCAGACCGACGATAATAAAGGAAATCATAACCGGCCAGTAGTAGACGGCGCGAAACAAGCCTTTAAAGCGAATCTGTTGCGCAAGAAGCAGCGCAATGCCCAGCGAGCAGATAAACAGCAGCGGCACTGCTGTACCTGCATAAAGGAAAGTATTTTTGAGCACCTCCCAAAATTGCGAATTGGATAAAATAGATTTATAGTTATCAAGGCCAATAAACTTCATTGGATTGAGCCCGTCATATTTGTGCAAGGAATAGTAAAACCCCAATATAGCCGGGATGACAATAAACACGCTGAAAATGATAATGTTAGGCAAAACAAACAAATAAGGCGTTATCAGCTGTTTGAATTTGTGCATACGCTTCGGTTTATTGGAACTGCTGTGAACAGCTGCCTCCATAGTCGCCCTCCTTCGAATTTTGTGAAGAAAGGCTGCCTATTTGGCAGCCTCTTTGATTGCGGCGTTAATTTTTTCAGCAACTTCATCCAAAGCTTGCTTGGAAGTTTTACCGCCGGTTAATACATCCACAATGCTGTCGCGAATTTCATTTTGAACTTTAGGAATAATTTCTTGCTTGGACCAGTCCATGGCTGCACTTGCAGGCGTATTTTGCAGCTCATCCGCAAAAATCGCAAACATATCCGATCCGAATTCATAATCAAGCTTTGCATTATCGATACGAGGGCTCATAAACAGAGACTCGCTCGTATACTTCGCATTTACTTCCTTGGAGGATAGATACTGAATGAAAGCAGCGGCTTCGTCTTCCACGCCGGAGCCTTGGAACGCCATTACGTATTTTCCGCCTGGAACGGAGGAACGCTGAACCTCTTTTGGCATATACGTAATGCCCCATTCAAAATTATCGATATCCTTGTAGTTGCTAATCATCCAGTTGCCAGAGAAGTGAGCGCCTACCGTGCCTGTGCGGAACAGGTTATTCGGATTTTCGCCGCCCAGCCATACCGACTCAGGCATTAGGCCGTCTTTATGCAGTTTAATAAAATAGTCTACAGCGCGAACGCCGTTCTCATCATTGATAGCAGCAGCTGTTCCGTCTTCATTAAAAATGCTGCCCCCGAATTGGTAAAGCTGCGTCGACCAGCGATGCGGTGTAAAATCCCATACCATGCCGTGTTTAGCGCCGCCCTTATCGATTACCTGTCTAAGCGCCTGTGAAAACTCATCCCATGTCCAGATCTCTTCAGGCGATTGCGGTACTTTGACGCCCGCTTTGTCGAATAGGGTCTTGTTGTAAATGAGCCCGTTTGCCGTTACGTCCATTGGCACTGCAGCGAGCTTGTTATTGATGTAGTAGTAAGGCTTAACCGATGATGCGAATTGCTCCATAAATTTTTCAACATCGCCTACATAGGAGGACAGATCCAGCGCTTGGTTAATATAGGCTCCCGGATTAGTCATCCGTGATAGCGCTGGCGGTTTGCCGCCCGCAATCATCGTTTTCAGCTTTGTTTCGAGATCCTTGTATGCAACCTCAATTAAGTTGATCGTAACATGGCTGTTTTCGGCGGTATATTGGTTAATGATGCTTTTCATGACTTCGCCTTCAATACCGTCTGTAAACCATACAAAATCGAGCGTAACCTTCTTTTTCGTATCCGTTTCAGTCTTGCCGCCCGTGGCATTGCTCTCATTATTTTTAGGCGTGTTTGAGCTCGTATTTGGGCTGTTGCCAGTGGTACCGCTGTTGCCGCAGGCAGCCGTCAGTATGAGCAGTAGCGCGCTAATTAATACTAGCAATAAACGTTTACGTTGCATGCTTGATTCCCCCTAAGTCATTTAGTTGAATACGCTTACAAGTACATTATAGGGGGAAGCCCTAAGGCTCCGCCTTCAATTGCTTCGGATGATCATCTTCATTTTTTTCGGTTTTGCTGGTACTCTAATGGGCTGAAGCCTGTTACTTTTTTGAACACCTGACTGAAATAATTCGGGTTTGAAAAGCCGGTAAGGCCCGAAATATCTGTAACTCGGATATCTTCGCGCTCGAGCAGCTGTTTAGCCTTTTCGATGCGAATTTCGGTTAAATAATCGCGGTAGTTTTTACCGATTGTTTTTTTAAACAGCTCAGATAAGTAGGTGGTATGCAAATGAAACCGGTCGGCCAAATGAGTGAGGCTGATTGTTTCGTCCGCATAATGCTCGTGCAAATAAGCAGCTGCCTGCTGAATGACGTCTTGGCCGTTATTTTGCTGGTTTTTAGCTAAATCAGATAGGATCGTTTCCATTATTTCGGTGAAAAAAGTGCCTGCCTCTCCTTGTGAAACACATTGCCACAGGCTTTCGGGCAGTCCGCCAAGCATGAATTCGGCTTCCTCCAGCTTTATTCCGTGCTTATGGGCCAAGCTGTCCAGCAGCAATAGCAGGCGCAGCATGCGTACCGATTGCTCCTGCAGCGTTGGCAGGCTGCTTAGTGAAGTCAACTGCTGAATAAGCAGTGCAGCTTTACTCCGGTTTCCTTCCTCAATCGCTTCGCTAAGCTGCTTTTCGGTCTGCGGCGGCAGCTCGGCACTGGCACCCTTGCCGGCAGAAGGCGTTTGCTGTGCGAATTGCATCCATTGCAAACGGCTGGACGTAAATCCCTTCTTCCACTGCTCAGGGCCTTGTACAGCTATACCAATTCCGATCTTCAGTGTTATGGTGAGCATGCCTTCGAGCTGAATGCGGAATTCATTCTCTAGCCAGCTTTGCAAGGCGGCAGTTTCATAGGGCTCAGTTTTGAAAACAAGATGCAGCAGCTGCGGCATGGCAGAGTCCCGGAACACATAGGCCTTGTCATGCCACTGCTCAAGCAGCTCAGCAGCCGTCAAATAAGCAGCTAACAGAAGCAGCGGATCGGGAGCTCCTTGCGCTTGCTGGCTGACGCTGGAAGGGTGCTGCTTGCATCTAGCATCCCCTATTTCGACAGCGGCGAAGCATACCCATGCCTCCGCATGAAGAAGCTCGCTTAGGCCAAGCCGCTCGCCTTCACTTACCCATGCAGCGGCGCTGGAGCCAGAGCGTACCGCTTGCAGCCAGAACTGCTCCCGCAGCCGCTCTGTATGCTGATTTAACTCGTGTTTCAGCTTTTCTCCCTTGGCAAGCTCCGCTTGCTTCGCATCCAGTTCTTCTTTTATGCGCTGTAAGAGAGATGCCAGCTCCTTGCGGATAACCGGCTTTAGCAAATAGTCGCTAGCTCCGTATTTCATTGCGGCTTTCACATAGCTGAACTCTTCGTAGCCGGATAAGACAATATAATAGCAGTCCGGGTATAAGGCTGCGCATTGCTTCAGCAGCTCTGCGCCGTCCATAACCGGCATGCGGATATCTGTAATGACGAGGTGCGGCCGTAATGCCGCGATTTTGTCCAATGCTTCCTTGCCGTCAGCTGCTTCGCCGCATATTGTAAAGCCGTGCTGCTCCCAATTGATTTTTGCCATCAAGCCTTGCCGGATTTGACGCTCATCATCTACCAGCATTACTTTGTACATAGCTGCTGTCCTCCTCGTTGACAGGCAACGTCAAGCTGATCGTTGTTCCCTGCTGCAATTGTGATTTAATATTCACGCTGAATGCTTCGCCGTAGTATAAACGACATCTTACGAGCACATTGCGAAGGCCGATTTTGCTGCCAGGGCTGCCGAGTACTTTCGCGGGGTCCTCAGAGTAAGCTACCACAATTAGTTCTTTTATTAGCTCTTCGCTCATGCCTTCGCCGTTGTCCGTAATGGAAAGCTCCATAAAGTTACTGCTTGTTCGCTGCATACTAATGCGGATATGAGCATAGCGCAATTTTTCCTTGCTGTATTTCACGGCATTTTCTATAAGCGGCTGCAGCATAAATTTCATAATGGTTGCCTTCTCCAGGGAAGGATCCTTCTCGATAGAGAAGAACAGGCTGTCTTCAAAGCGTGTTTCCATAATAAAGGTATAGTACTCGATTTGCTGCAGCTCATCAGACAGAAGAATTGTGTCCGAATCCTGCTTCAGCGAATGGCGCAGCATTTGGCCCAACGACTCCGTTACATCAAGCAGCTGCTCCGTTTTTTGCTGAGCGGCGAGCGCGCCGATCGTTTCCAGCGTATTGTATAGAAAATGCGGATTGACCTGCATTAAGAGCGCTTTGTATTCAGCGTCCTGCTTTCTAAGCTTCAGTGTAAACTCATCGTGAATCAGCTGGTTCAAACGGCCCGCCATCCGCTCGAAGGCATGCAGCAAATAGCCGGTTTCGCCTCTTCGGGCAACACTTACCTTCTCTGCTGCTTGAAAATCTCCCATCTCAAGCCGCCTCATCATTTGCGACAATTTGCTGAGCGGTCGGGTCATGCTGGCAGAAATCCAGTAAGCCGCCGCTAACGTCAAAAGCAGAAGACCAAGCCCAATAGCCAGCATCGTACGGCTCATTTGGTCAATTTGGCGAAACAGCTCCTTCTCGGTAATTTCACCTATAATAATCCAGTTAAGAGCATCAAGCTTGCGATAGAACCAATAGCTGGATGTGCCATCATCATTTTTAAGCTTGAAGGCATCTTTGGTTTGTTCGCTTTGCAAAATATGGCTCCATTGCGGGCTATTGAGCACATTCAGCAAAGCTTGCCCGGCGGGCTGTGCACCGAATGGATCAGCTGACCGCAGGGAATCGCTTTCATTCCCCGCCATAATAAGCCCTTGTTTGTTTACGAGCTGCACGGTGCGCCATTGCTCCATTTCAATTTTGGACAAAGGCTGCTGAATCAGCGAGGATTCCACATTAATTTTGATAATTCCTTGAACGGTCATTGAATCGAGCTCAACGAGCGGGATGATCAGACTGTTCACCGGAATATTTTGCAAGGAATGGGGCTGGTAAGGGTCCAAATGTGTTCCAACCCAGCTAGGACCATGCTCTAGCACGTAGCTGTACCAGTCCTTGTTATTGTATTTGACATGGTGGTATACGGAATCATTGCCAATGACAAAGCCGTTGCGGTCGCTAAGCGAGATAGAGGCTATATTGGTTAAATTTAAGGTTACCTGGGACAAGTATTCCTTCACTTCGGCATTAAGCTGGTACTGCTCGGTTTGCGAAGGCTCAATCCGCGTTCCGCTGCGGACGCCGATCCAGCGCTGAATGAGCTGGTTGCTGAGCACCTGGAAGGCAGCATCCTCTACCTGGCCGCCAAGCATATCCAGATATCCGGCATATTGCTCAAGTGTTTGAGCGGAGGACGATTTGGTGATCAATTCTACATTGTTTTTGGAATGCTGAGTAAAAATGACGGTCATCGTCAGAAGGGGCACAACTAATAAAAGCGAGAAGATTAGGATCAGTTTTGACTTTAACGTATAGAACAATAGTTTCCTCTCCCTCGATCGTTGAAGATGCCTATACCATAGCGCAACTGAAACAAAGTTGGCAATAAACAATTTTAGCCTTCGGTCGAAATGAAGAGCGTTGAGAACGCTGAATTTAGCAGGAATGGACAAAAAAGTGCCGGCGGCGATGCCGCTGGCACTTTTGACTATATGGTTTAGCATCTGCACGGGTCGAGTAAACGATGACGAAATTGTAACGGTTGTGAGAAGTGTTATTTAGCCCCAAAAGGCAGTTTTGAATTTGTAACGGTTGCCACCAGCGCTATTTGTGAATTTTTTGCTCAATACGCCAGATTTGAGGCAAATAAGCGTTTCTAGAACCGTTAGAGTTTTAAAAGCGGTTTTTAAGACCAAATAGCGCCTCCGGCAACCGTTAGAGTGAAATCGATGGACGAAATGATTACAAAGAATCCACATATTGACGAACGATCGGCGCTGTTTTTGTACCTAGCAATTCTATCGCGCGCAATACGTCCTTATGCGGCATTGTGCCGACATTAATATGCAGAAAGAAGCGGTTAATGCCTAGATTTTTGTGCAGCAAAATAATTTTCTCCGCTGTATACTCAGGATCACCTACATATAAAGCGCCGCGCGGGCTGCAGGCAGCCTCAAAGGCTTCATACGTATATGGCGGCCAGCCGCGCTCGCGCCCTATTACGTTCATTTGCGCTTGAGTTGGCGGGAAAAACAATTGCTTGGCATATTCCGAAGTGTCAGCAATAAAACCGTGTGAATGTGTAGCAATTTGCAGTTTATTCGGATCATGACCCGCTTTCTCTGCAGCCTCTTTATAGAGATGTACAAGCGGCGCAAAGCGCTCCGGCATTCCGCCGATAATAGCCAGCGCAAGCGGCAAGCCAAGCTGTCCGGCGCGAATAACGGAATCCGGGCTGCCTCCGCTTGCGATCCATACAGGCAGCGGCTGCTGTTCAGCGCGTGGATAAACTCCCAAATCGCGAATGGAAGGGCGATGCTTGCCGTTCCAGCTTACTTTTTCATTTTCGCGAATTTTGAGCAGCAGCTGCAAATGCTCCTCGAACAGTTCATCATAATGCTCCAAAGAGTAGCCAAATAAAGGGAAGGATTCGATAAAGGAGCCTCTGCCTGCCATAATTTCAGCTCTTCCCCCAGATAAACCGTCAAGAGTGGAAAAATCTTGATACACTCTTACAGGATCGGCCGAGGATAGCACCGTAACTGCGCTCGTCAAACGGATATGCTTTGTCATAGCGGCTGCAGCAGCGAGTATAACCGCTGGCGCGCTAGAAGCATAATCAGAGCGGTGATGCTCGCCAATTCCGTATACATCAAGTCCAGTTTGGTCAGCCAGCACCATCTCATCAACCGCTTGACGCAGCCGTTTTGCATGGCTCATAGGCTTGCCTGTTTCCGGGTCAATCGTCGCTTCCAAAAAAGTACTTATGCCAATTTCAATTTTTTTATTTGCCATGCTCATAAATTCCCTCCCAATCTCCTGTTGCCAGGTAGTATCTGCGAATTAATATGCAAATATTTCTCTTCTTTAATTAGACACCATTATACTTTATAATTTAATGTTTCTCAATAAAAGTTAGAAAGAATGATAGTGTGAGCGAGCAGGACATACAATGAAATAGCCAACATTCAAAATGAAACGTTGATACCCGCCAGTGGGCAAAAAAACACCCCAGATCTAATTGCCTGTGCAATTAATTCCGGGGCACTCTTAATTTTTAGAAATATAGCAAAGTGTAAATGTTTCTCCGTAACCTGCTCCTATAGTTCATCGGAATTACATTATTCAAAGGATGGTGAAGCTGCTGATCCTTATTATTTCGTATAGTTGTCGAAGTAGCCTTGGATGAACACGATCGGCGTACCTTTATCACCGCTGCCGGAAGTCAGGTCAGATAGCGAGCCGATCAAATCTGTCAGGCGGCGAGGCGTTGTACCCTGCGCTTCCATAGCGCCCACCAAATCCTCTTGCTTGTTATTAATATACTCCGCTACCGCTTTTTGAAGTTCTTCACCGCGTAAATTAGCAAAATTGTTATCCGCCAAATATTTCAGCTTCACTTCGTTAGGTGTGCCGTTAAGACCTGCTGTAAAAGCTGGCGATACGACTGGATCCGCAAGCTCCCAAATTTTCCCTACAGGATCTTTAAATGCACCGTCTCCATAAACCATAACTTCGATCGTTTTTCCAGTAATTTCTTTAAGCTTTGCTTGAATAGAATCTACGATAGGCTGACAGTCGCGCGGGAATAGCTTAATGCTGTCCTCCGTTGATTTGTTGGAGCCAAGCAAGCCGTATTGCTCGTTATAGCCGCTGCCATTCACAGGTGCTGACAGGATGGCATCCAAGTTGTAAACTTTTTCAGCGCCATTAGCATTCAATATTTTTTTCGTTCTTGTACGAGTATGGATATCGCAAGTTAATACGCTTTTTGTATAGTCAAGAATCGTTTTTGGATTGTTGGAAAAAATAATTTCACATTCCACGCCGTTTTCTTCGATAATGGAACGGTAATATTCAATATAATCAACGCCAGTGAACGTATGCTTATTGTAGCCAAAATGCTTGCGGAATTGATCTTCAGTAAGCACATCTGTCCAAGGATTGATTCCTTTAACATCCAGCTCGTCAATATCAACCAAATGGTTGCCTACTTCATCAGATGGGTAGCTAAGCATCAACACAATTTTTTTTGCGCCTTTTGCAATACCGCTCAAGCAGATAGAGAAACGGTTACGGCTAAGAATCGGGAATATAACGCCAATTGTGTCATCTCCGAATTTTGCTTTGACATCTGCGGCAATATGATCAACAGTGGCGTAATTACCTTGTGCTCGAGCTACGATGGACTCTGTTAATGTAACGATATCTTTATCTTGAAAAGCAAAGCCTTCTACTTCAGCTGCTTTCAGTACGCTATCTACAACGATTTGCTCGATTGAATCGCCTTGATTAATTATTGGGCAACGTAGTCCTCTAACAACAGTACCAACTACTCTTTCCACTATAATCTCTCCCTATTTCTTGAATGTGTGAATCATCTACTTGTAATATACACGATGGAAATGGTATAAGTAAAATGAATATATCAAATGGTAGGTATAAGGGGTGGTTATATGGTTAGTAAATTAGATTTATACAAGATCTTCCTAAAGGTCGGTCAGTGCGAAAGCTTCTCTCATGCAGCCAAGGAGCTGTTTATGACCCAGCCTGCTGTAAGCCAGGCTATGCTGCAGCTGGAGCGCGAGCTTGATACCCGTTTGTTCCACCGTACCCCCAAAGGTGTTACATTGACTAATGAAGGCAGCCTATTATTTGAATATGTTCATTCTGCGATTAATTTGATTGGCGTAGGCGAGCAAAAAATATTAGCATTTAAAAATTTAACGATGGGCGAATTGAAAATTGGCGTTGGAGATACGATTTCACGCTATTATTTACTGCCTTTTTTGGAGAAGTTTCATAATCAATATCCAAATATTAAATTCAAAATCGTCAATGCAACGACACTTGAGCTGTGCTCCATTTTAAAATCAGGCGGTATCGATATTGCCATATGCAATTTCCCGCTTGACGATCCTTCCCTTGAACAAATCCCCTGCAGCCATATTCATGATGTATTCGTATGCGGATCTGAATATAAGCATCTGAGCGTAGAGCCTCAGGAACTGACTGATATATTGAAGCAGCCGCTTATATTTTTGGAACCGAAGTCCAATTCCAGAAAATATGTGGAAAATTATATCGCTTCGCAAGGGCTGCAGCTGGCGCCTGAATTTGAGCTTGGCTCTCATGATCTGCTGCTTGAATTCGCCAAAATAAATCTAGGTGTAGCTTGTGTCATCAAGGAATTTGCTGCTGAATATTTGGATAAGCGGCAATTGTATGAAATTCCGCTGCTTGCGCCTATTCCAAAGCGCAGTATCGGTGTTTGCTATTTGAGAAGCGTCCAGCTTTCACTTGCTGCTACCAAATTTGTTGAAATTATTGAGCAGGGCTGACTACTATAGGATATCCATTTGGAAAGGTGCTATTCGATGTACCGTTTCTTTCCGATCCTTTGTACCATTTGTCAGAATATCAATAGTATGTCACTATAGAGGGTGAATGATGATGAATGGGGGATCTGAATAAAGATGTCTACTTTGCCAAATTGTCCACAATGTGGTTCCGAATATACCTACGAGGATCGAAACATGTTCGTTTGTCCGGAATGCGCGCATGAATGGACGCTAGCAGCTGCTGATGATCAAGGCGCGAATGACGCAGTTGTGAAGGATGCTCATGGCAATGAGCTTCAAGATGGGGATTCAATTACAATTATTAAAGATTTGAAAGTTAAGGGCAGTTCAAGCGTGCTTAAGGTTGGCACGAAAGTGAAAAATATTCGCCTTGTCGAAGGCGATCACAATATAGACTGCAAAATTGACGGCTTTGGCGCGATGAAGCTGAAGTCAGAGTTTGTTAAAAAAGCATAGTCTAGCTGTAACAGCTGCAAATGAGAACCTGCCTTGTTAGGATGTAACAAAACATCCTGGCAAGGCAGGGCCTTTTAATAGATCTGGCGAAACGAAGAAGGCTGGCGATTAATTTGCATTACCCGTTTTCCTGGCCATTTTATCGAGAAAACTCAAAAATGATGCAAAGGTCTGACTGTTGAAAAAGTATGCCATGTAGAATGGACAAGTGCTGCATCCATGCTCGTGATAGCTAAGTACATTTTATGCATCTAGATTCTCATTTTTTGCTGAATAAACGATTCTAGATGTATTTCATGTATCTAGTTTTATTGAATCACCCTATATCCTGTGAATTCCGCCAAACTAAAGGCAGTTTTTCCTCTTAGAATCACTAAAAGCCCAAATTTCTTCAAACTAAGTACAGGAAATACAGGCTGTTTCAATGAAAACAGCTAATTTTCTCTTATAAAGAAACTCAACAACCCTATGCGTGTCTGCACCACCTCAAAACGTCTCCATGTATATGAAATTTCATATACATTACACTGATATGCCCTAAAAAACACAATTGTATATGAAATTTCATATACAATACGCTGATATGCCCCAAAAAACACAAATGTATATGAAATTTCATACACAATACGCTGAAATGCCCCAAAAAACACAAATGTATATGAAATTTCATATACATTACACTGATATGCCCCAAAAAACACAAATGTATATGAAATTTCATACACAATAAGCTGATATGCCCCAAAAAACACAAATGTATACGAAATTTCATACACAATACGCTGAAATGCCCCAAAAAACACAAATGTATATGAAATTTCATACAGAATAAGCTGAGATGCCCCAAAAAACACAAATGTATATGAAATTTCATACAGAATTGGTCGGTGTCATTTCAAAATCTGCGCTTCCACAAAATAGAGTTTGCCATCGTTGCAAAGTACTTGTTGCGGTTTTTCAACAGTATGAAAGGTGCATCATTTTCTTCCATTTTCATGCCCGAATTACAAAATCCTGCGATTCTCAGGCTGTTGATAAATAATTCTAACGAAGCTGACAAGCGCTATTTCAACGAAAACAGCTTATTATAAATTATAACGAAGATTAGCAGCTCTATGTGTGAATAATCCACGTTTTGAGGCACCTTTTTATCCAAATAAGGCCGCCTATCTCCGTTAGATTTTTGACAACAACGTTTTTTGCAAA